>JANLQQ010000022.1:0-40645 GCA_031367905.1 Novosphingobium sp.
CCCCCCCCAACCATTGGGCCGGCTCACACTTTTTTTTTTAAAACCCCCCCCGGGGGTTTTTTTTTGCCCCCCCGTGGGGGGGTGGGGGGGGGGGGGGGGGGGGGGGGGGGGGCCCCTGGCGATGCGATCGTTACGATCCAGCTCCAGTCGCACGGTTACTTCCGCCGCGAAGGTGACAATATCCGGCTCGAATTGCCGATCGCGGTGAATGAAGCAGTCCACGGGGCGAAAGTCAAAGTTCCGACCGTGGAGGGCGCGGTCATGCTCACTGTCGCCCTGGGCAGCAGTTCGGGCAAGACCCTGCGGCTGAAGGGCAAGGGCTTTACCCGCAAGGATGGAACCCGCGGCGACCAGCTGATCACGCTGGAAATCCAGCTGCCCGAAGGAGAGGCTGCAGCCGATCTTGCCAAACGACTTGAAGGCTGGAGCGATCCGCGCGATTTGCGCAACCGGTTTGGCGTCTGAGTGCGGACGATAAGCATGGAGGAACGGCCACACATCAAGTCTGATCTGCCGCCATTGACTGTCCCCGATCTTTCACCCGAAGCCCGGCGCAAGCAGGCGCTGCGCTGGCGGGCCGGACTGCAGGAGCGGGTGGAAGAGCGCGTTGGCCCCAACGGCACTTTCTGGGCGACCCGGCTGTACCGCATCGTCACCCGGATCTGGACTGGCGCCTATAATGACGGTTTCATCCACGCCGGAAATCTGGCCTATATGTCGATCCTTGCACTGTTTCCCTTCTTCATCACGGTTGGGGCGATCTTCTCGCTGTTGGGTGAGGCAGCCCAGCGCGAAGCTTCGATCCGCACCTTTCTGTTGGCGGTCCCACCAGTGGTCGCCAGGGCGCTTGAGCCAGTGGCGCGCGATGTGATTTCGGCCCGCAGCGGCTGGCTGCTGTGGGTGGGCGGGCTGGTTGGTCTGTGGACTGTCGGCAGCCTGATCGAGACTATCCGTGATATCCTGCGCCGCGCCTACGGCACCAGCTCGGCCGCCGCCTTCTGGCGCTATCGCCTGATTTCCACAGGGGTTATCGTTATCGCGGTAGTGGCACTGCTGTTTTCGCTGTTCGCGCAGGTCGCCATCGGTGCTGCGGAACAAGTCATCGCCGCCTGGTTTCCGCGCTTTTCGGATTGGGCCGATACGCTGACCACGACCCGGTTGGTTCCTGCAGGCATCCTCTATATTTCGCTCTATCTGCTGTTTTACACCCTGACCCCCAGTGCCTATCGGGCCCGGCGCTATCCCAAATGGCCCGGCGCGCTGCTGGTGACGGGCTGGTGGGTGATGGTCATGGCGGCCCTGCCCCAAGTACTGGCGCGATTTTTCACCTATGACCTTACCTATGGCAGTCTGGCCGGCGTGATGATCGCACTTTTCTTTTTTTGGCTGGTCGGCCTAGGAATGGTGGTGGGAGCCGAATTGAACGCCGCGCTGGCGGTTACCCCGGAAGAGCGGGATATGACCGGGCACCGGCTTGAAACGAACGGGCGCCCTGAAACGAACGGGAACGAACAGCAATGACCGGATTGATGCACGGAAAGCGCGGCCTGATCATGGGGCTTGCCAATGACAAGTCGCTAGCCTGGGGGATCGCCCAAAAACTTGCCGAACACGGGGCCGAGCTGGCGTTCTCCTATCAGGGCGAGGCGCTGGAAAAGCGGGTCCGCCCGCTCGCGGCAAGCCTGGGCAGCGATTTCCTGATCGATTGCGATGTCTCCGAAATGAGCGCGCTCGACGCCGCTTTTGCTACGCTGGCCGCACGCTGGCCGACAATCGACTTCGTGGTTCACGCGATCGGCTTTTCCGACAAGGCCGAGCTGCGCGGCAAATATGTTGATACCAGCCTCGAAAATTTTCTGATGACCATGAACATCTCGGCCTACAGCCTGGTCGCGGTGACCCAGCGCGCCGCCGCGATGATGCCAGAAGCGGGCGGCTCGATCGTGACGCTGAGCTATTACGGCGCGGAAAAAGTCATCCCGCATTACAATGTGATGGGCGTCGCCAAGGCCGCGCTGGAAGCCAGCGTCAAATATCTCGCCAATGATCTGGGTCCGGCCAATATCAGGGTCAACGCGATCTCGGCCGGCCCGATCAAGACGCTGGCCGCCAGCGGAATCGGCGATTTCCGCTACATCCTGAAGTGGAACGAACTCAACGCGCCGATGCGCCGCAATGTGACGATCGAGGACGTTGGCGGCAGCGCGCTTTACCTGCTGTCCGACCTTGCCTCAGGCGTGACCGGGGAAATCCATCATGTCGATGCGGGCTATAATGTGATCGGGATGAAGCAGGAAGACGCGCCCGATATCGCGCTTAGTTAGCCCCGAAACTAAGGCTTGGTCAGCGGCAGGGGTTCATCTTCCGCAGCGGGTGCCGCCTGAGCAGCTTTCTGACGCGCTTCATATTCCTTTTCAGCCGCCTCGACCCGGGCCTGGGTTTCAGCCGCCTCGGCATCGATCGTAATCATCCGCTTGGCGCGTTCGGCGGCGATCATCTCGCTGAATTTCAAATTGGGATCGCTTGCTTTTTCGGCATAGGCGGCGTCGATCAGCTTGCCGGCGCACCCGGTCCAGCCTCCGGCACCTACTGGCGAGCAACTCATCGTGCCAAACTTGCCGACGGTTTCATAAGCGAGCACCTTGTTGCTCCAGGCCTCGTTCTGGGGTGAGGCCGTCCCGCGCAGGATTTCCGGGATGCGGAAGCGTTCGGCCTCGGGCTTGCGGGCACAAATCGTGATCTCGTTTTCCGCTGCGGGCGCGCAAACGTCATCGCCATAGACGATCAGCTGGTTGACCTTGTCTCCGGCTACATCCTGTGCATCCGCAGGAAACGCAAACATCATTCCGGCACCAAGTGCGGCAGCAACTGCTAAAAGCGGACGCATGGGAGGCTCCTTGGTTGTCATTGGGTCGTTATAGACATGTTGATATAGGCACTTGGGGTACTGAATAACAGCTGAAGCTAGATCCGTTCCGACAAGCGGATTGCCAGGCGGCACCCCAAGCGGATCGCGCCTGACAGCAGCGGATAGGCTGGTGCCTGCTCAGCCCCGGCGGCCAGCGCCGCATCCAGATGGTCACGCTCGTCATCGCGAAAACTGCGGATCATATCGCCAAGTTCCAGATCATCACTACCCAGTTCTGCCAGCTGCGCAGTGTAATGCCGATCAATCTCGGTTTCGATCGCAGCGGTGCAGGCCATCGCCGCAGTAGGGCCGAGCAGCGCGCAACCTGCGCCAAGCGCAAACCCGGCGACTGCCCACACCGGTTGCAATGCGGTGGGCCGCACCCCGCGCGCCGCAATCAGCGCGTCGAACTTTTGCCGGTGAACCGCCTCTTGCTCGGCCATATGGGCAATTTCGCCCGAGTGCGGCGCACGATCCCCCATCACCGCAAGCTGGCCGGCATAGATCCGGGTCGCCCCGTATTCGCCGGCCTGATCGACCCGAAGCATTCTTGCCAATTGCGACTTGTTCATGCTGCCCTCTTCTGGCTGCGGACGAGCAGCGCGAAAATCACCAGCGCTGCAGCGGTCGAGATCAGGAAATTGAACCCGGCGAGTGAAATGCCCAGCAGTTCCCACTGTGCGACATCGCAGCGAATCAGCGGCGCGTTCAGGATTGCCGCCAGCGGATCGGCAGTGCTGGGGTTGGCTGTGCTGGTGCAAGCGGTCAGCCCTTCCCACCAGTGATATTCAACCCCGGCGTGATAAGCTCCGATCAGCCCCGAGGTGAGAATCGCCAGCGCTCCGAGCACGACCAGACTGTGCGATCCGGGGCGCAGCAAAGCCAGCAGTCCCAAGCCGAGTGCGACAAACTGCGGATAGCGCTGCCACCAGCACAATTCGCACGGATACAACCCGAACCCATACTGCGCGATGTAAGCCCCGCCAAGCAACGCCAGCGGGGTCAGCAGCGCCAGCAACCGCGCCTTGGCGAAGGCGTTTTCGCCCACCAGTGGCGTCATTTGCAGCAGCCCCTTACTTGCCACGGCTGGCCAAAAGTGCACCGCCAGTGCGCTTCAGCGTTTCAATCGCATAATATAACTGAAAATCGGTGATACCCTTGGCCTTGAGCTGTTCGGCAGTTAGCTTGAAGCGGGGATCTTGCTGCTTGTCCGCTTCGAGCTTTTTGTCATCCAGGCTGACCTCATTGACCAGGTGGCGGCGCAAATCGGATTCGCGCAGCGCCAGTTCCGAGCGGCGGCGGGCATCGGGATCGGACAGCTGCGGCACCTTGATATCCGGCTCGATCCCGCCTTCCTGGACCGATTTCCCCGACGGCGTGAAATACCGCGCCGTGGTCAGCTTGACTGCGTGGGTCTTGTCGATGTTGTAAAGCGACTGGACGCTGCCCTTGCCAAAGCTGCGCTCGCCCATGATCAGCGCGCGGTGCTGGTCCTGCAGCGCCCCTGCAACGATTTCCGAGGCTGACGCGGAGCCGGCATCGATCAGCACAATCATCGGCATACCTCTGGCAACATCGCCCTTTACCGCAGTTTCAGCCCGGAAATACTCGTCCTCAGACTTCACCCGGCCGCGCTGCGAGACGATATCGCCATGGGTCAGGAACAGATCGGAGAGGATCACCGCCTCATCCAGCGAGCCGCCCGGATTGGAGCGCAGATCAAGCACTATCCCGGCCAGCTTACCGCCCGCCTGGCGCTTCATGTCCTCGATTGACGTGCCTACATCCTTGCCGACATCGCGCGAAAATTCATTAACGCTGATTACCGCAACGCCCTGTTCAAGCTTGGCGGTAACCGGCTCAAGCTCGATCACTCCGCGGGTCACGGTCACATCGAACGGGGCATCGCGGCCGGCGCGGAAGATGGTCAGCCGGATGCTGGTTCCAGCTTCGCCGCGCATTTTGGACACGGCATCATCCAGCTCGCCGCCGTAAATCAGCTTGCCATCAAGGTGAGTGATGTAATCGCCCGCCTTGACCCCGGATTTTTCCGCTGGGCTGCCGCGCATCGGCGAGACAACTTTGACCGCGCCATCGTCCATCACGACGCTGAGACCCAGGCCGGAATAATTGCCATCGATCATCGCGTTCAGCCGCTGGAGCGATGCACCTTCAAGATAGGAGCTATGCGGATCGAGGCTCGACAGCATGCCTTCGATCGCGCCGCCCACCAGCTTTTCGTCGTCGACCTGCTCGACATACTGGGCCTTGATCAGCTGGTAGACGGTATAGAGCCGGCCAAATTGCGGGCCGGCGCGGCCATCAACCGCCGCCAGCCCGGCAGTGGTGGCCGGGATCAGAGCAACAGCGCTGACCAGCAGGCCAGCACGAAGCAGGCCAGTTAGGCGTTTGGAAGCGAATGTCATCGGCGGATACTGCCTCTCGCGAAATAAGAATGCGCTTTATCGCGCACTGCAGGTTAACACCAGCTGGCGTTATCCTAACTGCCCCTTATTACATCAAGCGGATTTACCGGCTCACCCTCCCGGCGAAGTTCCAGCCCGACAATCGGCTTACCCGGACCCGTGACCCCGAGAGGCGAGCCGCCTACCAAGCGCTGGCCGATTCGCACACTAAGCTGGGCAAGCCCGGTTACCAGCGTGGTCCAGCCGCCCTGATGCTCGATAATCACGATATTGCCATAGCCGCGATACGGCCCGGCAAACGCCACTCGCCCGGCAGCAGGCGCAATCGCCTGCGCCCCGCCGCGCGCCGCGATGGCGATGCCGCGGCTGCGCGGCAGGCCCGGCGGGGTATCGCCGAAGCCGGCCACCAGCCGCCCCGCCAGCGGCAGGAGATACCGGCCCAGGCCGCTCACCGGTTCGGGCAGAGCTGTTTCGGCAGTAACCTGCGACTGTTCGGGCCGGGCGGGCCGCAGGACCGGGCCGGGCAAGCGGGCTAGTTCAGCACGGACCACGCCCGCCGCATCGAGCTGGCGAACCAGGCCGCCCAGATCGCGCGCCTGTTCGGCCAGCGCCAGCGCACGTTCGGCCTCGCGATCAGCAACGCCGCTAGCTTCGCGCGAGGCGAGTCGCTGGCGGGTTTCCAGCGCGGCCAGTGCCAGACGCTTTATACCCAGTTCCTGCTTGCCGGCCCGCAGCGCCAGTGCCGCGCGGCCGGCCTGCTGCTGAAGCGAGCGGCCACGGGCAATCTCTGCCCGCAACCCGACAGTCCGCTGCTCAACCGCAGGCAACATTGTTGCCAGCAACGCGCGCAAATACATCGTCTCGCGGACGGAGCCGGGACGCAGCAGCGAAAGCACCACCGGGCGCCGCGCCAGACGCTGGAGCGCGGCAGTCAACTGCATGAGCGGGCGCTGCCGTTCAGCCAATCGTGCGTGCAGGGTGACGCGCTGGCGCTCAATCAGGCGAATCCGCGCTTCATTGGCGGCCATTTCGGCCTCACCCTGCTGGATTCGAGCGGCAACTGCGGCGGTTTGCTGGGAAGTGCGCACCGCCACCTCGGTTGCGCGGGTGGCGTTGGCTTCAAGCACTTCGGCCCGAGCGCGGGCGGACGCGCCCTGGGCCTGCGCTTCGGCCATCGCGCGGCGGGTTTCTTCGGCGTCGTCATAGCCCGACGCACCGATGCTGTTTTCAGCTTGAGCGGAGACCAGCCCCACGCCGGACAGCGTCAGCAATGGCAGCAAAAACCGCAGAAACAAGAACCGGCGCGACGTCTTGGCCATAGCCCCGCCTTATCCCGAACGATGATAGGGATGACCAGTCAAAATACTGGTGGCACGCCACAATTGTTCGGCCAGCATCGCCCGCGTCAGCATGTGCGGCCAGGTCATCGCGCCAAACCCGAGCAGCAGATCAGCCTCGCGCCTCGCCTTGTCGCCGTGGCCGTCAGCAGCACCGATCCAGAAGCGCACTTCGCGCACTCCATCATCGCGCCACCGGCCGAGCAGCGCGGCAAACTGTTCGGACGATTGCTGGCTGCCACGCTCATCCAGCAACACTTCGCGAACCGGCGTCAGCGATGCGGGCAACGCACCTCCGGTGTCGGGCAGCTCGGTGATTTTGGTCGGCCAGCTAATCCGCTTGAAATAGCGCTGGACCAGTTCGCCTTCAGGCGAACGACCGATCTTGCCGCGCGCGATGATGTGGAGCTGCATTTAGAGGTGTGGACCGGTCGGACTGACACATGACCTCGCCCGGAACCGTGTCGGTGCCTTGCCCAGCCTTAAGGCTGACAAGTTCACGCCGCGCCGGCATCCCCGAAGGCCCACATCCGTTCCAGATTATAGAAGCTGCGCACTTCGGGACGGAACAGGTGGATAACGATGTCACCCGCATCGACCAGCACCCAGTCTGCTGCGGGCAGGCCTTCGATCCGGCAATGGCCGAAGCCGCCATGCTTGATCCGCTCAGCCAGCTTCTGCGCCATCGCCGCCACCTGGCGGGTCGATCGGCCTGAAGCGATAACCATGTGATCGGCGATCGAGCTTTTTCCCTCAAGCGGGATCGAAACAATTTCCTGCGCCTGATCATCGTCAAGCGATTGCAGCACGAGCGCGTGGAGCGAGCCCGGCTCCGAGGCGGGGAGCGGAGTGGGGGCGGCGGAAGCTGCCGGGACGATAGCCGGTTCAGCCGGAGAATTTAGGATGGCGGTCATGTAAGTGGGTTAGGCTCCTGGTGGCAGGCCGAAACGCGGCAAATACGCGGCGCCGGAAATGCCATGGGGGAAAATTTCATATAAGATCGGGCCTGATCGGGCGATGCGTCAAACTGTCCCGAGGGGCCGGTCCGGCAAAGCGGTGGGCCCAGTCAGGATCAGCGCGGCGAAGCTGGGTCGCCGAACGCGGATCGGGATCAAAACGCAACTGTATCAGCGCGGGTGCGCTCCATTCTGCCCGGTTGGCTAAGCTGGCCGTCGATCGCCGGTAGCGGGTGAGCCAGGCCATCGCGGGGCTCCCGATAGCAATATGATCATAGCCCGGACGGGCAATAACCGCAATCGGCATGGTGCGGGCGATCTTGCGCCAAGCGCGCCAGTGATGAAACTGGGCCAGATTGTCGCTTCCCATCAACCAGATAAACCGGCATTTGGGATAGCGCCGGGTAAGTGCGCGCAGGGTATCGACCGTATAGCGGGTGCCCAGCTCGCGCTCGATCGCAGTGGCGCGAATCGGGGCGCAACGGGCGGTTTTCTGGGCCGAAGCCAGCCGTGCAGCCAATGGTGCCATCCCTGCTTTGGGCTTGAGCGGATTGCCCGGCGAGACCAGCCACCAGACCTCGTCCAGCTCCAGCGCCGCAAGCACAAACAGGCTGATCCGCCGATGCCCGCCATGCGCCGGATTGAAGCTGCCGCCCAGCAGTCCCACTCGTTTCATCCCGAAAAATTCACGCCGGTCGGCGCCGGGGTGAGACCTGCGAATCGCGATAGCCGCGCTGGAACTCCAACATCCAGCCGGGATATTCGGCTGGCAGCGCGGACAGCTGATCCAGCGTGGCCAGTTCGGCAGTGGTCAGCGCCACCTCGCAAGCAGCGATATTATCGGCCAGCTGGTCGGCCCGCCTGGCCCCGACAATCACCGTTGAAACGGCATCCTGATACAGCAACCAGGCCAGCGCGATCTGCGCGATGCTGGATTTGCGCCCCTCGGCCATCCCGCGCATCGCCTCGATCAAGCCATCGGCACGTTCGAAATCGACCGGTGGGAAATCAAACGAAGCGCGCCGTCCGTCTCCTTCGCTTTTGCCCGCAGCGTTGCGCTGGTATTTGCCCGAAAGCAGCCCGCCGGCGAGCGGGCTCCAGACCATCAGGCCGACCCCTTCACTGTTCAGCATCGGCACAATCTCGCGCTCAAGATCTCGTCCCGCGACGGTGTAATAGGCCTGAAGCGAAACGAATTTTTCAAGACCCAGCCGCTCCGACAGGCCCAGCGCTTTTGTGATCTGCCACGCCGCCCAGTTCGACACACCGATATAGCGCGCCCGGCCGGTGCGGACGATATCATCGAGCGCCCGCAGCGCTTCGTCCATCGGGGTCTGGGTATCCCAGCCATGAATCTGGTAAAGATCGACATGATCGGTGCCCAGCCGGGCCAGACTAGCATCGATCTGGCCCATCAAATGATAGCGGCTGATGCCTGCATCATTGGGCCCCGGCCCCATCGCACCCATCGCCTTGGTGGCAATCACCACATCCGAACGCTTAATCCCCAGAGCCTTGATCGCCCCGCCGGTCAATTGTTCCGACTGGCCTTCCGAATAGACGTTGGCGGTATCGATGAAGTTGATCCCGGCATCCAGCGCCTGTTTGACGAGGGCGGTCGAGGCATCCTGATCGAGACCGGCGACCGCGCCAAACCTGCCAGGCATGGTGCCGAATGTCATCGCCCCCAGACAGAGTTCGGAAACGATCAGGCCAGTCGAGCCGAGACGGTTATAGCGCATGCGAATCTCCTTTGCCCCACTCATGGGCGGCCTGGCAGCATACTGCAATAAAGCACATTCAGGGACGAATCTGGCCGGTTCCGCGCACTTGCCACTTGTAAGTCGTCAACCCCTCAAGCGCGACTGGTCCGCGGGCGTGCAAGCGTCCGGTCGCAATCCCGATCTCGGCGCCCAGCCCGAATTCGCCGCCATCGGCAAACTGGGTTGAGGCATTGGCCATCACGATCGCACTATCGACTTCGGCCAGAAACCGCTCGGCCACGGCAGCATCCTCGGTCACGATCGCCTCGGTGTGGTGCGAGGAATGGCGCTCGATATGATCAAGCGCGGCATCAAGCCCGTCGACCACGGCAACACTGAGGATCGCGTCGAGATACTCGCAGTCCCAATCATCCGCACTGGCGGGCAAGATCCGCTGATCGAGCGCGCAGGCCCGCGCATCCCCGCGCAATTCGCAGCCGGCATCAAGCAGATTGGCGACAACTGCCAGCGAATCGGCAAAGGTTGCATCCAGCAGCAGCGTTTCCATCGCTCCGCATACCCCGGTGCGGCGCAGCTTGGCATTGAGCGTGATCGCCCGCGCCTTGGCTGGATCGGCAGCGGAATGGATGTAGCTGTGGTTGATCCCGTCAAGATGGGCGAGCACCGGAACCCGCGCATCAGCCTGCACCCGGGCGACCAGGCTTTTGCCTCCGCGCGGCACAATCATGTCGATCAGACCGGCGGCGGTCAGCATCGCGCCAACCGCAGCACGGTCTTGCGTCGGGATCAGCTGGACGGCTTCAGCGGGAACCCCTTCGGCGGCAAGGCCAGCGACCATCGCGGCGTGGATTGCCCGGTTGGAATGGACCGCTTCGCTACCCCCGCGCAGCAGCACGGCATTGCCCGAACGGACACACAGCGCCGCCGCATCGGCGGTCACATTGGGGCGGCTTTCATAGATAATCCCGATCAGCCCGATCGGCACGCGGACCCGCGACAGGGCAAGGCCATTGGGCCGCTCCACATGATCGATTATCTGGCCCACCGGATCAGGCAAAATCGCGACCTGGGCCACGCCGTCCGCCATTGCTGCCAGCCGCTCGGGATCGAGCCGCAACCGGTCGAGCAAGGCGTTGCTAAGCCCGGCTTGCGCAGCCGCTGCCATGTCCAGAGCATTAGCAGCAAGGATTTCGGTCCCGGCGGCGCGCAGAGCCGCTGCGGCGGCAACCAGCGCCGCCGCCTTTTGATTCGCGCCCAGCCGCGCGAGAGCGCGCTGAGCCACACGGCCAGCGCGAGCGAGGCGCTGGACCAGCAGTTCGGGGCTTTCGGCGAGGGTCAGTTGAGTAGCCATTGCTGTGCGCCTAGCATTCTTGCGCGCCGTTGTCAGCGCCGTATCGTTTGGTTTTGATTCGGTAATTCCGACGCGTTTACGGCCAGATAAAACGCTTCGTCGCGTGACTCGTCCGGTTCGGCTTGAGTCGCGCAGCGATGATTCGCAAACGATTGCGCTTCCTGCTAGCTCCCGCTGACAAAGCAAAAAAGGGACTTGGGGTCGTTTTGCAAAATTTAGCTGTTGGCGGTCTTTATGACCGCCTGCGGAGCTGGTTTCCGGACCGTGAGTTTTTCATGCGGTCGCAGGGACAGGTCCGATTTATCAAGATTTCGTCGCGTTTGCAGCTGATTGCTGGCGGGCTGGCGGCTGCCTTGCTGCTAGCCTGGTTGGTCAGCATGGCCGCGATGGCGATCAGCCAGTATACCGCCACGCGTGATCGTCTGGCCCTGCTCGATCGCGAAGCCAAAGTGGTCACCGCCGAAACCCGGGTATCCGAATACCGCAGCGATCTGGGCAATGTGGCGAGTGATCTGGCCAAGCGCCAGGACTTCATCGAACGGATGGTCGGAACCCTGCCCGATGACGTTAAGTCAGGCGAAACCGTCTCCAATTCAAGCAGTGCAGCAGCCCAAACGGTTGATAAGGTTAGCTTGGCTGTGCCCGAAGCAGTGGGCCTTGCCCGGATGGAGGCGCGCCAGCTTGCTTTCGTCGAAAAGCTGACCCGGCTGGCAGACCGCCGCTCCGCTTCGGCTGCAAACCGCATCCGCCAACTGGGAATGAACCCCGCGATCATGCTGGCATCGCTTGACGATCGCAGCGCCCAGGGTGGTCCGTTGCTCACTCTGGTCACTTCGCGCAATGGCATGCTTGATCCGCGCTTCGAACGGCTGGGCATCAGCCTCGCCCGGATGGATGCGCTGGAACACGGCCTCGCCGGTATTCCCCAATTCCTCCCCGCCAGCCTAGAGTTTATTTCATCGGGCTTTGGCTATCGGTCCGATCCTTTCACCGGTGGAGCCGCGTTCCATGCCGGGCTGGATTTCAAGGGGCCAATCGGTGCGCCGATCTATGCCGCAGCGCAGGGCCGAATCAGCTTTGCGGGAGTTCGCCAAGGCTATGGCAATTGCATCGAAATCACCCACGGTAACGGTCTGCTGACCCGCTACGCCCACATGTCCGCCTTCCGCGCGCAGATTGGCCAGCAGGTCAAGGCCGGCGACGTGATTGGCGCGATCGGCAGCACTGGCCGCTCAACCGGCCCGCATCTCCATTTCGAGGTTCGGATCAACGATCGCCCGGTCAACCCTCGACCATTCTTGGAGTCTGCGTCCCATGTTCTCGAAAAAAACCCAGAGCGGACAAGTGGCTCTGCCGCGGCCATCAACGGTTAATCGCGTGACCGGCTCAACCTTCTCGGTTTTCGGCGCGGACACGGCGATCAAGGGCGATGTCCACGCCTCGGCCGACTTGCATATCGATGGCCGGATCGAGGGCGATGTGACCTGCACTTCGCTGGTTCAGGGCGAATCGAGCGAAGTCGTGGGTGCAATCAGTGCCGCTTCGGCGCGGCTGTCCGGCACGGTGCGCGGATCGATTAGCGTGGGCCAACTGGTGATCTTGAAAAGCGCGCGAATCTTCGGCGATGTTAATTATGACGCGCTGACAATCGAACAGGGCGCGCAGGTTGACGGCCGCTTTGCCCACCGCGAAGTGGGCTCTGCGCTGCTTCCGGCTGATGAGGATGGCGAACCCCGGCTGACTTTGGCGGGGTAAGTTTGGGCCAATGGTACGCGCAACTTCAGCCCGCAATCACCTCTTCGTGCCTCACCTCTTCCCGTAAGGCCTTGCGATCGAGCTTGCCGATCATCGTCTTGGGCAAGCTTGCCCGCACCACCACCGCATCGACCCGCTCGTGCTTGCCAAGCTGCGCGTTGAGCCAGACCATCAATGCATCGCCACTGATATCGGCCGCGTCCCTCAATGTCACAAACGCGCGCGGGCTTTCGCCGCGATAAGGATCACTCACACCGATCACCAACGCTTCCTTGACCGCTGGATGCTGGACCAGCACGGCTTCGACCTGGCTGGGGAAGACCTTGAAGCCAGCGACTGCGATCATATCCTTGATCCGGTCAACAATCCGGACGTAGCCCTGCACATCGAACACCGCGACATCGCCGGTACGCAGCCAGCGCTCGCCATCCCGAATTGCAAAAGCCTCGGCGGCGGTATCCGGCCGGTTCCAATAACCCTGCATTACCTGCGGGCCCTGAATGACCAGCTCGCCCGGTTCCCCCGGCGGGGCATCCAGGGCCGGATCTTCCTTGTCGAGCAAGCGCAGCCGAGTGGCGGGCAGCGGCTGGCCGATCGTGCCGGTCCGGTCATCGCCCTCATAAGGGTTGGTGGTCGCCACGCCGGAGGATTCGGTCAGCCCGTAGCCTTCGACCAGCCGGGCACCGGTGGCTGCCTCGAACCGTGTCTTGACCGGGGCTGACAAGGGTGCGCCGCCCGAAATGCAAATCCTCAGGCTTGAGAAATCGGTTTTTGCCAGACGCGGATGATCGAGCAGCGCCTGATACATCGTCGGCACGCCGGGCATGGCAGTAGCGCGGGTTCGCTCGATCGTTTTCAGCGCCTGACCCGCGTCAAAGCGCGGCAACATCGCAATGCAGCCACCAACCGCCACAGTGCGGTTGAGAACGGTGGCATTGGCGAAAACATGGAACAGCGGCAGCACGCCCATGATCACATCGCGGTCGCCGGCGCGCGGATCAATCGCGACGATCTGGCGGGCGTTGGCGGTCAGGTTCTGGTGGGTGAGCATCGCTCCCTTGGGGGTACCGGTGGTTCCGCCGGTATATTGGATCAATGCCAGATCATGCTCGGGATCGATCGCGACCTGGTGCGGCGCGCCTGTGCTAAGCGCATCGCGCCAGCGCAGCACACCTGGTTCAGCGGGAATTTGGGCAAGCGCCTTGCGCCCAAACAGCCGCAGCGCCGTGCCCTTGAGCCAGGGCAGCATATCAGCGAGCGATCCGACCACCAGCGTCTCCAGCGCCGAGCCTTGCAGCACTTTGAGCGCCGGTGGCAGCAGACTGGCGACATCGACCGTGACCAACAGCCGTGTGCCCGAATCGGCTACTTGCGCGGAAAGCTCGTCAACCGTGTAGAGCGGTGAGAAATTGACCACCGTCGCCCCGGCGATCATCGCACCATAATAGGCCGAGGCATAGATCGGGACGTTGGGAAGATAGAGCCCGATGCGGTCACCCTTGGCGATCCCCAGCCGCTGAAGCCCGGCGGCAAAGGCCAGTGCCTCGGCCTGAATCGTGCCGTAGCTGTAGATCCGGCCCATGAAATCGACCAGCGGGCGTCGGCCATTGGCCGCCACGCTTTGCGCGAACAGCGCTGGCATGGACAGCGGCGCGAAAACCTGATTCCACGCGCAAGGGTGGGCATAGTGCGCCCGCCAAGGCTCGGTGGAGTTGCTGACCGCCATGTCAGCCGACTGCCTGTTCCCTGGGGAAAGGGCAAGCCGGGATTCAGACTTCCTCAACTGCTCCGGCGGCTTCGGCGGCGCGCTTCGCTTCGAGCCAGGCGGCAGCTTCGGCTTCCTGCGCCACCTCGCCGGCCAACTTATGCGCTGCATCGCGTTCGGCGCGCAGTTCCTCAATCAAATTAGCGCGGTCATCACCCAGCCGCGCATCATCACCGGCTTCATCAACCAGCCCGGCCTTCTTCGCCGCCTTGGCGACAATCGCATCCAGCTCGCGCTGCGAACACAGCCCCAGCGTAACCGGGTCCTTGGGCTGGATGTTGGTAATGTTCCAATGGCTGCGGTCGCGGATCGCGCTGATCGTATTGCGCGTGGTGCCGATCAACTTGCCGATCTGGGCATCCGAGATTTCCGAGTGGCTGCGCAGGATCCAGGCGATCCCATCGGGCTTGTCCTGACGCTTTGAGACCGGCGTATAGCGCGGTCCCTTGGTGCGGTTCACCGTAACCGGGGCCTTCTGCATCTTGAGCGTATAGCCAGCATCGGCCTGGCCCTTCTCGATCTCGGCCATGGTCAGCTCGCCCGAACGCACCGGATCGCGGCCAGTATATTTGCTGCTGGCCAGATCATCTGCCATCGCCTGCACTTCAAGAATGTGCAGACCGCAGAATTCGGCAATCTGCTCAAACGACAGCGCAGTAGTATCGACCAACCACGAGGCAGTGGCATGCGGCATCAACGGGGTCGGCTGGGTCACGGGTAATCTCCGGTACAAAATATAAGGGCCGCCCCTTTCGGAGCGGCCGTTCACCGTTACGATATAGGCGGATTCTTGACGATGGGCAAGGCTGGAGTCATCGGGATGGTCTGCCCGGTCTAAACCTCCAGCACAATCTTCCCGATCAATGCGCCGGATTCCATCCGGGCGTGGGCAGCAGCGGCCTGCGCCAGCGGAAAGCTGCGATCCATTACCGGGCGCAAACTTCCCGCTTCCACAAATGGCCAGGCGAACTGGGCGATTTCCTGCGCCAACAGCGCTTTGAACTGATTTGAGCGCGGGCGCAGCGTCGATCCGGTCAGCGTCAGCCGCCGCACCATCACTTGCGCCATGTTGAGCTCTGCCCGGACCCCGCCCTGCACGGCGATGGTGACATGGCGGCCATCCTCAGCAAGGCACTGAAGGTTGCGCGCGACATAATCGCCGGCGACCATATCGAGCACGAGATGAACCCCTTTGCCGCCCGTGATCCGCTGCACTTCTTCGACAAAATCGGCAGCCTTGTAGTCAATCGCGTGGTCCGCGCCGATTTCCAGCGCAGCGGCGCATTTTTGCGCTCCGCCGCAGGTTACGATCACTGTCAGGTCGAACAGCTTGCCCAGCATGATGGCCATGCTGCCAATCCCGCTGGTGCCGCCGTGAACCAGGATCGTCTCGCCCCCCGTGGCCCAGCCGCGCTCGAACACATTGTGCCACACTGTAAACAGCGTTTCGGGCAGTGCTGCCGCCTCGGCCATCGACAGGCCTTGCGGCACCGGGAGGCAATGATCGGCCATCGCCAGGCAATATTCAGCGTAGCCCCCGCCCGAGACCAGCGCACAGACCTTTTGACCCAGCTGGACGCAATCAGTTCCAGCGCCAAGCGCAACTATCTCGCCCGAAATCTCGAGCCCCGGGATCGGTGAGGCACCCGGTGGCGGGGGATAAAAGCCCTGCCGCTGGATCACATCAGGGCGGTTGACCCCGGCGTGGCTGACCTTGATCAACACCTGCCCGGCACCGGGACGGGGGACAGCCAACTCCTCCGGTCGCAAAACTTCGGGCGCTCCTGGCGCATCGAAGCCGACCGCGATCATGGTTTGTGGAAGAATTACCGTCATTTGCATCGCCCCTGTTGCCCGCAAGCCACGCCGCTCGCCCTAGCGCCAGGACAGGTTGACAGCAAGGTCAGGCCGTCGGAAGTTGTTGCCATGGACGACGATGATCGCCCCCGTTCCCGCAATGATGCGGCCAGCCTGCTCGTCGCCGAGGGCCTAGACCGCTATTCGCATGAAGAATTGGGTGAACGAATTGCCCAGCTCGAAGCTGAAATTATCCGGGTTAAGACACATCGGACCCGTGCCTTGGCCCATCGCAGCGCGGCAGATGCCCTGTTCAGGCCGCGTGGCGAGTAAACTTTGACCTGCCTCTCGAATTGTTCGGGAGGCGTCCTATCTAAGGGTGGCTATTTAGGCTTGATTAACCAAGCCCGTTCATACCTTCCGTTATACGAAGCGTCATTCTTGCCAGCGAAAGTCCGATAGATGCCAAGTTTCGCCCAGAGCCTCGAAAAGACCCTGCATGCCGCGCTCACCAATGCGTCGGAGCGAGCGCATGAATATGCGACGCTGGAACATCTCCTGTTGGCGCTGATCGATGATGAAGATGCCGCGCAAGTAATGCAGGCTTGTGGCGTAGAGCTGGGCGATCTGGGCGATGTTGTACGCCAATATCTTGATCAGGAATACCAGTCGCTCAAGACCGAGGAAAAGGGCGATCCGGCACCCACCGCCGGGTTCCAGCGGGTGATTCAGCGGGCGATCCTGCATGTCCAGTCATCGGGCAAGGATATTGTCACCGGTGCCAATGTGCTGGTCGCGCTGTTTTCCGAGCGGGATAGCTATGCGGTCTATTTCCTCCAGCAACAGGACATGAGCCGGCTTGATGCGGTGAGCTTCATCAGCCACGGGATCGGCAAAGGCGGCAAACGGATCGAAGATCGCAGCCCCAAGGGCGCGGAAAGCGAAGCGCCAACGCCAGAGGACAAGGGCGACAGCAAGGGTGATGGCAAGTCTGGAAAAAAAGATTCCGCGCTCGACAAGTTTACCGTCAACCTCAACGAGCGCGCTCTGGCCGGCAAGATCGATCCGTTGATCGGACGCGGCCCGGAAGTTGACCGGACGATCCAGATCCTGTGCCGCCGCAGCAAAAACAATCCGCTCTATGTCGGTGATCCAGGGGTTGGCAAAACCGCTATCGCAGAAGGCCTGGCGCGCAAGATCGTTGAAGGCGAAGTGCCCGAAGTGTTGGCAAATGCGGTGATCTATTCGCTCGACATGGGAGCCTTGCTGGCGGGCACGCGCTATCGCGGCGATTTCGAAGAACGGCTCAAGCAAGTTGTCTCAGAGCTTGAGAAAATGCCCGACGCTGTGTTATTTATCGATGAAATTCATACAGTTATTGGTGCCGGCGCAACCAGCGGCGGGGCGATGGATGCATCCAATTTGCTCAAGCCCGCGCTGTCCAGCGGGGCAATCCGCTGCATCGGCTCGACCACCTACAAGGAATTCCGCAACCACTTCGAAAAGGACCGCGCGTTGCTGCGCCGGTTCCAGAAAATCGATGTCAACGAGCCGACCATTGAGGATACGATCAAGATTCTCAAGGGGCTGCGCTCGGCCTTCGAGGACCACCACAAGGTCAAATACACCCCCGATGCGATCCGCACCGCAGTGGAGCTCTCGGCCCGCTATATCAATGACCGCAAGCTGCCCGACAAGGCGATCGATGTGATCGACGAAGTTGGCGCGATGCAGATGCTGGTGCCGCCGTCCAAGCGCAAGAAGACCATCACCGCGCGCGAGATTGAACAGGTGATCGCGACGATGGCGCGGATCCCGCCCAAGTCGGTCTCGTCGGATGATCGCACCGCGCTGGAACACCTCGACCGCGATCTGAAGCGGGTCGTGTTTGGCCAGGACCGGGCAATAACGGTGCTGGCGTCGGCCATGAAGCTGAGTCGGGCTGGCCTGCGCGATCCCGACAAGCCGATCGGCAGTTTTCTGTTTTCAGGCCCAACCGGCGTCGGCAAGACCGAAGTTGCGCGCCAGCTGGCCTCAATCATGGGAATCCCACTGCAACGCTTTGATATGTCAGAATATATGGAGCGCCATTCGGTCAGCCGCCTGATCGGTGCGCCCCCGGGCTATGTCGGATATGATCAGGGCGGACTGCTGACCGATGCGATCGATCAGCAACCGCATTGCGTGCTGCTGCTTGACGAGATCGAGAAGGCCCACCCAGATCTGTTCGGCATATTGCTCCAGGTCATGGACAATGGCCGGCTCACCGATCACCACGGCAAGACGGTCGATTTTCGCAATGTCGTGCTGGTGATGACCACCAATGCCGGGGCCTCCGACATGGCGGGCCAAGGCATCGGCTTTGGCGATGTGTCCAAGGAAGATGCCGGCGACGAGGCGGTCAAGCGGATGTTCAGCCCCGAATTCCGCAACCGAATCGATGCAATCGTGCCGTTCTCCTATTTACCGACCGAAGTGATCAGCCGGGTGGTCGACAAGTTCATTCTCCAGCTCGAACTTCAGCTGGCCGAGCAGAATGTCCACATCCAGTTCGACAGCGACGCGCGCGAATGGCTGGGGACGCGTGGCTATGACAAGCTGTATGGCGCGCGGCCGATGTCCCGGCTGATCCAGGACAAGGTCAAGCAGCCACTGGCCGAGGAGCTCTTGTTCGGCAAGCTGCGCCAAGGCGGTGAAGTTCATGTCAGCGTGAAAGATGACGCGCTGAGCTTCGAATTGACCCCGGCTCCGCCCAAGCTGGTCAGGAAGAAGGCGGCCAAGCCGGCGAAAAAGCCGCGGGCCAAGTCGGGAACCGGTGAGGACGGCGGCGAATAGACTGCTGCGCTAGCTAGTCCTTCAGCCTGAACAGCTTCTCGCGACTAGTTGCGCCGCGCAACAATTGAAGTCGTGACGTCGCGATGCCCAGCGCAAGGTCCAGCAATTCCGCCATTGCCGCGCCCGGATTGCGAGGGGATCGGGTAAGTCAGCCTATGGCTGGGTCTTGAACCGCGCCGAAGTGATGCCGCCCATTCTCGACATAATGCGCGACGCCCGCGCGCATTCCGGCGATCGCCAGATCGTCCAACTCGCGCATGAAGCGCGCGGGGCGCCCGCCCCACAATGCGCGGGGTTCGATGATCTTGCCTTCGGTCAGCATGGCCCCGGCGGCCAGCATGGCATCGCTGCCGATCCGCGCCTTGTTCATGACAATCGCGCCGAGCCCGACAAATGCCCGATCCTCCAGCACGCAGCCATGCACCATCGCCAGGTGGCCGATCAGCACATCATCGCCAATCAGCGTGGGCGAGCCATCGGGATCGCCCGGGCGTGGCGGATCACAATGGATCACCGAGCCGTCCTGAATATTGCTCCGTGCACCGATCACGACCCGGCTGACATCGGCGCGGATCACGCAATTGTACCAGATGCTGGCATCTGGACCGATCTCCACATCGCCAATAATCCGGCAGCCGGGCGCGATGAAAGCGCTCTCATGGATCCGCGGGGTTTTGCCGTGGATGGAAATGATCGTGGTGTCTGGTCTTGGAACGGTCATGGTTTCCCCATCAGATTGTGCCACCGGACATAGGGCAAGATCGAGGCGTGGTCATCGGTCCATGGCTGCGGCGCGGGTGGCATCAGCGGTTTGAACAATTTGTCGGGCTCCAGCGCCTTGACCTTGGCCAGACCCGCCGGGTTACGGGCCAGCACCACCCACGACGAGGGGGTATAGAGCACCCGGTCAGCCGGATTGTCATCGCGGACTTCAGCAAACAGCCCGTGCCGCTTGGCCGCAGCGGCGAGAACCGGCTCCAGCTCGATAAAGCGGTTGGAGATATGGATCACCAGCAGCCCATCGGCTTGCAAGGCGCGGAGGTAGACTGTGAACGCCTCATCGGTCAGCAAATGGAGCGGGATTGCATCGGAAGAGAACGCATCGATCGCCAGCACATCAAGGCTGGCGGGCACCGCTTTGGCCAATTCGAGCCGAGCATCACCGATCACGATCTGCGCCTTTGGGGTGCAATCGGCCAGATAGGTGAAATCGCGCGCTGTCGAAAAAACCAGCACCGCCGGATCGATTTCGTAAAAGCGCCATTGCTCGCCCGGCCTGGCATGGCAAGCCAGCGTGCCGGTGCCGAGGCCAACAACCCCGATGCGGGCTGATGTCCCATAGAGTCTCGGTGCACCAGCCAGCACGATACTGATGCCTGTCCCCGGTCCGTAATAGCTGATCGGCGCTTTACGCAGGGCAGGCAAAGTCGATTGGACCCCGTGCAGCGTCGTGCCGTGGGCCAGCATCCGCAGATGCTGGGCGGGATATTCGCGGATTGTATAAATCCCGAAATAGCTGCGGCTGCGCAGTCCGCTGAGTGAGGTCTGAATCGTATCGACCCCGCCCTGTGCCAACATCAGCATCGCCAGAACCGCCAGAAACGCAGGGCGCCAGGGGATCAACAGCATTCCGATGACGGTAATCGCACCGGCCAGCAGCAGCCGCAGTCTCGTCGCATCCTGGCTCCACAGATTATCCAACAGCATCCACGCCAACAGCGCGGCAAATACCAGCAGCACCGCCAGACCGATTCGGCCGAGTTGCGGCTCCAGCCCAGGCAATCGCCGCCAATCGAACCAGCGCGGCAAGGGCAACAGCCCGGCACCTGCGAACACTAGCAGTGGATGCTCCCACGCCCAATCGAACAGCAGCGGCGCGATCAGCGCGGTAAACAATCCGCCCAGCGCCCCGCCCGCCGACATCACCAGATAGAACAGCGTCAATCGCTCTGCGCTGGGGCGCAGCGCATAGAGCCGCGAATGGAGCGCCACGCAGATCGCAAACAACAGCGCGATGCTTGCGAAGACCGGCATCAGCCCCGATTCTCCGCGCGAGGCCATCGCCACTCCACCCGCGATCAGCATCAGCAGCGGGGTGATGAAGCTAATCGCCCGCGCCGGCCCGCGCCGATCGGAAAAGGCGAAGACAAAGCTGAACAGATACAGCCCGAGCGGGATCACCCACAGCAAAGGCATGGCGAACAGATCAGTGGTCAAATGGGTGGTGGTGGAAAGCATCAGGCCCGAAGGCACTGCCGCAAGCACCAGCCAGATCAAAATCTTTGGTAATTCAATGGGTTCTGCCGGGACCGGTGACGCCGTGACGTCAGCTGCCGGGGCTAAAGTCCAGCGGGCGGCGGCTACTGCCCCGATCAGCAAGACCAGCAGGCCATAACCCAGGCTCCAGCCAAGGCTTTGCCAGCGCAGCGGCAGCAACGGCTCAACCAGCAGCGGATAGGCAATCAGCCCGGCAAAGCTGCCCAGGTTGGAAGCGGCATAAAGTGCCCAAGGGGCGCCCGCACCGGGATGAGCGGCAAACCAGCGTTGCATCAACGGGGCCTGCGCCGAAACGAGGAAGAACACCGGCCCGATGCTGGCGATAAACAGCCATGGGACCCAGATCGCTTCGCTCCCGGGAGCAGGCGGGGCAAGTTCTGCCAGTCCGATCGGCAGCGTCAGCGCGGCCATTACCAACAAACCAAGGTGGATCGCCGCCTGCTGGCGCAGCGCGAACCGCCCGAGCAGGTGGGCATAGAGATAACCGCCCAGCAGCAGCGCCTGATAGACCAGCATCGCGCTGTTCCAGACATTAGGCGCCCCTCCAAGCCGCGGCAAAGCCATCCGCGCGACCATCGGCTGGATCAGGAACAACAGAAAGCTTCCGGTCAGGATCACCGCCACGAACAAAGCGCGGCGGACTGGTTGGGCAGTGCTCAGACTTGTGGCCATGCATCGCGCTCCAGTGAGTAAATCACGTGCGGACGCAGCGGATCGCCCTCCGCAATCCGCGGGTGATCAAATGCGAGTTCAGGATGATGGCGCATGCCCAGCCGGCCCATCACCGCCTGGCTAGCTCGATTGCCAACTGAAGTAATGGCCCAGAGCGCGTCATCGGCCAGATTGGCAAACGCCCAGTCCACGCTTGCCCGTGCAGCTTCGGTTGCATAGCCCCGACCCCAGCAATCATACGCCAGTCGCCAACCGATCTCGGCCTTGCCCTCGATCGGACCGTCAGTGCCGCGAATCGCGCCGCACCAACCGATCAACCGCGAATCCTCGCGGCGTTCCAATGCCCAGAATGTATGGCCGTGCTCCGCTTCCATCGCTTGTACCCGGCCGATCAGTGCTGCTGTTTCCGCCATGTCGAGCACCGGACCAAGTGTCGCCATAACGCGTGAATCAGAGCAGATCTGCTGGAACGGGCCGATATCTGCTTCCGTCCACGGCCGAAGCAGCAGCCGGGTTGTCTCGATCACGCCCCCAGCAACCGCGCGGCATGGGCGGCGTGATAGGTCAGCACGCCTGAACAACCGGCGCGGCGGAACGCCAGCAGTGTTTCCAGCACCAGCGCATCGCGGTCGCCCACGCCGACTGCCGCTGCCGCTTCGATCATCGCGTATTCGCCGCTGACCTGATAGGCGAAGACCGGCACTTCGAAGCGTTCTTTCACTCGCCGAACGATATCGAGATAAGGCAGCCCCGGCTTGACCATCACGCTATCCGCGCCCTCGGCCAGGTCCATCGCGACTTCGCGCAAGGCTTCCTCGCCATTGGCCGGATCCATCTGATAGGTTTTCTTGTCACCCTTAAGCAGGCCGCTTGATCCCACCGCATCGCGGAACGGGCCATAGAAGGCCGAGGCATATTTAGCCGCATAGCTCATGATCTGGACATTGACATGGCCCGCCCCTTCCAGCGCGGCCCGGATTGCCGCAATCCGCCCGTCCATCATATCGGACGGGGCGATGATATCCGCGCCGGCCGCTGCCTGGTTGAGCGACTGGCCAACCAGCATTTCCACCGTGGTATCATTCAGCACATAGCCCGCCGCATCGATCAGCCCATCCTGCCCATGGCTGGTATAGGGATCGAGCGCCACATCGGTCAGCACGCCGATATCATCCCCGCAGGCCTGCTTGATGCTGCGGATCGCGCGGCACATCAGATTATCGGGATTAAGCGCCTCACGCCCTGCTTCGTCGCGGCGCTCGCTTGGCGTATTGGGGAACAACGCGATGCAGGGAATGCCCAGCCGAATGGCTTCCTTGGCCTGCGCCGCGATCAGATCGACCGACCAGCGCGAAACTCCCGGAAGCGAGGCGATCGGCTGCTCCACCCCGCTGCCTTCGGTAACAAACAATGGCCAGATCAGATTAGCTGGGGCGAGGCTTGTTTCACGGTGCAGTGCCCGGCTCCAGCCGCTGGCGCGGGCGCGGCGCAGGCGGGTGGCGGGGAAGGCGGCGCCAGAAACCGTGGGGGCTGGATAAGTCATCCCGCGCTTCTAGAGCGGGCGAGGCGGCCCATCAATCTCCGAGTGGCTATTCACCCAGCCTGGCAATCTCGCGCGGCGGGCTGCCAATTTCAGCTTGCCGGGGGGCAAGGCTGGTCAGTGCCGCGCCGGGCTTGACCGCTTTTACCGCCGCCAGCTTGGTTTTGAACGCCGCCAACTCGTTTTCGTCAACTGCATTGTTCACCGTGAAGCGCACCGACAGCGGATTGACCGTACGGCCATTCTGGTAAAGCTCGTAATGCAAGTGCGGCCCGGTCGACAGCCCGGTCGATCCGACATAACCGATGATCTGTCCGGCTCGGACCCGTCCGCCAGGATAGACCGCGATCCGGCTCATATGGCCATAGCCGGTGGCATAGCCGCCGCCATGATCAAGCTTGACGTAATTGCCATGGCCGCCGTGCCGCCCGGCGAAGCTGACCGTGGCATCGCCCACCGCATAGATCGGTGAGCCATAAGCTGCGCCAAAGTCTACCCCGGCGTGCATTCTGGTGTACCCGAGGATCGGATGACGCCGCGCGCCATAGTTCGAGGTAATGTGGCCCACTACCGGCATGATCAGGCCGGTGCGGCGCTGGCCCATGCCCGAAGCTTCGAAGAACTGGTCCCCGGAGTTGTTGGCACCGCCCCAGCGCAGCAATTGCGCTTGCAGTTTGCCTGCGCGCTCAAGCCCGGCGAACAGCAGATCGCCCAGCTGGGTCTCGCCGTTGGCCGAGCGTTTATAGCCGATAATGATATCGAACGTGTCATCGGGCTGGATATCGCTGTCGATGCTCAGGTGCGCATCGATTGTCTGAAGATATTGCTGGATAGCTCCGATCGGCGCCCCGGCCGCGCGCGCCGAACGATAGAGGCTGCTGCCAACGGTGCCGCGAATCCTGAGCGGGGTCGAATCGACTGCAATCGGCTTGCGGATCAAGACCAGATTCCCGCCGTTGCGCTGGGCCGCCAGATTGAGATCGAACCGCGCCCGGAAATCGAGCTTGTCGAGCGGCCGCGGCTGGTTCGGCGCAGCGCGGCTACCCAGCGTCAGGTCAAACCGGGTCCCCGGCGCAATCTCACCAAGCGGAACCGTTCCGGCAACAAGTGCGCTGACCCGCGCCGCATCGCCCGGCGCAACGCCAGCGCGCTGAAGCATCCGGCCAAAGCTGTCGCCCTGGCCCAGCGTGGCGACCAGCTGAACTATGCGCCGCTCGGGCGCATTGGCGAGCGGACTGACCCGCGTGGTCGGCCCCATGTGACGGCCGCTATCCGCGCCAAGCGCCAGCGGCAGGATCATCTGGCTACGGAATTCGTCACGCTGGCTATCATCAAGCATCATGCTGGACGCGGCTTGCAGCGAAGAATAGTCTGGCCAGAACGACAGCGCCAGCAGGCTCAAGCCCAGCATCGTCCCCAGCCCGCGAAACCAGCGGGCACTGCCGATGTCTTCGGCAAGATCTGGAGCCCAGCTGATCCTGGCAAGATTTTCTCCAAAGATTCGCCGGGATAGGTGGCTGCGAAGACGGCGCAGGCGCTCGCTGAGTAAGCGGGCGGTCAGTGCGGGTGCGGGGCTGGCGACGAGCGAGAGCACCGGGCCGGCTGCCTTGCCGGGCAGCTCGGCATGGAACAGCGCCGCCGCATGCGCCGCCGGGCCGCCCTGGCCAAACTCGATTCGCTCGCGCGGCTTGAACAATGCGAGTGCTCCCCCTCCGCCTTCACTGCGAAGGCGCGCATCTTGCTGCGATTCTATGGACCCGGAAGGTTAATCTTAACCTAATGCGCGCGCATTTCCGCGCATCTCACCATGCACCAAGCAGGCACAAGTACCGCGCTGGGGATGATCCTGCGGCTGCGGCTTGCAGCTGTTCATCTGCGATGCCACATAATCCCGGCGATGGCTCTTTCCCTGCCTCCCGGCCGCCATTCCTCGGGCCGCCCACCTGCCGCGCCGCGCCGCGAGACCGATTCCCGGATCACGGCGGTGCTAGGGCCCACCAATACCGGCAAAACCCACCTCGCGATTGAGCGGCTTTGCGCCCATTCATCGGGCGCTATCGGCTTTCCGCTGCGCTTGCTGGCCCGCGAAGTCTATGACCGGGTTTGTGCGATCAAGGGGGCAAGCCAGGTCGCTTTGATCACCGGTGAAGAGCGGATTGAGCCCAAGGACGCGCGCTGGCTGTTGTGTACCGCCGAGGCCATGCCGCTGCGCGGAAGCCGCCAGGCCAGCAGCGCCAACCAGAACTCGGCAGATCTCGCGTTCGTCGCCATCGACGAGGCGCAGCTGTCCGCTGACCGCGAACGCGGGCATATTTTCACTGACCGGCTGCTTCATGCGCGCGGCCGCGAGGAAACCATGATCCTGGGTTCCGCCACGCTTGAGCCGATGGTCCGCGCGCTGGTGCCCGAGGCCGAGATTGTCAGCCGTCCGCGCTTTTCGACACTGAGCCATGCGGGTGCCCGCAAACTCTCGCGGGTCCCTCCAAGAAGTGCAATCGTCGCCTTTTCGGCCGAGCAGGTTTACGCTGTGGCCGAGATGCTCCGTCGGTTTCGCGGCGGGGCCGCAGTAGTGATGGGCGCACTTTCGCCGGACACGCGCAACAAGCAGGTAGCATTATACCAGTCGGGCGAGGTTGATTACCTTGTCGCCACCGATGCAATAGGGATGGGGCTCAATCTCGATATCACCCATGTGGCCTTTGCCGGGCTCAGCAAATTCGACGGCCAGCGCCAGCGCCGGCTGACCACCTCCGAAATGGCGCAAATCGCCGGGCGCGCCGGGCGGCACCAGACGGACGGAACTTTCGGGACATTGTCGGGCGGTGGAGGCCACGATGCCGAATTTACGCCAGAAGAAGTCTACGCCATCGAGGAGCACCGGTTTCCGCCGCTGACAAAGCTGTTCTGGCGCGAAGCCGAGCCGCGCTTTGACAGCATTGCAAGATTGATCGCCGATCTTGAAACGCCGCCAGATTACTCCGTGCTTGCCCCCGCGGCCGAAGCGATCGATCTGGCGGTACTGAAGCGGCTCTCCGCAGAACCCGATATCGCCGACAACGTGCGTGGTTCGGCGCAAGTGCGGCGCTTGTGGGAGGCGTGTTCGCTGCCCGATTTCCGTCAGCACGGAGCAGAAACTCACGCCCGCTTCGTCGCCCGTCTGTGGGAGGATCTGCGCCATGGCCACCTTGGCGCGGATTACATCGCACGGGCGATCAGCGATCTCGACAATCCCGCAGGCGATATCGACACGTTACAAATGCGGATCGCAGCGATTCGCAGTTGGGCGTATGTTGCGCAGCGGCCCGATTGGGTGCTGGCGAGAGAAGAGATGGCCGCCCGCGCCCGCGCTGCCGAAGCACGGTTATCCGATGCGCTTCACGCCCGGCTGACCGAGCGCTTCGTCAATCGGCGTACCGCAGTACTGATGAAAAAGTTTGGCCCCGATGCGGCGCTGCTCCCGGTTGAGCTCAACGGGGACGAGGTGCTGGTCGATGGCGAGGCGATTGGTCAGCTTAGCGGTTTCCGCTTCAAGATTGACCCCCAGGCCCGGCTCGCGACCCGCAAACTGCTGCTCGCCGCTGCCGAGCGGCATTTGCCGGTGCTGCTGGCGCAGCGCAGCCGCCAGTTGGAGGCCAGCATGCTCTCGGGCAATCCAGGGTTGAGCTTGCGCAGCGGGGCGATTGTCTGGGAGGGCGAGCCGATCGCGCGGCTCGTGGCAGGACGCAGCGCGCTGTTGCCCCGTCTGCTGGCCGATCCCTCGCTTGAAGCGCTGCCCGGTGAGGCCCGGACCGGGTTGCTGGCCGCACTGGCGAAGTGGCTTGATCAGTCGCTTGAAGTGCTGGGGCCACTGCGCCAGCTTGAGACCGCAGCGCGGGCGCTTGATGCCGGGCCGGAACTGCGTGCACTGCTGATCCGTCTGCTCGAAAATGGCGGTATTCTGCCACGTGAAGCCTCGGGGCTGGAGCAGCTGGAGCAAGCCCAGCGCGAACAGCTGCGCCGTCTTGGCGTCAAAATCGGGGCGCTCGATCTGTTTGTCCCGGCGCTGCTCAAGCCCGCCGCACAGGCCGCCTGGCACATTTTGTCGACTACCAATGGCCGCACTTTCCCGGCCCCTCCGCCCGGCATGCCACCGGTCGGAGCGGCGGGAGGCGGGTCAGCAGCCACAGGCTATCGCCGCCTCGGAACGCAGGCGCTGCGAATCGATCTGGCCGACAAGCTGCTGCGCGCGGCGCATCAGGCGCGGATCGCGGCAGGCAGTAAGCGGTTCGTGATCGAACCGGCGCTGGCAATATCAATGGGGCTTTCCGCACCCGCATTCGATCAATTGCTGCGGCTTGGCGGGTTTCAGCCCCGGTTCGGCAAGGCGCTGACCGGCGGTGCGAGCGGCCCAGCCGATCCGCCGCGCTGGCGCTGGCGGCCTTCGCGCCGAACAATGCGCCGGCCAACCGACATACCCCCGCAGGCTCGGCGAGCGGGTGGTGCGTTTTCGGGCTTGGCGGAGCTCGTCCGCTAACGCGGCGGCCCAGCTGATGCGGATCGACAAATTGCTCTGGTTCCTGCGTCTCATTAAAACGCGTAGCCAAGCGCAAAGCCTGGTAGCTGAAGGCCATATCCGGCTCAACAGCCGCCGGGTTGAACGGATCGCGCAAGATATTGGCCCGGGCGACATACTGGTCCTGCCGCTGCCGCGCGGAGTGACGACGATTGAAGTATTGAGCCTTCCGCAGCGCCGCGGGCCACGCCCAGAAGCACAGTCTTGCTACCGGGTGCTTGACGGATGCGCCGCAAATCTCATAGCAACGCAACAAAGGGCTACCTTCGAAGGGACTACTCCACCATGACTTATGTCGTCACCGACGCCTGCATCAAATGCAAATATATGGATTGCGTCGAGGTTTGCCCGGTCGATTGCTTCTATGAGGGCGAGAATATGCTGGTGATCAATCCCAGCGAATGCATCGATTGCGGGGTGTGCGAGCCCGAATGCCCGGCCGAGGCGATCCTGCCCGATACCGAGAGCGGGCTGGAGCAATGGCTGGAGCTCAACACCAAATATTCCGCCGAATGGCCCAATATCACCACCAACAAGGAAACGCCGGCCGATGCCGACGAGTACAAGGGCGAGGATGGCAAGTTCGAAAAGTACTTCTCGGCTGAACCCGGCCAGGGCGACTGATCCTGCCCAGAAACGTCCCGGCAATCGCCCCGCGAGCGGGTCGGTCGCTTGATTGCTTGGCGGCTGAAAGCGACTGTTCCAGCGCGGGATTCACCGCACTGGTAATTTTGTTGCGGCCATGCTATATGATAGACCAACTGCCGGGCTTTTTGGCCCATCCAGCAGCCACACATGTTTAGAGGCAGGGTCGCAAGAGTCGGTTGGTGGGGTATGGGAACGTTCAGGCGCGCCCGAATATTTCCATCCTCCTCCGCGCTGTCGCGCAGATCTAGCGCGAATCCTGGCCGAGTGAAAGGACGATACATGGTAGTCAAGGCTCACGCCTTCGATGTTGGTGACTACGTCGTTTACCCCAAGCATGGGGTTGGCCGGGTGATTGAACTGCAAGAGCAGGAAATCGCAGGGATGCAGCTTGAACTTTACGTGCTTCGCTTCGAAAAGGAGCGGATGACGCTCCGGGTCCCAGTGGGCAAGGTTGAAGCGATCGGCATGCGCAAGCTGTCATCGGACAAAACCTTGCGCGAAGCACTCGATACGCTGACTGACAAGCCCAAGGTCAAGCGGACCATGTGGTCGCGCCGGGCTCAGGAATATGAAGCCAAGATCAATTCGGGCGATCTGGTCTCGATCGCCGAAGTAACCCGCGATCTGTTCCGCGCCGATGACCAGCCGGAGCAGAGCTATTCCGAACGGCAGATCTTTGAGGCCGCCTCATCGCGGCTCGCGCGCGAACTGGCCGCAATGGAAAAAACCGACGAGCCGTCTGCACTCAAGAAGATCCTCGAGATCCTCAATGAGCATGCGCCCAAATATTACGAGGTCGCGGCGGCTACGGCCTAAATTTTACGCTCAATCGATCACCGAAGGGGGCCGTTTTCGCAAGGGGACGGCCCTTTTCCTTTGCCAGCTTGCAATCACTGTCTCACTGTATTATATCAACAAGACACGCTGGTTTCGTCAGGAGGTTCGTCATGAAATTTGGCAGATTCATCAGGGCTTTTGTCCCCGTCATCGCAATCGCGCTCGCCACCGGGCTGTCCGGCTGCGATGGCCCCAACATCAAGATCAATGGCGAGGATGGTCAAAAACTCGCCGACCTCGATCTGACCGACGCCGCCCCTGACGAACTCGTTCTGCTCGGACCCGATGAGGTGAAAATCACTGAGGGCGCCAAGCTGGCGATCACGGTGGAGGGCGATGCTGCCGCGCGCGAGGACATGCGCTTCAGCCTGAAGGATGGCACGCTCGCGATCCTGCGCAAAGACATGAGGTGGGGCAAGAACAGCGCCAAGACCGTCGTGGTCAACGTCACCATGCCTGCCCCGCGCGAAATCACCATGGCCGGATCGGGCAAGATCAGCAGCACCGCCTTGGCGCGCACGGCCAATATCGTGGTCGCCGGGTCTGGCACTGTCGAAACTCCCAATGTCGCAGGCGAATCGATCGACGTGAACCTGGCCGGGTCCGGGCTTTATCGCGCCGCCGGCAATGTCAGTTCGCTCAAGCTGCTGATTGCCGGCAGCGGTTCGGCCGAGCTGGATGCCCTCAAGGCTGACAAGGCCAAAGTGACCATCGCCGGCTCGGGCAGCGCGCGCTTCGCCTCTGACGGCGAGGTAAGCGCGGAAATCATGGGATCGGGCGAAGTCACGGTGCGCGGCCGTGCCCGCTGCACAGTCAGTGCGATGGGCTCGGGCAAGCTGAACTGCGAAACCGCTGCTACCCAAACCAGCACCGCTGACACGCCTGAAACACCCGAGGTGCCTAAATAGAATTGCTGGCATAATGCGATAAGCCGAGCTCTGCGGTTCATGGTCTGGAAACCCTGCCTGGCTAAGATTGCCAAGTCCAACACGCCAACGCGGGATTTCCCTTTTGATGCGCACGCTTGTTTCAGCCTCCCTTTTGGTGCTTGGTCTGTCAGGCTGCGGGGCGGCCAGCGTGATCACTAGCGTTGTCACTGCGCCGGTGAAAATAGTGAGCAAAGCGGCCGACCTTGCGACCACCAGCCAATCCGAAACCGATCAAAAGCGTGGCCGCGAAATTCGCCGCGGCGAGGAACGGCTGGGCGAGCTTGATCGCGAATACCGCCACCAATCGGATAAATGTGACGCTGGCGATGCCCAGGCCTGCATCAAACGCGATGCCGCCGAGGCAGAAGTGCGCGCGCTGATGCCGTCCGCGCCCTACGAACAGCGCTAACCTTCAGGCAGCAGCGCGCGCCAGGCGATCGTTGATCGCGGCCCCGATCCCGGCATCCGGTATCGGCGCTACCGCAATCCGCAGCGCGGGCGCAGCGGCGGCAAGATGCAGGCAGGCATAAAGCCGGGCTGCCGCTTCGGCAAGGTCGCCAGTTGGCGAGAGGCTGACATCGCCTTCGACCGCCCCAAACCCGATCAAATACTCATCTACAGCAGCACTAATCGCGCCCAGCCGCACCGGCTTGCCCGGCGCATAATGGCTGGCAAGCTGGCCCGGTGCTTCAATCTTGCCTGACGTCACAGCGTCAGTTTTCGGCCCGAGAATGGCGGAAATCTGGGCCTCGCTGATTGGACCCGGGCGAAGTATCTGCCAGCCCCCGGACCCTTCGCGTAAGCTGACAATGGTCGATTCGATCCCCGCGTCGCACGGCCCGCCATCCAGGATCAGGCCAATCTGCGCGCCCAGCGATGCGACGACATGTTCCGCCCGGGTCGGGCTGATCCCGCCGCTACGATTAGCCGAAGGCGCGGCGAGCGCCAGTCCGCTGTGCGTCAGCACCGCGCGCATCGCCGGGTGAGCCGGACAGCGCAGCGCGATAGTTGCGAGGCCCGCAGTCACCGCTGGAGCGATTCGCGCAGCGTCGCGCAGCGGCAACACCATGGTCAACGCGCCGGGCCAGAAAGCGGCAGCGAGTGCGCGGGCGCGATCATCGATCCGGGCCAGATCTGCCGCCTGTTCGAGCGAGGCAACGTGAACGATCAGCGGGTTAAAGTCCGGGCGTCCCTTGGCGCGATAGATTGCCGCTACGGCCGCTGCGCTATCGGCGCGCGCAGCCAGACCATAGACCGTCTCAGTCGGGACAGCGACCAGTCCGCCACCACGCAAAATCTCTGCCGCTACAGCGATACCGTCGGCATCGGCAGGCTGGATTTGCGAGGGTTCATGCTTGTCGGACATGCGCGCTCGCTATAGTCGGTTGCGAACAAAGCCAAGGAAAAGCGCCCGATGGAATACACCGCCCCGACTGCCGATCAGTGCTTCGCCATCAAGATCAACGCCGAAATCGAGGAAATCGCCGGTCATCCGCGGTTTGCCGCCGCTAGCACGGATATGGTCGAAGCGATTGTCGAGGGGATTGGAGCATTCGCCGCAGGCAAATTCGCTCCGCTCAACCGGATCGGCGACCAGCAAGGCGCCGCACTGGCCAATGGCACGGTGACCCTGCCCGCTGGATTTGCCGAGGCCTATCGCAGTTATGTCGAGCAGGGCTGGAACGCGATTTCTGGTGCGGAGGAATTTGGCGGGCAAGGCTTGCCGTTCACGCTGGCGGCCAATGTCATCGAAAACCTGGGCGCGGCCAACATGGCCTTCACCTTGTTGCCAATGCTGACCGTGGGCGCGATCGAATCGCTCCATCATCATGGCAGCGCCAGCCAGAAGGCCCGGTTCCTGCCCAAGTTGATCAGCGGCGAATGGTCAGGGACGATGAATCTGACCGAACCACAGGCCGGTAGCGACGTTGGCGCGCTGCGCACCACTGCCACGCCGATCCAAAGCGGTGAATATGCCGGTCATTACCTCCTGCGCGGGACCAAGATTTATATCACCTGGGGTGAGCATGATCTGGCTGGCAATATCGTCCATCTGGTCCTGGCCCGCACCCCCGGCGCTCCTGCGGGAACCCGAGGCATTTCACTGTTTATCGTCCCCAAGTTCCTGGTCGGGCCAGATGGCGCAACGGGCAACCGCAATGATCTGCGCTGCGCCGGGCTGGAGCATAAGCTGGGCATAAACGCCTCGCCGACCTGCGTGATGACCTTTGGCGACAACGACGAATGCATCGGCGAGCTGATCGGGCTTGAGAACGAAGGTCTCAAAGCCATGTTCACAATGATGAACTCGGCCCGGATAAATGTCGGCAGCCAAGGCGTCCAGATCGCCGAGCGAGCGCTGCAAGCGGCGCAGTGGTATGCGCGCGAGCGGGTTCAGTCGGCCCGTGCGGGCTCGCCTGACAAGACCCCGGTGGCAATCATCGAACATCCCGACGTGCGCCGCACGATCCTGCGGATGCGCAGCCTGACCGAAGGCGCGCGGGCGCTGCTTTATTACACCGCAGGCCAGGTCGATCGCGGCGCGCTGGGCATTCTCGGGGCGCAGGCGCGCGCCGATCTGCTGGTCCCGCTGATCAAGGCCTGGGGAACTGATATCGGCTGCGAAGTGGCCAGCCTTGGGGTGCAGATCCACGGCGGAATGGGCTTCATCGAAGAAACCGGCGCGGCGCAGCACTACCGCGATGCGCGGATCGCGCCGATCTATGAGGGCACCAACGGGATTCAGGCTGCCGATCTCGTCACCCGCAAGCTCGGCTATGAGCACGGCGGAGTGCTGGCCGCATTGATGCATGAGATTGCCGCCGATGCCGCCGATGCGCCGACGCTGGCGACATTGGCGGATGAATGCGCCGCAATCGGTGCGTGGATGCTCCGCGACGCAAGCCTGGATGACCGGCTGGCCGGCAGCGTTTCCTATCTCACCATGTGTGCGGTAGCCGTTGCGGGCTGGCAGCTGCTGCGCCAGGCCCGCGCAGCTGTCGCAGGAGCAGGCTCCCCCGGACAGGCTATGGCCAAGCCGGTTATCGCGCGCTATTTCCTTGAGCATCTGGTTCCCGAAGCGCTGGGATTGAAGGCGTCCGCAACCGCCGGGGCGGAATTGCTCTATGCGCTTGATGCCGGGGCGCTGGCGGGATGAGCGATCAGGGCGAGGCTTTGGCCCGAATTGCGGCAGCGCTGGAGCGGCCCGGCCCCGCAAGCTCGGCGGCGACCGACTGGACGGCTGCTCCCGCCTATGTCTGGAACGGCGCGCCCCGCGCAGTCAGCCGGATTGCTGCCCCCGCGCTTGATCTGCTGCGCGGGATCGAGGCGCAGAAGGCGCTTGTCACAACCAATATCACCCGGTTTGCTGCGGGGTACGCCGCGCATGACATGCTATTGTGGGGCGCGCGGGGGATGGGCAAATCGGTGTTGCTGCGCGCCAGCGTGGCCGCTGCGCAAGTGGGTGCGGAGGCGAGCATTGCGCTGGTCCAGGTCGCACCCGAAGCACTCTCCTCATTAGCGGCGCTGTTCGGCGCTCTGGCAGGGCAAGAGCGCCATTTTCTGGTGTTCATCGATGATCTGGGCTTTGAAGAGGGCGACAGCAGCGGGCCGCGCGCCTTGCGCTCATGGCTGGAAGGCGGGGTTGAGGCGCGGCCGGGCAATGTGCGTCTTGGCGTCACTTCCAACCGCCGCGCGATCGTGCCGCGCCATGCCAGCGAGCAAGATGATCCGGTCAATCCGCGCGATGCGGTGGATGACCGGCTGGCGCTGGCTGACCGGTTTGGGTTGTCGGTGGGTTTCCATGCCTGCTCGCAGGAGGATTTTCTGGCAATCGTGGCGGGCTATTGCGCCGCCCATGGCCTCAGCTGGGATCAGGCCGAAGCGCTGGAATGGGCCAAGCGGCGCGGGGCCCGATCGGGCCGGGTCGCCTGGCAATTCGTCACCGAACTGGCGGCGCGCGCGGGCAAGCTGATTTAGGGCTGATCGGGTTTGAAGCTGGCCGAAGTCCGCGCGGTCGGGTCGGCTGACAGCTCGCGCTGGGGCAGCAACCGGGCAGTAACGACCGGTTTGGGCGCAGCAGACGGCGCCGCCCCGGGTGACAACACCCGCCAGATGATCCCGGCGGTGTCATCGGATACCAGCAATGCCCCGCCTTGGTCGAAAGCCAGCCAGGTTGGGCGGCCATGCGTATCGCCTTTGCCGTTGAGGAAACCGGTCAGCACCGGCACCGGCAGGCCGAGCGGATTGCCATTGGCATCGAACTTCACGAAGACCACATCATAGCCCGACAGCGGATGGCGGTTCCACGAGCCATGGCGCGCGATGAACGCGCCATTGGCAAATCCCGCACCCAGCCGCTGTCCGCCCGTGGAGAAAACCAGCCCGAGCGGCGCGACATGCGCGCCCAGCGCAAATTGCGGCTTGCGGACATAGTCGTCGAAATAATCAGGCGCTGCGGCGATGACCCGGTCATCCTCGTGGTCCTTCCAATAGACCCACGGCCAGCCGTAATGCACCCCGATCGGAACATTGGTGAGGTAATCAGGTACCAGATCGGGTCCAAGCTGATCGCGCTCATTGACCACCGACCACAGCTCACCAGTCCACGGATTCCATGCAAGGCCATTGGGATTACGCAAGCCCCCGGCATATTGCCGGGCCTTGCCCGTGGCAAGATCGAGTTGCCAGATCGCGGCGCGGCCCGTTTCCAGATCCATCCCTCGCTCCCCGATGTTGGAGGCAGAGCCAACCGCGACGAAGATCTCTTTCCCATCGGCGCTAAGCAGCAGATTGCGCATCCAGTGATTGCCCGCAGCTGGCAAATCCATCAGCTTTTTGGGTGCTCCGACCAGCTTCGTCTCGCCCAGCGCATAATCGAACTGCTGAACCGCATTGTGATTGGCGACATACAGCTTGCCATCAGCCCAGGCCATGCCCGAAGGCGATTCGAGGCCATCCTTGGCGCGCAGCATAAAGCGCGCCTCCGCCGTACCATCCCCATCGGCATCGCGCAGCAGCACCAGTGTATCGGGCGATTCGCCGACCGCACCGGCCCGCTTCATCAGATAGCCGGCAATTGTACTAACCAAGCCGCCGCCAAGGTTGCCCTTGGGCGCATTGGCTTCTGCCACCAGCACATCGCCATTGGGCAAGGTTAGCATGACCCGGGGATGGGTCAGACCTTCGGCAAACCGCGAGGCTTTCAGCCCAGCCGCGCCGACCGGCGCTTCATTCACCGCCCAGCCAACCGATTTGGCCACCGCAACACTGGGGATTTGCTCGACCTTCGGCTCGGTCAGCACCGGATCCTTGCCTGATAGTTCGTCTAAAGTGTGCTGCGCCGGGGTCCCGCGCCAGATCCAGGCGAGAAACAGGCCCAGCACCAACAGGACGGCGGCAAGGGCGATGAACAATTTGCGTTTGGTCGACATAGCAGCGGGATAAGCGCAAGTCGGCTAGGCGGCAAGCTGCGGTTGGGCTAGGAAATGCCCAATGTACCAATTTGCCCCTGATTCCGCTCAGCCCAAGCCCGCGCTTTACCGCGAACTTGCCGATGCCGCCCGCGCCCTCACCGATGGCGAGCCCGATGCAATGGCCAATATGGCCAATCTCGCTGCGCTGATCTGGCAGTTCGTCCCCCAGCTCAACTGGGCGGGCTTTTACCGGGTGGTTGATGGCGCGCTGGTGCTGGGGCCGTTCATCGGCAAGCCGGCCTGCATCCGCATTGCCTTTGGCCAAGGGGTCTGCGGGACCGCCGCGAGTACTGGGGAAACCCAGCTGGTCCGCGATGTACTGGCCTTTGCCGGCCATATCGCCTGCGATGGCGAGAGCCGCTCTGAACTGGTGGTCCCGGTGGTGCGCGATGGCGCGGTGATCGCGGTGATCGATCTCGATAGCCCCGATCTGGCCCGCTTCGACGAAGAAGACGCTGCCGGGATTGAGGCTCTGGCGGCGTCCATCGCTGCGGCAATCTGACCCCTTCCGGCCGCACCGAAACGGGACAGTAGGAAGAGAGCGCTCGCCCGAGGCTTGGTATTCGGCGCTGTGCGGTGCTAAATTCCGAGTTAACTTCGGGACTCGCCCGAAAACCTCAGGGAACCGCCATGCGCCGCCATCGTCCTGCCAATCGTTCTGCCTTCCGCCCTGGAAATTTCAGCGGCGCTGCGACTGCGCTGGCTGTCAGCCTGGCGCTGGCCTCTCCTGCTGCTGCTCATGATGGCCTCCATCCTGCGCCATCGCCGGTTCCAGTGGTTGCTGGGCAAGTCGGCCCGGATATGCGCCCCGAATGGCACGAGCCGATGGCCGATCACCGCGCGGACCGCAGCATGCCGGCAACTCGGCCAAGTTATGATCGCGCCGCTTATGAGAGTGCGCGGGCTGACTGGCTGGCTGTTTGCCGCCATGATCAGCGCCGCAGCCATGATGGCGTCGGCGGCGGATTGATCGGCGGATTGCTCGGCGGATTTCTGGGTAATCGCATCGCCGGGCGCGGCAACCGGGTGCTAGGCACGGTTGTTGGCGGAGTAGCCGGCGCTGCCGCCGGTATCGCAATCGACCAAGGCCAGGATCGCACCCGCGATCACGATTATTGCGAAGCCTATCTCAATGCCTATTCATACCCTGGACACAGCCAGACAGGCTATGGCTATGCCCAGCCGATGATGATGGTTCCGGTGATGATGACTCAAATGCAGCCGGCGCAGCAAGAACCCTGCACCGAAACTGTGGTGACCGAGGAATGGGTTCCCGAGCCGACCCGCCCGCAAACCATCATCCGCCGCATCCCGCCGCACCGCGTGCCCGACAAACGAGTTCGTTCCTGGTAGTCTTGGCTGAAACTATAATTTGCGGCCAATCAGTTCTTTCATGATTTCATTGGTGCCGCCGAAGATCCGCGTCACCCGGGCGCTGCGCCAGGCGCGGGCAATTGGATATTCGTTCATATAGCCGGCCCCGCCGTGGAGCTGGAGGCATTTGTCCATCACTTCCCACTGCAGATCGGTGTGCCACAGCTTGGCCGCAGCGCCTTCCTCCGGCGTCAGTTCCTTCTTGAGGTGGCGCGACAGCGCCCAATCGAGATGCGCCCAGCCGACCTGAAGCTTGGCCTTGAGATCGGCCAGCACAAAGCGGGTGTTCTGGAAATCGAGGATTGGCTTGCCAAATGCCTTGCGTTCCCGGGTGAATTCCACCGTATCGTCAAACGCCCGCTGGGCCGAGGCCTGCGCGCTGACCGCGATCGACAGGCGTTCCTGGGGCAGTTCGCTCATCAGATAGATGAAGCCCTTGCCCTCTTCCCCCAGGCAATTGGTGATCGGCACGCGGACATCTTCGAAGAACAGTTCCGAGGTATCGGCTTCATCCTGGCCGATCTTGTCGAGGTTGCGGCCGCGCTTGAAGCCCTCGCGTTCAGCTTCGACCAGCACGATCGAGACCCCCTTCCAGGCTGGCTGCACTGCGGTGTCGGTCTTGATGCAGACCAGGATCAGATCGGCGTTCTGGCCATTGGTGATATAGGTTTTGGAGCCGTTGATGACATAATGGTTGCCATCCTTTTTCGCGCTGGTCCGCATCGCTTGAAGATCAGAGCCAGTGCCCGGCTCGGTCATGGCAATGGCGGTGACAACCTCGCCCGAGACCAGCTTGGGCAGCCAGTGCTGCTTCTGCTCTTCCGAACCATAGGAAGCCAAATAGTTGACCACGATGTCCGACTGGAGCGAGAAGCCGGTAGTGACCCGGCCGTAATAGGCGCTTTCCTCATCGACGATGGCATTATAGCCGAAATCGAGGCCCAGCCCGCCATAGGCCTCAGGCACGGTCGGGCACAGCATGCCGACTGCGCCGGCCTTGCGCCACAAATCCTTCGGAACAATCCCAGCCTCGGCCCATTCGGCCTGGTGCGGGGCAACTTCCTTGAGCAGGAACTGGCGGACCGACTGGCGGAAGGCCTCGTGGTCTTCATTGTAAGCCGTGCGGGGCAGGACATCGAGCGACATGGGTTACCTCTTTGTGGTCAGGGTTGGCGCAGGTTTATGCGCGCGCCGCCGCAAGGGTCAATCCCTATTTAATCGCGCGATTAAAAGCCCACCCGGGTGACGCAGGAGTTGCGCCGCGCAACTTGAAGCAGTCTTTCGCCAAGATCAGGGTATCCCCCCAGGCTCAGTTCAACGGGTTCTTAACTCCATATTTACCCTGACTGTGCTTGGTATCGTCTCCTATGGGCGCCCAATTGAAACACGCTGAGATTTTACCCCTGCTGGCGGCTAGTCCCGCCGCCGCCTGCCGTGCGCGTCAGACAATGCGCGTGCTCGTGGCCGAAGATCATGAGATCGGGCTTGAGCTGACCTGCATGATGGTTCGCCGGCTTGGAGCAAGCGTGGAAGGGGCCCATGACGGACATGAAGCTCTGCGCAAGATCGACGCCGCTGCCGCTGAAGCCAAGCCCTATGCGCTGGTTCTGATGGACTTCATGATGCCGGTTATCGACGGGATCGAGGCGACCCGGCGGTTGCGGCGCGCAGGGCACAGCGCCACAGCGATGCCGGTGATTGCGCTGACTGCCTGCGCCGAGCCGCACGAGATTGGCCGCTTCACCGCTGCGGGCGGTCAGGCCTATCTCGCCAAACCGCTCAGCCTGGAAAAGCTCTCCGCCGCCTTCGATGCCTGGCTTCCAGGTGATTCTGTTGAGAACAAGCTACCGCCCGCGCTGCACAATCGCGCGCTCAATGAACGCTATCAACTGCGCAAGCTGGAGACGATCGCACGAATCGAAGCGGCTATCCGGCTCGGCCAGGCCGATGTCCCGACCATCGGCGAAATCCGCCAGCTTCTGCACAAGCTGGCCGGAACCGCCGGAATGTTTGGCGACGACGCGCTGAGCGAGATCGCGGCCGAATGCGAAAACGCGCTCGTCGCAGCACCGCACAACCATGCGCTTGGGGTGCTGAAGCGCAATCTGTCGCGGCTGGGCGAGGTCGCCTAGCAATGGGCAAGCGGATCACAAACAAGTTTGGCGGCGCGCTGCTGCAGCTGTTCTGCGGGCTGGTGCTGATCGGCGCCCCACTGACATCGGCTTCGGCGCAGGCAGTCTATGGCCCAAGCGACGAGCAGCCCCAGCCGGGCAAGGCCCCATCAGGCTGGGATGGCCAGCTTTCAGTCTCGGCCACTTACGCCAAGCGCGCGCGCGAACTGGTCAGCGATTTTGACCGCTCCGGGGTGGGCGTCGCCGCCTTATTGGGCCGCAGTTTCGGGTCTGACTGGACCCGCTTCCGGCTTGAGGGCAATGCCTCGACCGACAAATATACCACGACTTACGGCGGCGAGGCCGAGCTGGCCCAGCAGCTCAGCAAGGCGGTGACTGCACGCCTGACCGCGAGTGGAACCAAACATGCCGTCGCCCTCGAATCGCTCGATACCGACCAGGCTGCGGTGCGCGCCGGAGTGACAGTTTCCGCCAGCGAAACCCGGATCGAAGCCTATGCGCGCCATCGTTGGCGGCGGTATCACGATGTTGCGGGGGGAACCGGCCAAGGCTGGCAGCTTGGCGTTCATCTGACGCAGAGCTTTGGCTCGTATCACTGGCTTGAGCTGAGCGCCGCGTATGACCGAATTGCCGATAATGGCGGGTTCCACAGCTATCGCCGGAGCATTGCTTCGCTCGATTACAGCAAGCCCCTGACCAAACGGCTACGGCTGATTGCCGGGCTTGAGCGCCGGGAATGGACTTACTCCGGCCGCCGGGTTGGCGATATTACCACCGCCGATCTGCGCCACGACCGGCTGGTCAGGCCGGATCTGGGCCTGTCCTATGGGCGCAGCAAAGGCCTCTATGCCCGCGCGACCGGCGGTTATGACTTTTATCGCTCCAACGACATCCGCTTTTCCGGGGATGGGCCGAGGCTCAGGCTATCGCTGGGCTACAGATTCTAGAGCGAGCCGCTCGCAGAATTCATTTTTCTCTTCGCCACGGCGCCAAAGCGCGAAGCCCTTCGGACAGCGAGTGGATACTCGGACCGAGCCAGCCACCCTTTTGCCGCGATGTCAGCTTTTTGAGTTCGAACGCAGCGCGCTGGCTGCTGATCTGCTCTTCGATCAGATCACGATAGATCTTGTCGGCAGCGCGGCGGCGGCGGACCGCATCGGTCGAATCGAGGAAAGCCTCAATCAATTCGCCCAGCCGGCCAGCACCCGCTCCGGCACTGGCGCCGCCGGCGTCGCCGGTGTCGCGGGAAAGGTTGGCCATTTGCGTATCGAGCCGGGTGATGATGGCATCAAGCTGGGCATCGGTTGGCTCTGCCCCGCGCCCGGTCGCTGCCTTGAGCGCCGCGACAGTCGCGCG
>JANLQQ010000164.1:0-13772 GCA_031367905.1 Novosphingobium sp.
CCTCGCCCCGTCCGGCATCCAGATCAAAGCTGATCACCATCGTATCGTCGATTGGGCTGACGTTGATCCCATAACGCGCCATCACATTGAGGTCATATTTGATGTTCTGACCCACTTTCAGCACCGCATCGCTTTCGAGCAGCGGCTTCAGCCTGGCGAGGGCCGCCGTGCGGTCAATCTGCAGGGGCTTTTGTGCGAACATATCGGTCCCGCCGTGGCCCAGCGGGATATAGCAGGCCTGATTCGCGCCCACGGCCAGGCTTATCCCAACCAGATCGGCCCGCATTGCATCCAGTGCGCTGGTCTCTGTATCAAAGGCCACGGTCCGCGCCGCGGCGGCGCGCGCGATCCAGCGATCGAGCGCTTCCATCGTCTGGACGCATTCATAGGCGGAATAGTCGATTGACGGCATTTCGGGCAGTTGCTGGCGGCCTGCGCCAAGGGCGGGCGCTACCCCTGCGGTGACCGGCTTGTCCGGATGGAGCTGGGTCTTGCGTTCGGGGCTGCCCGCGCCCGTCCCCAGCCGCTTGAGCAGGCTGGTAAAGCCATGTTCGGCGAGGAACGCGGTGAGCGGCTCGGGCGGGATTGCGCCCAGTCTGAAGGCGTCCAGCGCCATCGGCAGCGGGCAATCTTCCCTCAGCTGGACCAGCACGCGCGACAGTCGCGCCATATCGGCCTGTTCGATCAGGCTGTCGCGCAGCTTGCCCGGTTTCATTTCCAGCGCGGCGGCGAGCACGGCTTCAAGGCTGCCGTGCTCCTGGATCAGCTTGGTCGCAGTTTTCGGGCCGACCCCGCGAATGCCGGGAATATTATCGGACGAATCGCCCATCAGGGCCAGCACATCGCCGACCAGATCGGGGATCACTCCGAATTTCTCCTCGACTTCAGGAATATCGATTCGCAGGTTTTTCATCGTATCGAGCATGTCGATCTTGCCGCCGCCTTTTCCGCAGGTGCCGATCAGCTGCATCAGATCTTTGTCGGATGAAACGATCGTCACATCCCAGCCGGCCCGCGCGGCCTCGCGGGCATAGGATGCGATCATATCATCCGCCTCGACGTTTTCCTCTTCGATCAGGGGCAGCGAAAACGCGCGGGTGGCGTCGCGAATCAGGGGAAACTGGGGGACCAGATCCTCGGGCGCGGGCGGGCGATTGGCCTTATATTGGTCATACAGGTCGTTGCGGAACGATTTTCCCGATTTGTCGAGGATCACTGCCAGATGGGTCGGGCCATCGGCCTTGTTCAAGTCTTCGGCCAGCTTCCACAGCATAGTCGTATAGCCATAAACCGCACCAACCGGGGTCCCCTGCGGGTTGGTCAGCGGCGGCAGGCGGTGGTAAGCGCGGAAAATATAGGCTGATCCATCGACCAGGTAGAGATGCTGTTTGGGCTCCATGAAGCGCTGCCTAGCAGGCCGCAACGCGAAGACCAAATAGAGCAAGTTGGTGGATGATTCGGGGCCGGGGCGCATTTTCGGCGCTGTCACAGGCTTGCCACAATCGTCTGTCAGTGCGGTTATCAGCCACTTTTGTGCGCGAAATCACTAATCGCGCGACAATTGCTTGCATCCCGAAACGAAGGCGATTAATTGACGCGCGAAGTCTACCGTTGCGGTAGGCTTTCCGCTCGACCCTCAATGCCACTTCGACATTGTGTCGCGCGTGGTCCACTCGCTGTTCAAGGAATACCATACATGCGCAAGATCGTTCTCGCTGCTGCCGCTGCCGGCGCCGCTCTCGCTCTCTCGGCCTGCTCGGAAAAGGCCCCTGAAGCCACTGAAGCTGCTACCGAAGCTGCTACCGAAGCCGCAACTGAAGCTGCTACCGCATCTGACGCTGCTGCTGTTGCAACCGACGCTGCCGCCACGGCAACCGACGCTGCTGCAACTGCAACCGACGCTGCTGGCGACGCTGCTGCCGCTGCATCGGATGCTGCCAAGAAGATGTAATCTTCGCCTCAGGGTAAAGATTGGGGGGCGCGGGGGAAACCTCGCGCCCCTTTTCTTTTGTCCGAAGTCTGCTTGCCGCCGGGGATTGGCAATGCCAAGCTTGCCGCAATGGACGCGCTTGAAACCACTTGTGATGCAGCATTAAGCCGGGGGCTGGCGCGAACGCTGGCCCGGGCCGGGCTGCCAGCGCCGTATGGGCTAGAACGGTTATCGGGTGGGGCCAGCATGGAAAGCTGGCGGTTCTTCGCGGGTGATCAGCTGCTGGTGCTGCGCCGGGCGCCATCGGCAGCAATGATGGCCGGGCGGCCGATGGACCATGTCAGCGAAGCCGAACTGATTCGCACTGCCTGCGCGGGCGGGGTTGCCGCTCCTGAAATCCTGGCCGAACTTACCCCCGAAGACGATATCGGCACCGGGTTTATCATGCGCGCCATCGCCGGCACGCCCGATCCGGCTGCGATCTTGGCCGAGGCCGATCCGGCGCTGCTGATCACCGATATCGCTCGTGAAATGGCGGCGATCCACCGGATTGAGGGCTCCCAGGTTCCGGGCCTGCCGAGCATGGACACCGCCGAGGCGCTAAGCGGCTTGCGGGATCGGTTCATCGGCTATGGCGGCGATCGCCCGGTGCTGGCGCTGGCGCTGCGCTGGCTCGAACAGCATATGCCGCCGCCGCTTCCGCCCCGGCTGGTTCACGGTGATCTGCGGCTGGGTAATCTGCTGGTGGAGCACGGCCGCCTGACCGGGGTGCTAGACTGGGAGCTCGCCCATCTGGGAGACATTCATGAGGACCTGGCCTATGGCTGCATGACGGTATGGCGGTTTTCCCGGCCCGATCGCCCTGCTTTTGGGCTTGCCTCAATGGCTGATTGGCTCAGCGCTTACACGGCAGCGGGCGGCGGTGAGGTTGATCCGGTGCGGCTGCGCTTCTGGCTGGTTTATCGCACCTTGTGGTGGGCACTGGGCTGCTTGCAGATGGGCGGCTATTGGCGCGATGGCCATGACCGATCGATCGAGCGCGTGGTCATCGCCCGGCGCACCAGTGAGCAAGAGCTCGATCTGTTGCTGCTGCTTGAAGAAGAAGCGCCCGAGGCCGAACGGACTCGGCCCCTGCCGCCGCCGCTTGCTCCGCTGGGGACCAGCACGGGCGAGCCGGACGCGGGCGAAATCCTCACTGCCGTCTCCGAATGGCTGGCGGCCGAAATCAAGCCGCTGGTCGGCGGATCAACGAATCAACGCGCCAGGTTCAATCTGGCCGTGGCCCGCAATGCGCTGGGGATCGTGACCCGCGAACTGGCAGAGCGGCCCAGTATCGCCGATGCGGCGCTGTCCGCCGATTTGCTGGCCGGTAAGGTCAGCCTCGCCACGCCGCATGTACTGGCCAGCTTGCGCCGCATGGTGCTGGGCAAGCTTGGTGCCGATATGCCGAAGTATCCCGCGCTCGCGATTGCGCGGGCCCAATGGAGAGGAACTGTCTGATGGATTTCTCGCTACCCGATGATCTGGTCGCCTATCTGGCCGAGCTGGACGCGTTCATTGCCGCAGAAATCAAGCCGCTGGAGCAGGCAGATGACAATCTCCGCTTCTTCGATCACCGCCGCGAATATGCCCGGACCGATTTCGAGAATCAGGGCCTGCCGCGCCACGAATGGGAAGCACTGCTGCGCGAGGCGACCACGCGGGCCGATGCGGCCGGGTACTGGCGCTTTTCCGCACCCCGCCAATACGGCGGCAAGGATGGCTCCAATCTGTGGATGGCGGTGATCCGCGACCGGTTTGCCGCCAAGGGACTGGGGCTGCACAATGATCTGCAGAACGAACATTCGATTGTCGGCAACTTCCCGTTTGTGGCCATGTTCGACAATTTCGGGACTGCGGCACAGAAGCAGGAGTTCATCCTCGGCGGGTTTGAACGCCGCCGCCGGGTGGCCTTCGGGCTGACCGAGCCCGATCACGGCTCTGATGCCACCCATATGGAAACCCGCGCAGTCCGCGAAACCCGCGATGGCGTGGCCGGCTGGCGAATCGATGGGCGCAAGATGTGGATCACCGGCATGCATGTCGCAACCCATTGCGCGATGTTCGCCCGCACCGATGGCAAGGCTGGCGATGCCAGGGGGATCACCTGCTTCCTCGTGCCCCATCCCACCGAGGGGCTGGTGATCGAGGAATATATGTGGACCTTCAACATGCCGACCGACCACCCGCGGCTGAGCGTTACCAATGTCTGGGTGCCCGATAGTGCGATCCTGGGCGAGGAAGGCCGCGGGCTTTCACTGGCGCAAAGCTTCGTTCACCAGAACCGGATCCGCCAGGCCGCCTCGTCGCTTGGCGCGGCCACCTATTGCGTCGAGGAAAGCGTGCGCTATGCCCGGGAACGCAAGCCGTTTGGCGAGGAACTGGCGCGCAATCAGGCAATCCAGTTTCCGCTGGTCGAATTGGCGACTCAATGCGAAATGCTCCGCCTGCTGATCTACAAGACCGCCTGGGATATGGACCGCCTGCCCCACGCTGCGATTGAGCGCGAGCTGTCGGACAAGGTCTCGATGTGCAATTACTGGGCTAACCGGCTGGTTTGCGAGGCAGCCGACCGGGCGATGCAGGTTCACGGCGGGATCGGCTATTCACGCCACAAGCCGTTCGAACACATCTATCGTCACCACCGCCGCTACCGGATCACCGAGGGGGCCGAGGAAATCCAGATGCGCAAGGTCGGCGCCTATTTGTTTGGTTATCTTGGCCCGCGAAAGGGCCTGTTCGGAAGCTAGCTTTAGCGCGAAGCGGTGCGACGCAGGCTGGGGGCTTCGGCCATATAGCCATCATAGATCGTCCGGGCGATGCTGGCGATCCGGGCGTCGCGGCCCGGCTTGCTGCCTTGCCCGGTGACATAAATTGCCACCGCAATGGTGCGGCCATCGGGAGTGGTGATGATCCCAACATCGCTGGAAGTGTTGCTGAGTGTGCCGGTTTTGTGGGCTACCGTGGCCCCTTCAGGCAGCAGCGCGCGCATCCGGCGCTTGCCCGTCACGCAGCGTTGCATGGCGCCGAGCAGCACTGCGCGGCTTGATTGGCTGAGCCAAGCACCCTGATACAACCCACTGAGCAGGCGGACCATGGCCTGCGGGGTCGTGCTATCGCGCAGATCAACCGAAGTTGCCGGATTGATCACGCCATCATCGCGAACCAGCGTAGCGATATCGCGATCGAGCCGCACGCCGGTGAGGCCAGCCGTCCGCAACCAGCGATTGACCGCTTGCGGGCCGCCAACCGCCGCAAGCAGGGCATCAGTTGCCTGATTATCGCTGCGGGTCAGAGCGAGTTCGATCAGCCCAAGAGCGGAGACCAGCTGGCCTCGACGGACCGGGGCGACGACAGAAGACAGTTTCGCCGAAGCAACCGGAACCATTAGCGGGTACTGGGCGTTTAACCGGTAACGCCCGTCATCAACGCCTTGCAGGAAAGTGGCAACAATCGCGATCTTGCTGGTGCTGGCAAGCGGGAACGCCTGATCGCCCAGCACCGCAATGTTCCGGCCGCTGGCCAGATCAACCGCCGCTACGCCAATCCGGCCGCGACCGGCGCTGGCAATCGAAGCGAGCTGGGCCTCAAGGCTGCTGGTATAGCTGCGGGGTGTAGTAGTCTGGCTGGACCACGGCTGGATTGTCGCGGGCCGAGCCTGCGGCAGCAGGACCTGAGGTGCCGGCGCGCGAAGTTCGGTGCCAAAAGCGCGGTCGAAATCGCGTTCAATCGAATCAGCACTGGCCGAAGCGGCAGGTGCGACGAAAGCACCGGCCAAGGCCAGAATTCCCGTCACGCGCAAGAAAAGTAACTTCTTCACCAAGTGAAATTTATCCCCGCCATGCTTTCTATTTGTTTAACGCGCGGATTGATTTGCTCATAGGGCGCCGCGATGAACTGCCTCTGGCGCGCGGGCAAACGACAAATAGCGGATAATGCGGGGTTTAAATCGCGTATTGTGCGCCCAGTTCGATCACCCGCCCCGGGGGAATGTTGAAATAGTCGGTCGGGTCGGCGGCATTGCGGTGCAGCGCAATGAACAGTACATCCTGCCAGATCGGCATGCCGACTTCAGCCGAAAAGGCGAAATTGTTGCGGCCGATGAAGAAGCTAGCCTTGGCCGCGTCCGGGATCAGCGATCCGGCCCGGATCAGATCGTCGCGCACTTCTGGCGTTTCCATGAAGCCATAGCGCAGCTCAAGCCGGGTGAAGTTTTCGTCGACCAGGATCATCCGTAGCCGATCGCCGGGGTCGCAATACGGCGTTTGCTGCGTTTTTACCGTGGTCACATAGCTGTGCCGGTGCAGGACCTGATTGTGCTTGAGGTTATGCAGCAGGGCATGCGGTGTCAGTTCGTTCATCGCGGTCAGATAGATCGCGGTGCCATCGACCCGCACCGGAGGCCGCTTAGCCAGCGCGGCGGCCATCTCAACCAGTGGGATCGAATCTTCGGCTTCCATCCGGGCGGTAATGCTGCGCCCGCGCACCCAAGTCCAGATCACCAACAGGATTGCGCCGCCGATGGTCAGCGGCACCCAGCCACCCTCGACCACACGCAGAATGTTGGCGCCGAAGAAGATCAGATCGATTGCCAGGAACGGCACGATCACTGCCAAGCTAAGCGGCAAACTCCAGCCCCAGCGCCGCCGTACCACCACATAGGCCAGACAGCAGGTCACCACCATCGTGCCAGTGACGGCGATGCCATAGGCCGCTGCCATCGCCGAAGATGTGCGGAAACCAAAGGCGAGCAGGATTACCCCCAGCAGCACAAACCAGTTGATCGATGGGATGTAGATCTGGCCGGCATGCCCAGCCGAAGTCTGTTTGATCCGCAAACGCGGCAACAAGCCCAGCTGGATCGCCTGCTGCGACAATGAAAAGGCCCCGGTGATCACCGCCTGACTGGCGATGATTGTCGCAGCCGTTGCCAGCAACACCATCGGCAGGCGCACCGCATCGGGGATCATCTGGAAGAACCAGTCAAGATTGGCAAATGGCTTGCCCAGCCGGTGGGCGTCGTCCAGCACCCGGATCGCAAAAGCACCCTGACCCAGATAGTTGAGCGCCAGCGCCGGGAACACCAACGCTAGCCAGGCCAGTCGGATCGGGCGCTTGCCGAAATGGCCCATGTCGGCGGTCAGCGCCTCAGCCCCGGTCACGGTCAGGAATACCGCACCCAATACAAACAGGCCAAGCAGCCCGTGCCCGGCGACAAAGCTGACCGCATGCCAGGGCAGGAAGGCCGCCAGAATGCCTGGGCCATCGGCAATATGCATCAGGCCAAGCGCAGCCAGTGCCACGAACCAGGCGATACAGACTGGTCCGAACAGCCTTGCCACCACCGCCGTCCCGCGGGACTGGATCGCAAACAACCCGATCAGGATTGCCGCCGCGATCAACAGGATGCGCTGTTCGGTAAACGCCGCACCAATACTGGGCAACGATTTCAGCCCCTCGACCGCTGACAACACCGACAGCGCCGGGGTGATCACCGCATCGCCATAAAACAGCGCAGCACCGATCGCGCCCAGCGCCAGAACCAGTCCGCCGCGCTTAGCAGTTCCGCGTTGGGCCAGTGCCAGCAATGCCAACACGCCGCCTTCGCCTTCATTGTCCGCGCGCATCAGGAAAACCACGTATTTCAACGTGACGATGATAATCAGCGCCCAAAGCATCAGGCTCATCACCCCGATGATCTCTTCGCGGACCAGCCCGTCAGACGAGGCTTGGGCCAGCGCCTCGCGGAACGCATAGAGTGGGCTGGTGCCGATATCGCCGAACACGACGCCGATCGCGCCGATGGTGAGTGGCAGGAGTTTATGGGAAGTTTGGTTCGGCTGGGCAGCATTGCCTGATTCGGCTGAATCGTCACTGGCTGGCTGCATTTGCGCGCATCCTTGGATCGGCAAGATGACCGGGAGTGCGCTACTACGCCGATCGGTGAAGCGATCAATTGCATTTCGCGCAAATACAGTTGCATAATTTGCACTTGGCGGAAAATTGTGTCAGCCGGTTAGTCGGCTTGTAGTGCGGGCACAAAAAAGGGCCAGAAGATTGCTCCTCCGGCCCGATTTGGTTTGGCGAGTAGCCGAACTTTAGAAGTCCATCCCGCCCATGCCGCCCATGCCGCCACCGGGCATGCCGCCCATGGCAGGCTTGTCGTCAGGCTTCTCGGCGATCGCGGCTTCGGTCGTGATCAGGAGCCCTGCCACCGAGGCTGCATCCTGCAGCGCGATCCGGACAACCTTGGTCGGATCGATCACGCCGGTCGCAACCAGGTTTTCGTAGACGTCGGTTGCCGCATTGAAGCCCTGCGTCTCATCGTTCTCGCGCAGCAGATTGCCCGCAACCACAGCGCCATCATGGCCCGCATTCTGGGCGATCTGGCGCAGCGGGGTCTGGATCGCCTTGCGGACGATATCGATGCCCTTGGTCTGGTCGTCGTTCGCACCCTTCATGCCCTCAAGTGCCTTGGTGGCATAAAGCAGAGCGGTACCGCCGCCGGGGTCGATGCCTTCTTCGACCGCAGCGCGGGTCGCGTGGAGCGCATCGTCGACGCGGTCCTTGCGTTCCTTAACTTCGATTTCAGAGGCGCCGCCAACCTTGATCACGGCAACCCCGCCGGCCAGTTTCGCCAGACGTTCCTGCAGCTTCTCACGGTCATAATCGCTGGTGGTGGTCTCGATCTGTGAACGGATCTGTTCGACCCGCGCCTTGATCTCGTCAGCCGCACCGGCGCCATCGACGATGGTGGTGTTGTCCTTGTCGATGGTGATGCGCTTGGCCTGGCCGAGCATGGCGATAGTGACGGTTTCCAGCTTGATGCCGAGGTCTTCGGAGATCATCTCGCCCGCAGTCAGCGTGGCGATGTCACCCAGCATGGCCTTGCGGCGATCGCCGAAGCCCGGTGCCTTGACCGCTGCAACCTTGAGGCCGCCGCGCAGCTTGTTGACCACCAGCGTCGCCAAAGCTTCGCCTTCGATGTCTTCGGCGATGATCAGCAGCGGACGGCCGCTCTGAACAACCGCTTCGAGGATCGGCAGCATTGCCTGCAGGTTCGACAGCTTCTTCTCGTGGATCAGAATATAAGGATTTTCCAGTTCCACGGTCATCTTGTCGGGGTTGGTGATGAAGTAGGGCGACAGATAACCGCGATCGAACTGCATGCCTTCAACGACATCGAGTTCAAACTCGAGGCCCTTGGCTTCCTCGACGGTGATCACGCCTTCCTTGCCGACCTTTTCCATGGCTTCGGCAATCTTCTCGCCGACTTCCTTGTCGCCATTGGCCGAGATGATCCCGACCTGAGCGATTTCCTGGCTGCCGGAAACCGGCTTGGAACGCTTGACCAGATCGGCAACCACCGCAGTCACAGCGATATCGATGCCGCGCTTCAGATCCATCGGGTTCATGCCCGCTGCAACGCTGGTCATACCTTCGCGGACGATCGCCTGGGCCAGAACGGTGGCGGTGGTGGTGCCATCGCCAGCCTGATCGTTGGTCTTGGACGCCACTTCGCGCAGCATCTGGGCGCCCATGTTCTCGAACTTGTCCTTGAGCTCGATTTCCTTGGCGACGGTAACGCCGTCCTTGGTGATGCGCGGTGCGCCAAAGCTCTTGTCGATCACGACATTGCGGCCCTTGGGACCCAGAGTGACCTTTACTGCGTTGGCGAGAATATCCACGCCGGCGAGAATGCGTTCACGCGCATCGCGCGAAAAGCGTACTTCCTTAGCTGCCATTGTTCAGTTTCCTTCTTTGATCGTCATCCCCGCGAAAGCGGGGATCGCGGGCGGCTTGGTGCGCCCTGGAGATGTTCGGCCCGGAGGCCAGTGGTCCCCGCTTTCACGGGGACGACGGAGATTCTCAGCCAATAATGCCGAGAACATCGCTTTCCTTCATGATCAGCAGCTCTTCGCCATCGACCTTGACTTCGGTGCCCGACCATTTGCCGAACAAAATCCGGTCGCCAGCCTTGACGTCGAGCGGGGTGATCTTGCCATCTTCGGCACGAGTACCGGTGCCAACAGCAACGATTTCGCCTTCGCTGGGCTTTTCCTTGGCGCTATCGGGGATGATGATGCCGCCTGCGGTCTTTTCCTCGGCTTCGATGCGGCGGACCAGCACGCGGTCATGCAGCGGACGGAACTTCATGGGCTCTTACCTCTCTTGCGTAGTTGAATTGGGCTTGGCACTCTCAGGGTGCGAGTGCCAGCGAGGCGCATATGGGTCTGCGTTCATCCATCGTCAAGGAGAGTCTGTGCCAAATTTTTGGGGCAGCGGGCTAATTTAGCCGGGTAGCAGTCCCAACCGCTCGCGGCAGTGCCAGCGCCAAGTGAGCAGGCCCGCAACCACCACCAACCCGACCGCGAGGCCGATCCACACGCCGGTGCCCTCCAGCGAGGTGCGGAAGCCGAGCCAGATCGCAGTGCCCATGCCGGGCAGCCAATAGCCAAAGATCGCGATGGCCATCGGCATTTTCGTATCCTGCAAGCCCCGCAGTGCCCCGGCGGCAACCGCCTGAACCCCGTCGAACAGCTGGAAGGCGGCGGCGACGATCATGTATTGCACCGCAAAGCCGACCATCGCCGCATTGGCCGCCGCAGCAGGATCGACATAGAGCGACAGGATCGTCCGCGGGATCAGCAGCATCGCGCTGGCGGGCAGGGCCATGAAGCCGATCGACAGGGTCAGCGCGGCCCAACCGGCCCGGCCGATTCCGGCGCGGTCACCCGCGCCAAAGTGATAGCCGACCCGGATGGTCGCCGCCTGGCCGATCCCGAACGGCACCTGAAAGGCGAGCGCCGCTATTTGCAGCGCAACGGTATGCCCGGCAAGCTCGGCCGGGCCGATCCAGCCCATCAAAAAGGCTGCGCCGCTGAACAGCCCGGCCTCGGCCAGGATGGTAAAGGCGATCGGAGTGCCGATCTTCATGATCTCGGCCAACCGCGACCACTCGGGTCGCCACCAGCGTCCGAAGATATGATAGCGCCGCAGCCGCCGGTCGGCGGCGATGGCGATGACGTAGGCTGCGACCATTGCCACAGAGGTCAAGACGCTCGACACGGCCGATCCTTCCAGGCCTAATTCGGGCGCGCCGAAATTGCCGAAGACGAAGGCGTAATTACCCAGCGCATTGACGAAAATCGCCAGCGCGGTGATCGCAGTGGCGAAAACCGGGCGGCCCAGTGCCGCAACGAAGGTCCGCAAGACGTTGGCAACGATCATCGGGATCATCGCCCAGAGCAATACCGCCATGAAACCGCCCGCTGCAGCCGAAACGGCTTGGTCCTGCCCGGTGGCCAGCATGATCTCTTCACCAAATGAAGACACTGCCATTCCGACCAGTCCACACAGCACCGATAGCCACAGCGCCATCCGCACGCTGCGCCGCACTTCGCGCACGGCATGTTTGCGGCGTCCCAGTTCAGCCGCGATCAGTGGGGCGACCGCGCCGGTCAGGCCCGAAAAGCACCACATCATCAAGCCGAATACCGAGATCGACAGGCTGGATGCGGCCAGCGGCACCTCACCCAGCCGGGCCACGAAGATCACATCGATCGTATGGACCATCATCTGCAGCAGATTGGCAGCCGCCAGCGGCGCCGAAAGACGCAGCATGGCCTCCAGTTCAAGGCGCCAAAGCGATGGGGCGGCGGTGTCAGTCATAAAGCCGGTCCCGATAGCCGCGAGCGATAGCGCTGCAAAGGTCCGGGCTAGCACCGCGCACGCTTTTCCTTCAGCTTGCGGCAAGGCAGCCACAGCCATAGCCGAGCGGTGGCCCGGCGATTTGCCTTGGGAGAAGCTGATGCGCGTTACCTGGTTCTTGGCTTTGGCTGCGTTTGCGGCACCTGCCGCTGCGCAGGAGGTGTTTGTCGGCAGCTATGTTCACGGCGTAAATACGCCTTTGACGCTGGACACTGGCGAGCGCGGGGCGGATTTCGAGGCAGGCTATCGCTTTGCCCCGATCGAGGGGCTGGCTTTCATCGGCAGGCCCGCGCCCTATCTGATCGCCTCACTCAACATCCGGGGCGACACCAGCTTTGCCGGCGCGGGCCTGGCCTGGAAGATCGGGACAGGGCCGGTGTATCTGCGGCCCGGGGTTGGCATTGTGGTCCATGACGGGCCATCCTACCGAGTCAATGCCGCCGGCGACATGCGCACCGATCTGGGTAGCCGGGTGTTGTTCGAGCCCGAGATCGCGCTGGGCACTCGTCTGACAGACCGGCTGGCGATCGAAGCCAGCTGGGTCCATATCAGCCATGCCCGGCTGTTCGATGGAGGGCAGAACCCGGGAATCGACATGATCGGAGTGCGGTTGGGCTATGCGCTGCATTGACGCTTGGTTATGGGCGCGCATAAGCTCCGCCCAAACCCCCTGACGGAGACTTACCGATGCGGAGCTGGAATGGAATAGCGTTGGCGGTCATGCTGGCAGGCGCTCTTGCGGCCTGCAGCGGCCCCAAAAATACCCCTGCAGACGAAGAAAGCGCCGTGGCTGCCGATGCCCGCCCGGCCAGCTTTGCAATGTGCTCTGCCTGCCATGCGGTGCAGGGCGGATCGAACGGGATCGGGCCGAGTCTGGCCGGGGTGTTCGGGGCCAAGGCCGGCCATCTGGGCGATGCCTATAAATATTCCGACGCACTTCTGGCCTCGGGCCTAACGTGGGACGAGGCGACGCTCGACGAATGGCTGATCATGCCCTCCAAGAAGGTCCCCGGCACCAAGATGGTCTATGCGGGCCAGCCCGATCCGGCCAAACGCAAGGAACTGATCGAGTATCTCAAGACGTTGAAATAGATAGGGAATGGCGATGCTCGAAATTGGCGCGATGGCGCCTCGCCAGATCGGCGAGTTCGCTTCCATCTGGGTGCCATGGCTGGAAAGCATGGGCCGTGTCCCCGAAGCTGAGGATGCGCTCATCATGCGTGACCCGGCGGCATATTACCGGGATACCGGTGGCGATGCATTTCTTGCAATGCTCGGCGGCGTCACGGTTGGCGCTGTTGCGGTAAAGGGGCTGGGCAGCAGCGGGTTTGAGTTTTGCAAACTCGTGGTGACCGAAGCGGCGCGGGGTCATGGTGCGGGTCGCGCGCTGGTGCAGCATTGTCTCGATTTTTCGGCAGCCAAGGGCGGACCTGCCCTTTATCTCCAATCCTTCACGGCGCTTGAGATAGCGCTGGGCCTCTATGCGCGAATGGGCTTCAGAGATGCGACCCCGCCGGCCGGAATGGTCGTGCTCGCACGGACCCAGATTGTGATGTCCAAGGCGACCTAGCGGGACACAGACAGACCGCTCCCTTAGCCAAAGACACCCCAACGAAAAGGGCGACCCGTTGCCGGGCCGCCCTTCCATCTGCGAATGCTTCAAGACACCCGCAAAACTTGTTTGGTCGATTACTTGATCTCGACGGTACCGCCGGCTTCTTCGATCTTCTTCTTGATCTCTTCGGCTTCAGCCTTGTTGACGCCTTCCTTGATCGCCTTGGGAGCGCTTTCAACGAGGGTCTTGGCTTCGGTCAGGCCGAGCTGGGTGATCGCACGGACTTCCTTGATGATCTGGATCTTCTTGTCGCCGAAGCCGGTCAGGATGACATCGAATTCGGTCTTTTCTTCAACGGCTTCGGCAACCGCAGCGGCGGGGCCGGCAACAGCCACAGCAGCAGCGGCGGAAACGCCCCATGCTTCTTCAAGGGCCTTGGCAAGGTCAGCCGCCTCAAGGACGGTCAGCTTCGAAAGTTCTGCAACGAGATTGGCGATATCGGCCATGGTATTTCACTCCTGGTGTGTCTGGGTCCAG
>JANLQQ010000033.1:0-6642 GCA_031367905.1 Novosphingobium sp.
GACCGGCGCGAGGATATTCCGGCGCTGGTCGATCACTTCTTCGCCCGTTTTGCCGCCGATCAAGGCGTAGCCCCGCCGGAAGTGAGCGCGGAGGCGATGGCCGGGCTGCAATCTTATGAATGGCCCGGGAACGTGCGCCAGTTGCGCAATGTGGTGGAACGCACGATCATTCTCACTCCGCGTGATAAACTCGCCCGAATTGAGCCGGATATGCTCCCTGCCGAAGTGCTCAACGGCCGGATTAGTGGTGGCTCGGGAATCTCGGCGCTGATGGGTGTACCTTTGCGGGAAGCGCGGGAGAACTTTGAACGTGAGTATCTGCGGGTTCAGATCCGCCGCTTTTCAGGCAATATTTCGAGGACCGCGAACTTCATCGGGATGGAACGCTCTGCGCTCCACCGAAAACTTAAATTACTCGGGATGGTAGATCGCCGCGAGGACGATGAAGCAGCGCTGGAAGTTTGAGTGTTTACCATCCAGCCAAATAGCGTTAATGTCTAACTTGTTCTCGGCTTGATTCCCCGCACCAGCAGGGGGTTAGCCAGATTGCAGATCGCACAAGCGGCTGCCAAAAAAATGGAGACGCCAATGTCCGAACGCACTCTTTCCGCACGCGCTCGACCCGCAACAGCCGAAGTCGAAGAATCAAGTGCAGAGCCCACAGTCACCCCGATCAGCGGGAAGGGTCAGAGCCTTCAGGATCAGTTCCTGAATTTACTCCGCAAGAACAAAGTTCCAGTGACCATGTTTCTGGTTAAAGGCGTCAAACTGCAAGGGATTGTAACCTGGTTTGACAATTTTTCGATTTTGTTGCGCCGCGATGGCCAGACCCAGCTGATTTACAAGCACGCTGTTTCCACGATCATGCCGGGGCAGCCGATTGACGTGCGGATGTTCGCCACTGGCGCAGCGGGGGCCAAGAAGATCCGCCTGCTGCAGGACATCTTCTTGACCAGCGTTCGTGAAGCCGAAGTCCAGGTCACCATGTTTCTGGTCAACGGGGTGATGCTGCAGGGTAGGGTCGCCGCGTTCGATTTGTTTTGTATGCTGCTTGAGCGCGATGGTTATGTCCAACTGGCCTACAAGCACGCGGTATCGACTATTCAGCCGGCCAGCCCGGTTGATCTCTCCGGTGATTGGGATGGGGAAGAGGGCGGTGACGCCTGAGCAATTCTGACGAGCTAGACGGCGAAGTTACCCGTGGTGCACGGGCCCTGGTCGTTTGTCCAGAGCTGCGCGGACGCTTAATGCGGGGGGACGGTGGCGGCGGTGCGATCGATGCGCAAGCTCGGGCCGAAGAGGCAAGGGGGCTGGCGCTGGCAATCGGGCTGGTGGTCACCGAAATCCTCACCATTCCAATCCGGGAGGCTCGCGCCGCGACGCTGCTGGGCGAAGGCCAGATCGCCAATATAGCAATCGCCTGCTCCCAAAATGAGGCGGAACTGGTCATCGTGGATGGTGCGCTGACCGCGATCCAGCAACGCAATCTTGAAGAAAAACTCAAGATCAAGGTTATCGACCGGACTGGACTGATCCTTGAAATTTTCGGCGAACGCGCAGCAACGGCCGAAGGACGGCTGCAAGTTGAACTCGCTCACCTCGATTACCAGGCCGGTCGATTGGTCCGTAGCTGGACCCACCTTGAGCGTCAGCGCGGCGGCTTCGGCTTTCTGGGCGGCCCTGGAGAAACCCAGATCGAGGCGGATCGCCGCCAGATCCGCGATCGCATGGCCCGACTGCGGCGCGAGCTTGAGCAGGTGCGAAGGACACGCGGACTTCACCGCTCGCGGCGGGAAAAGGCGCCTTGGCCGGTAGTGGCATTGGTCGGTTACACCAATGCCGGCAAATCAACGCTGTTCAACCGTCTGACCGGCGCGGCGGTGATGGCAGAAGATCTGCTGTTTGCCACGCTCGATCCGACCATGCGGGCAGTTCGTTTGCCGGGGTTGGACAAGGCGATTGTGTCCGACACGGTCGGCTTCATATCGGACTTGCCGACACAGCTGGTGGCCGCTTTCCGGGCCACGCTGGAAGAGGTTACCGCGGCAGATGTGATTGTTCACGTTCGCGATATTGCGAACCCGGATACTGCTTCGCAAAAGCACCAGGTGTTGCATGTTTTGGGCGAACTGGGGTTGCTTGATCCTGATGCGTCCGAGCCTAAAATCCCGATGATCGAGGCCTGGAACAAATGGGATCTGCTTGATCCTGAGCGTGCGGTTGAGCTTGTTGAACAGGTGAACCTTCACGACGATGAAATTGTCGTTCCGATCTCGGCGTTGACTGGCGAGGGGTGCGAAGCGTTGCTGGCGAGGCTCAGCGAGGTACTGACTGCGGCGGCTAAGCTGCACAAATTTTCGATCCCGGCCAGTGACGGCCAGCGCCTTGCCTGGCTCTATGCCAATGGTGAGGTGAGCACTGACGCAGAAGGCGGTGAAGACGAACGCGGTCCGCTGCGGCACTTGGAAGTGCGGCTAACCTCGCGAGATTTAGGGCGATTTTCCAGACTCTGACGCTTTGACGTCAATCCAGAGTTGCTCCTGCTGTTCAAGGTCGAGCGCTTCGAAGGTCTGCCCTTTGCTTGCCGCCAGTTGCTCCATCGAACGAAACCGCCGTTCGAATTTCAAGTTTGCCGCTCGCAATGCGTCTTCCGGGGCTATTCCATAGGCGCGGACGAGGTTGACTGCGGCGAACAGCAAGTCGCCAGCCTCTTCCACGCGTTCCACATCTGTTCGTGTGGCAGCAAGCTCTTCCATTTCCTCGCGCACTTTCGCCGCCGGACCTTCGACATCTGGCCAGTCGAATCCTTGCCGTGCCGCGCGTTTTTGCAGTTTTTCTGCACGCATTAGCGCGGGGAGGGCAAGTGCCACTCCATCAAGCGCGCTGGTTGAGCCTTTGGCGCTCCGCTCACTTGCCTTGAGTGTTTCCCAGCGTTCCTCGCGCGATTGGTCTGCATCCAGGGCATCAGCGAAGATCTGTGGATGGCGACTTTCCATTTTCTCATTGATCGCAGCAGCGACGTCAGCGAAATCGAACAGGCCGGCTTCCTCGGCAATGCGGGAGTGGAACACGACCTGAAGCAACAGATCGCCAAGTTCGTCGCGGAGCGCCAGCATGTCGCCGCGCTCAATTGCGTCGGCAACTTCATAGGCCTCTTCGATTGTGAAAGGTGCGATGGTGGCAAAACTTTGCACACGGTCCCATTCGCAGCCTGATACGGGGTCGCGCAGCCGGGCCATTATCCGCAGGAGACGTTCGAGAGGGGGATCTGATTCTGAGGACATATAAGATTGATAATATATATTATGTTAAATTGAAACGAGAGCCGTAACGGCCTCTCACGTGGATAATTGCCCCGCCACGAAGGAAACAACAGCGATAATCAGCAACCAAGCTACCGCCATCCAGGACTTTGTTTCGAATGAGAGATTGTCCGTGCGCAGATTACGCAGTGCCAACACCAGACTTCCAGCCAATGCAATAAGCGAGACGATCACCGCACCGTTCACACTTCAAGCTCCAAACCATCAAAACCAACTACCACATGTGGCGGCACTTCATTGGACAATGTGGCATAATCCATCGACTTGTCGAGATGCGTCAGAACCGCGCGCTGCGTCCGGGTTGCTTCGATCAGTTCGAGCGCCATACCGAGATGCGCATGGGTTGGATGCGGCTCGCGGCGGAGGCAATCGGTCACCAGCAGATCGAGACCATCGAACAGTTCGACCATTTCGCGGGTAATTGCACTGAAGTCTGTTGCGTAACCGATTGATTTACCTTCTGATTCAAAACGGAAGGCGGTACTTTGTGCCGGGCCATGCGGCATCTGGCAGAAATTGACCGCGATTCCGCCGAACATCCGCAACCGGTCCAGCGTATCGAGATTGACGATGGTGTAATAGCCTTCCTGGCCAGCGAAGACGTAACCGAACCGCTGACGCAAGCGCCGCACCGTTTCATCAGCAGCAAAGCCCGGTAGCGGCCCCGATCGGCCATAGCGCATCGGCCGCAGATCATCGATCCCGTGGCAATGATCGGCGTGATCGTGCGTCCAGAACACCGCATCAACCCGGTCAATATCATTGGCGAGCAGCTGGTTGCGCAGATCGGTCGAAGTATCGACCAGCAGCCGGGTTCCCTCGGCGCTTTCAACTATGATCGAGACGCGTGAGCGGCGGTTGCGCGGCTCTGCTGGGTCGCAAAGGCCCCAATCGTTGCCGATCCGGGGCACCCCGGTCGAAGTGCCAGCGCCGAGCATCAGCAGTTTCACACTGCGGCCTTCTTGAACAAGGTGGCGAAATTGCGTGTAGTCTGTTCCGCCAAAGCCTCAGGGGTTACACCGCGCAGCTGGGCGACAAAGCGCGCAGTATCAGCCACAAATGCTGGCTCGCACGGCCTGCCGCGATGCGGCACTGGTGCCAGGAATGGCGCGTCTGTTTCAACCAGCAGGCGATCTTCAGGCAGACTGGTAGCGACTTCCTGCAAATCTTTGGCATTCTTGAAGGTTACGATCCCTGAGATCGAGATGGTGAGGCCAAGTTCGAGCATCTTGCGGCCAAACTCAGCCGACGCAGTGAAGCAGTGGATCAGCGCCGGGAAAGCGCCCTGCGCCATTTCATCCGCAATGATCGCAGCGGTATCATCCTCGGCATCGCGGGTGTGGATGATCAGCGGCAGGCCGGTTTGCCTTGCTACCGCAATATGGGTGCGGAACAGCGCGCGCTGCGTCGCCCGGTCGGAGTGGTCGTAGTAATAGTCCAGCCCGGTTTCACCAATCGCGATCACCCTGGGGTGTTCGGTCGCAGCGAGCAGCACCGCCTCGCCCAGATCGGCGTGAGCATCGGCCTCGTGCGGGTGAATCCCGACACTGGCCCAGATATCTGCCTCGCGCGTGGCCGTAGCGATCACCTGATCCCACTCGCGCTGGCGGGTTGAGATGTTGAGAAATCCCCCGATCCCTGCCGCGCGGGCGCGCGCCAGCACCCCGGCCTGATCCTCGACCAGGCCCTTGTACTCAAGGTGACAGTGCGAATCGATCAGCATCAGGCGTCCTCGGTCGGGAGTTCGAGGCGGGGGAATACACCGACTGGTTGGACCAACACAAAGCCACTGGCAGCCAGCGTGGTGAACCAGTCTGGATCCTCAAGCGCAGCAAAATCGCGTGCTTCGGGAGCTAAGCCCATCTGGTTGAGCAGATTGTCAGCGGATTCAGGCACCACCACCCGCACCGCGATCGCCAGATCACGGACGCAGCGAAACAGCGTCATCAAGACGCCCGCCATGCGTTCCGGATCACTCTTGCGCAAAGCCCAGGGAGCCATTTCATCGACATACTGATTGCAGGCAAAAACGGCCTGCATCCAGGCTTCGAGACCATCGCTGAAGGCGAGATTGGCAAATGTGAACTTAAGTGTGGTGATATTTGCACGAACCGCCATTTCCAGTTCCGTGTCAGCTGGCTGCGCCTCGATGTCGGCACGAAGTTTGCCATCCATATTTTTGAAGATCATTGATAAAATACGCTGCGCCAGATTGCCAAAGCTGTTGGCCAGTTCCGCATTGCAGCGGTTCACAATCGCCTCTTGCGAATAACTGCCATCTTGACCGAATGCCACTTCGCGCATCAGGAAATAGCGCAGGGTATCAACCCCGAACCGCTCGGCAAGTTCGATCGGATCGGTCACATTGCCAAGGGATTTCGATTCTTTCTGCCCGCGATTGAGCAAAAAACCGTGCCCGAACACCTGTTTGGGTAACGCGAGCCCAGCACTCCACAGGAAGGCTGGCCAATAGACCGCGTGGAAGCGGACGATGTCTTTGCCGATCAGGTGCAGATCGACCGGCCACCATTTCTGCATTTCCGGTGTATCATCAGGAAAACCTAGCCCGGTCAGATAGTTGGTCAGTGCATCGACCCAGACATACCTGACTTGCTTTTCGCTGCCGGGATCTTTTACGCCCCAATCGAATCTGGTCCTCTAGACCGACAGATCGCGCAAGCCTCCTTCGACGAAGCGCATGATTTCGTTGCGGCGGCTTTCGGGGCGCAACCAGTCTGCATCGCTATTGTAAAGCGCCAGCAAGCGATCTGCATAGTTCGACAGGCGGAAAAACCAGCTTTCCTCGACCGTCCATTCAACCGGCGTGCCTTGCGGCGAGAGTTTTTCAGTCCCCTCCCCTTCGATCAGCTCGCTCTCATCGTAATAGGCCTCGTCGCGGATTGAATACCAGCCCTCGTAGCGATCGAGATAAAGATCGCCATTGGCTTCCATCCGCCGCCACAGTTCCTGGCTGGCAAGGTGGTGGCGCGGTTCGGTCGTGCGTTGGAAAACGTCATAACTGACATTGAGTTTATCACACATATCAATGAAATATTGCGACATTTCATCAGCAAGTTCAGCCGGCGTCACGCCCAGCTCGCGCGCCTTTTGGGCCATCTTCAAGCCATGCTCGTCGGTGCCGGTCTGAAACCGCACATCGCGGCCCATTTGCCGCTGAAACCGGGCGATCACATCGGCGGCAATCGCTTCATAGGCATGGCCGATATGCGGCTTGCCGTTGGGATAGCTGATCGCGGTGGTAATGTAGAAAGGTTCGGCCATGCCGGGGTGCTGTCTTTTCAGGAAATTTCAGGCTGTG
>JANLQQ010000069.1:0-5574 GCA_031367905.1 Novosphingobium sp.
ATCTCAGCGTGATAACGCGGACCATAGATGTCCTTCAACTTGTCTACCAGTGCGGTCGGCGGAGCAGCGGCTTCGGGGTTGGGGTTGGCATGACGCCATTCCTCAAGCGCCGCAGTGATCTGCTGCCCCAGACCGCGAGCGGCCCAGCCAAGATGCGTTTCAAAGATCTGCCCGACGTTCATGCGGCTTGGCACGCCCAGCGGGTTGAGTACGATATCGACGTGGGTACCGTCTTCGAGGAACGGCATGTCTTCGCACGGCAGGATCCGCGAAATGACACCCTTGTTGCCGTGGCGGCCTGCCATCTTGTCGCCCGGCTGCAGCTTGCGCTTCACCGCGACGAACACCTTGACCATCTTAAGCACGCCGGGCGCCAGCTCATCGCCGCGCTCCAGCTTTTCCTTGCGATCCTCAAACTTCTCCTGGATCAGTTTGACGGTCTCGTCATACTGGGCCTTGACCGCTTCGAGCTGGGTCTGGCGCGCATCATCGGCAACCGCAAACTTCCACCATTCGTGCTTCTCAACCTCGTCGAGCAGCGCGGCATCGACGGTCGCGCCCTTCTTGATGCCTTTGGGCCCGGCAGCAACCACCTGGCCGTCGAGCATTTCGCGCAGACGATTATAGGTGGCACGGTTGAGAATGCCGCGTTCGTCCTCACGGTCCTTGGCGAGGCGTTCGATTTCCTCGTTCTGAATCGCGCGGGTACGGTCATCAATCTCGATCCCGTGACGGTTGAACACACGCACTTCGACGACCGTGCCCGAAACGCCAGGCGGCAGTTTGAGCGAGGTATCTCGCACGTCGCTGGCCTTTTCGCCAAAGATCGCGCGGAGCAGCTTTTCTTCCGGGGTCATCGGCGATTCGCCCTTGGGGGTGATCTTGCCGACCAGAATATCGCCCGGATGCACTTCGGCACCGATATAGACGATGCCCGCTTCATCCAGGCTGCGCAGTGCTTCCTCGCCGACGTTGGGAATATCGCGAGTGATGTCTTCGGGCCCAAGCTTGGTATCGCGGGCCATGACTTCGAATTCCTCGATGTGGATCGAGGTGAACACGTCATCCTTGACGATCCGCTCCGAGATCAGGATCGAATCTTCGTAGTTGTAGCCATTCCACGGCATGAAGGCGACCAGGCTGTTGCGGCCCAGCGCGAGTTCTCCCAACTCAGTGCTGGGACCATCGGCGATGATATCGCCCTCCTCGATCACTTCACCCACCTTTACCAGCGGACGCTGGTTGATGCAGGTGTTCTGGTTCGAACGCTGGAACTTCTGCAGTGTGTAGATATCCACGCCCGATTTGCCGGCTTCGACATCGCCCGATGCGCGGATCACGATGCGGGTCGCATCGACCTGATCGACCACGCCGCCGCGCAGCGCGGAGATTGCTGCGCCCGAATCGCGCGCGACAGTCTCTTCCATGCCGGTGCCGACAAACGGTGCTTCGGCCTGAACCAGCGGCACCGCTTGACGCTGCATGTTCGAGCCCATCAGCGCGCGGTTGGCGTCATCGTTTTCGAGGAACGGAATGAGCGAAGCGGCCACCGAAACCAGCTGCTTGGGGCTGACGTCCATCAGCGTCACGGTATCGCGCGGCGCCATGACGAATTCGCCGCTGTCGCGCGCCGAGATCAGTTCCTCGACAAAGCTGCCGTCCTGGTTGGTTTCAGCCGAAGCCTGCGCCACCACGTGCTTCTGTTCTTCCATCGCGGAAAGATAGACCACGTCCGATGTCACCTTGCCGTTCGCAACCTTGCGATACGGCGTTTCGATAAAGCCATATTTGTTGACGCGGGCGAAGGTCGAGAGCGAGTTGATCAGGCCGATGTTCGGGCCTTCGGGCGTCTCAATCGGACAGATCCGGCCATAGTGGGTCGGGTGAACGTCGCGGACTTCGAAGCCGGCCCGTTCGCGGGTCAAACCACCTGGCCCCAAAGCCGAAACGCGGCGCTTGTGGGTGACTTCCGACAGCGGATTGGTCTGATCCATGAACTGCGACAGCTGCGATGAACCGAAGAACTCGCGCACTGCGGCTACCGCAGGCTTGGCGTTGATCAGATCATTGGGCATCACGGTCGAGACATCGACCGAGCTCATCCGCTCCTTCACGGCGCGCTCCATGCGGAGCAGACCGACACGGTACTGGTTTTCCAGCAACTCGCCCACCGAACGAACGCGGCGATTGCCGAGGTTGTCGATATCGTCAACCTCGCCCTTGCCGTCCTTGAGGTTGACCAGCTCCTTGACCACGGCGAGGATATCCTCGGTGCGGAGCGTGGTAACGGTATCCTCGGCATCGAGCGCGAGGCGCATGTTGAGCTTGACCCGGCCAACCGCCGACAGGTCGTAGCGATCGGCATCGAAGAACAGGCCTTCGAACAGCGATTCAGCGGTTTCGCGCGTCGGCGGCTCACCCGGGCGCATGACCCGGTAGATATCTGCCAGGGCATGGTCGCGGTCTTCAGCCTTGTCGGCCTTGAGCGTGTTGCGGATCCACGGGCCGACCGAGACATGATCGACGTCAAGCAGCTCAAGCGTTTCGATTCCGGCCTTGTCCAGCGCCTCAAGATTTTCCGGAGTCACTTCGTCGCCAGCTTCGATATAGATCCGGCCCGTGGCTTCGTTGATCACGTCGCATGACGAATAGCGGCCGAAGATTTCCTCGGTCGGAATCAAGAGCTCGGTCAGCCCGTCCTTGTCGGCCTTGTTGGCAGCGCGCGGGCTGATCTTGGTGCCCGCAGCAAAGACCACTTCGCCGGTCTTGGCATCGACAATGTCAAAAGTCGGCTTGGAACCGCGCCATTGCTCAACCTGAAAGGGCACGGACCAGCCATCCCCGACCGCCGCATGGGTGCCGCGCTTCCAAGCGACAGTTGCGTAGAAATGACTGAGGATTTCCTCATTACCCAGGCCCAGCGCGTGAAGTAGCGCAGTAACCGGCAGCTTGCGCTTGCGATCGATCCGGACGTTGACGATATCCTTGGCGTCGAATTCGAAATCGAGCCACGAACCGCGATAGGGAATGACGCGGGCGGCAAACAGGAACTTGCCCGAAGAATGCGTCTTGCCGCGATCATGATCGAACAGCACACCCGGCGAACGGTGCATCTGCGAAACGATCACGCGCTCGGTACCGTTGATGAAGAAAGTGCCGTTCTCGGTCATGAGCGGCATATCGCCCATGTAAACGTCCTGCTCCTTGATATCGAGGACCGAGCGGGTTTCGGTTTCGGTATCCACTTCGAACACGATCAGGCGCAGCGTCACTTTCATCGGTGCGGCATAGGTAATCCCGCGCTGACGGCACTCGGTCACATCATACTTGGGGTCTTCCAGCACGTAATGGACAAAATCCAGCTCGCTGGTGCCGGCGAAATCGCGGATCGGGAACACCGAGCGCAGGGTCTTTTCCAGGCCCGAGACATAGCCGATCGACGCATCGGAGCGCAGGAACTGCTCATAGCTTTCGCGCTGAACCTCGATCAGATTCGGCATCTTGATCACTTCGTGGATATCGCCGAAGATCTTGCGGATCCGCTTCTTCGCAGCCGAACGGGCCGCCGGGAGAGCTTTGGTCGCCATGGGAGGGGTCTTGCCTCTTCGCTAAATGTGCCGGAAAAAACCGACGGAAATTCGTGTCTTGCGGGAACCGGACACCAGAAAACGCGAAAAGGCCGCACGGCAGATGCCTCCCCCTTGGGGAACCACAGCCAGCAGCCTTCGCGTCAGATGATAACCCGTTCGCTTCCTTCCGTGGAAGATCCCCGCGCATGGACCAACCTTGCTCGAAGCGTCGAGCGAAGAATGGATATAGGAGAGGAGTGGGCAGGAGTCAAACGGCTGAGAGGGGCAGCCGGTTCAAAACACCCCTGGCACCAGCCGCCAGCGGACCTTTGCCTTGAACTCCCGGTAGGCGGGATCCTCGCTCAGCAGCCGCTCTTCGGCCTTTAAGCGCAGAATCTGGGCCAACCAGGCGATGGTATAGACCACTAGATTGAACAGCGACGGCATCAGAATCATGATCCCGATATTGACCGCCAGATAGCCGGCATACATCGGATGGCGGACAAAGCGGTAGGGGCCTTCGACTTTCACTCCGCGATTGGCCGGCGCAATCCCGAAACTTCGGCGCAAAAATAGCTTGGCCGAGAGCTGAAAAGCATTGCCCAGCAACACCAGCGCAATACCGATCATCGCGAACTGCGGAATTGGATTGGCCACCGGCATGATCAGCAGCGGCGCGGCAGTGGCCGTCACCGCCAGCATCCAATCCCCCGAATCGCGCGAAATATCACTGGTTGGCCGGCGGATCAGCACAAAGGTCAGCACTGCGGTTTCGGCCAGCAGCAACAGCGGCGCGAACGGATTTTCGGAAAAATAGACCCGGCGGACCAGGAACGCCCACAGCACCACGATCAAGCCTTGTTCGATCCGGTCAAGCACGGCAGGCTGCAGTACCTTGCGCCAGCCGACTTGTTTAGCCGCGAGCGTTGCTGAACTTTCCATTGTGGTCCCCTGACTTGTCGTACTTTTGGGACTTCGCAGAACAGGGTTAAGATTGCCTTACGCAGCGTAATCCGTGGTTCAGGGCGCAATCCTTGACTCAGCGCACGATGCTGCTAGTGACCCGCTAGACCAAAAGGGTTTTGCCCTGAAAGTCATCCGTCCGAGACCGTCGGTGCGTATCATTCGGATGCGCTTAATTTCCGGCCTAGACGGGGAAAAGAGATTTCCCGCCTTCCCATTTTTTGTGAAGTGCGTTTGGTGTGGTTTCACGCTCCTCCTTCCCCTCTCAACGGACTCGCCCGTGTTGCTGTAGCGGCACGGTCAACGCAGCCCGATCGCTTGCCATTTCAGCATGCGATCACAAGTGAAGGAGTAAGCATGGATCGTTCGCAGAAAGCCGACGCCGTCGCCGCGCTCAACGCAACCTTCAACGAGGTCGGCGTGGTGGTGATCACCCGCAACCTCGGCATGACCGTGGCCCAGTCCACGGCCCTGCGCGTGAAGATGCGCGAAGCCGGTGCGTCGTTCAAGGTTTCCAAGAACAGCCTTGCGCGGATTGCCATCGTTGGCACCGACTATGCCGGGATGGGCGAATTGTTCGCCGGTCCCGTGGCGCTGGCGACTTCGGTCGACCCGGTGGCTGCGGCAAAGGTCGCTGTCGATTTCGCCAAGACCAACGACAAGTTGGAAATCGTTGGCGGAGCGATGGGTTCGCAGTTGCTCGATACCGACGGGATCAAGGCGCTCGCCTCGCTGCCCTCGCTCGATCAGCTGCGCGCCAAGCTTATCGGCCTCGTCCAGGCACCGGCGACCAAGATCGCCCAGGTTGTCGTGGCGCCCGCCAGCAAGCTCGCCCGCGTGTTCGGGGCATATGCCGCCAAGGAAGCCGCATAAGCCGCGTCAAGACTGTTCACCCACCATTCGCCGGGCATTTCGCCCGGCACATCATAGACACCAGGAGTGATTATCATGGCCGATGTTGCCAAACTCGTTGAAGAACTTTCGAAGCTGACCGTGCTCGAGGCCGCTGATCTGGCCAAGGCGCTCGAAGAAGCATGGGGCG
>JANLQQ010000073.1:0-9752 GCA_031367905.1 Novosphingobium sp.
GTCAGCAAGGTATAGCCAATCCCAGCCAGCGCACCGGCTGCGGCTGCGGCGAGCGGCAGCCGCACCCGCAGCGCCAGCCAGGGCCACAGCGCCAGCAGCCGGATCGTCAGCACATAGACAGCCGCTACCACGGCGCTCACATGCAGTCCGCTGATCGAGAGCAGATGGGTGAGGCCGGCATCGCGCATCGCCGCATCGTCGGCCTGCTCGATCGCGCCGCGATCTCCGCTGGCAAAGGCCGCTGCGATTGTCCCGGGTGAGCCGCTGAGCCGGGAGCGGACATGCGCCGAAAGCGAGCGTTGCAACGTCCGGAGCCAGCTTTGCCGGCTCGCCGGTTGCACCACCGTTACTTTGCCCAGCACAGTTCCGGTCGCAGCAAGGCCGGTGAACCATGAGGTTCGCGCAAAATCATAACCGCCGGGCAGCATCGGCGGAGCGGGCGGCATCAACCTGGCGCGCAATCGCAGGGTTGCCCCCTCGGCAATTCCGGGCAGATCGTCCTTCGCGGATAGATTGAGCCGCACCCGGATTGGCCGGGAAGTCTCTGGTTCTCGGATCGCCAGAGTCAAGCGAACCCGCGCCAACGACGGCTGTTCTTCGCGCTTGATCACCGTCCCGCTGATCAATTCGACCATTGGTCGTGCGATCGCTGGCATGCCGACCAGTGCTGACTTGGCCCAGACCACCCCGCAGCCCACCGCAATCATCAAAGCCAGTGCCACAATGCCCTGACGCAAATAGGGAAACCGGCCATCACTGCGAAGGCCAGCCAGGGCGGCAAGCATGGCCGCGAGGCAAAGCGCGATCAAGCCCAGCCATTGCCACGGACTCGCCAGCGCAAACCACGCTGCGATCCCCCCGGCAAAGCCTACTGCCAGCCATGGCGCCCGATCAAATCCCGCAGTTTCAAGGAAATGCTCGACAGTCTTGAGTCCGCTGGCGAGCCTGCTGGACAAGTCCGCGCGGTTGCGCCAATGGCCATGTTGCGGTGCAGCGCCGTCTGATAAAGCGTTGCCCAACGGCACGTAAATGCCCATCGGCTCAAGATTCTTGGGCTCGGTGGCCATGGTTGCTAGAGACAGTAAGGAGGCGATGATGGCAAGTGTGACAGTCGAGACAGCGGCAGAAAGCCGCCGTGTCGTCACGCGGTTCGCCCCCTCGCCCACCGGCTACCTTCATATTGGCGGTGCCCGGACTGCATTGTTCAACTGGCTGTTCGCCCGCCACCATGGCGGCACGTATTTATTGCGGATCGAAGATACCGACCGCGCCCGTTCAACCGAACCGGCGATTGCGGCGATCTTTGACGGACTCGAATGGCTTGGCCTTGGCGGTGACCAGCCGGCAACTTTCCAGTTCGAGCGATCTGCCCGCCATGCCGATGTGGCCCATGCCCTGCTTGAGGCGGGCCATGCCTATCGCTGTTATCTGACCACTGAGGAGCTGGCTGCCCGCCGTGCCGCTGCACAGGCTGAACGCCGTGCCTTTCGCATCGACAGTGAATGGCGCGATGCCGCCCCTGACCGCTGGCCTGCCGATGCCCGCTATGTTGTGCGTATCAAGGCCCCGCGCGAAGGTGAGGCGGTGATTGATGACCTCGTTCAAGGGCCGGTTACCGTCAGCAATGCCGAGATCGACGATTTCGTTCTGCTCCGTTCCGACGGCACCCCGACTTACATGCTGGCCGTGGTGGTTGACGATCATGACATGGGCGTAACCCACGTGATCCGCGGCGACGATCACCTCAACAACGCCTTCCGCCAGCTTACTGTTATCTCTGGGATGGGCTGGGAAAGACCGTTCTATGCCCATGTTCCGCTGATCAATGGTGCGGATGGCGCAAAGCTGTCCAAGCGCCACGGCGCGACTGGCGTGGACGCCTACCGCGACGAGTTGGGAATCCTGCCCGAAGCGCTGTTCAACTATCTCCTTCGCCTTGGCTGGGGCCACGGTGATGATGAGATTATCAGCCGCGAACAGGCGATCGAATGGTTCGATATCAAAGACGTCGGAAAGTCACCCTCGCGGTTTGATCTGGCCAAGCTGCAAAACCTCAATGGCCATTACATTCGCGAAGCCGATGATGCGCACCTGGCTGCACTGATCGCCCCGAAAGTGGCGGGTGACGCCGAATTGGCGCTGCTTGAGCAAGCCATGCCGGTCCTCAAAGTGAGGGCCAAAGACTTGCACGAGCTGGCCGCCAGCGCCGCTTTTCTGTTTGCCCAGCGTCCGCTGACGATCGAGCCCAAGGCTGAGGCACTGCTTACCGATGATGCTCGCACGCTGCTGGGCCGCATCCAGCAGCGGATCGCTGCGGAAAATGACTGGACAATAGCTGAGCTGGAAGCCAGTCTTAAAGCAATGGCGGAGGAGCTCGGTCTGGGGCTAGGGAAACTTGCGCAACCCCTTAGGGCCGCGCTAACCGGCCAGACAACTTCCCCGGGTATATTCGATGTATTGGTTCTGCTCGGGCGGGACGAGAGCTTGGCGCGGATTGCCGCCCAGGCTGGTCCGGCGTCCGGGCAGCAACAGGTTTAGGGAGTAAAGCAGGTGGGTGATCAGGCAAAGCTGAGCGCAGGCGGCAGCGATCATGAATTTCCGGTGCTGTCAGGCAGCGTCGGCCCCGATGTGGTCGACATCCGCAAGCTTTATGCCCAGACTGGCATGTTCACTTATGATCCGGGCTTCACTTCCACCGCGTCGTGCGAAAGCGCGCTGACCTACATCGATGGCGATGAAGGTATCCTGCTCCATCGCGGCTACCCGATCGGCCAGCTGGCCGAAAAGTCCAGCTTCATGGAAGTGAGCTATCTGCTGCTCAACGGCGAGCTGCCGTCCGCGCCTGAGCTCAAGAATTTTTCGACCACGATCAGCCGCCACACCATGTTGCACGAACAGCTGATGCAGTTCTATCGCGGTTTCCGCCGCGATGCGCATCCGATGGCGATCATGTGCGGCGTGGTTGGCGCGCTTTCGGCGTTCTACCATGATTCGACCGATATTTCGGACCCCACCCACCGCAAGATCAGCTCGCACCGGCTGATCGCCAAAATGCCGACGATTGCGGCGGCGGCCTATAAGTATTCGGTTGGCCAGCCGTTCGTATATCCCGACAACAGCCTGTCCTACACCGGCAATTTCCTGCGGATGACCTTCGGCGTCCCGGCCGAACCCTATGTGGTGAACCCGGTGGTCGAACAGGCACTGGACCGGATTTTCATTCTCCACGCCGATCACGAACAGAACGCTTCGACCTCGACAGTGCGGCTCGCCGGCTCATCTGGTGCTAATCCGTTTGCTTGTATCGCGGCCGGAATTGCTTGCCTGTGGGGCCCGGCACACGGCGGCGCGAACGAAGCTGCGCTTAACATGCTGCATGAAATCGGCACCCCTGACCGGATCCCGCACTATATTGAGCGGGCCAAGGACAAGAATGATCCCTTCCGCCTGATGGGCTTTGGCCACCGTGTTTACAAAAACTACGATCCGCGCGCGACGGTGATGCAGAAAACGGTCCGCGAAGTGTTTGAGTCGCTCAAGGTTACCGACCCGGTGTTCGAGGTTGCGCTCCAGCTTGAAGAAATGGCGCTCAATGATCCTTATTTCATCGAGAAGAAGCTGTTCCCGAATGTCGATTTCTACTCGGGTGTGATCCTCTCGGCGATCGGCTTCCCGACCACGATGTTTACCGCGCTGTTTGCGCTGGCCCGCACTGTCGGCTGGGTCGCCCAGTGGAACGAAATGATTTCCGATCCCGGCCAGAAGATCGGCCGCCCGCGTCAGCTCTATACCGGGCCGATCGAGCGCGATTACGTCCCAGTTGGCAAGCGCTGATACTCAGGAGAGCAAAGCATGGCATTTCTTCGGATCGTTATAAGTATTCTTGGCGCATTTTTGCTGGTGGCGGGCTCGTTCTTCACGCTCCAGGGCCTGGGCATCATCATGTGGCCAGCCGATAGCTTCATGCTGGCAGAGCAAAAATGGGTGCTTTACGGAGCATTGATTGCGGCAGCAGGTGCTCTGTTGATCGTGCTAGCGCGCCGGGTTGGGCGCTGACGCCAACAAATCTGCCGGTACCTCCAAGGTGAAACGCGCGCCCTGCCCGGGCGCGCTTTCAACTTTGAGTTCACCGCCCATCGCGCGCGCCAGGCGCCGCGAGATATATAGGCCAAGGCCTGAGCCGCTCTCGTCGCTGCGGCCCAGCCGCTCAAACTTTTCAAATACGCAGGCCTGCTGGTTAGCGCTTAGCCCCGGGCCTTGATCGGCCACGATCACCCGTGACCGGCTTCCTTCGCCTTCCAGCCGGATCCACACCTGCGAATTGGCCGGAGAGTAGCGGATGGCATTCCCGACCAGATTGAGCAGTACTTGAAGGACCCGCCGGAATTCGGCAATCGCCGGCAGGCTTTCGCCGATTTTTGGCGCATCGATCGTGATGCCCCGTTCCTGTGCGCGGACCCCCAGGATACCAGCAGCGCGGCGGGCTACATCGGCCAGATCAACCCGGTCTGGCGCGGTCGAAAAGTCTTCCGCCTCAACCACTTCAAGATCAGAAATATCCTCAACCAGCGCCAGCAGATGCTGCCCTGCTGCGGCAATATCGGCGGCGTAGCGGCTGTACTCTTCGGCCAGCGGCCCGGCAAGGCGGGTGCGGATCGTCTCTGCATTGGCAATGATCCGCGCAATCGGCTGGCGCAGCACCGGGGCCATTTCGCGTCCGACCAGCCCGGGTGGGTTGTTCGGCAGGACATTTTCTGCCCCATGAAAAACCTTCGGCGCGGCGATTGCCAGGGGCACATCTGCGCACAGCAGCAGTTCAAACCCGCTCGGCTCGCTCCCGGGGGTTTCCTGCGGCAACAGCGTCGCCCGCCAATTACGGTTTGACCCTGACACCCGCACAACTGCGCCGTCGAGCAGACGCCAATGGAGCGGCTGGCGGTGGTGATCGCCCTCAATCTGGACGAAATCGGTCCACGGCCTGCCGGTCCCTGCGCGCATCGCGGCGATCAATTCAGTCAGATCCGAAGCTTCGCTTTCAGCCGCAAGCAGACACTGCGCAGCATCCAGCCGCGCCAAGAGTTCCGCCACCGTGCGATCAATCGCCGCGCGGCGAGACGCAGCTTCGGCCAGATCCTCGGGTGCGAGCGGGACAGCCTGCCAATGGCGCAAGATGATTTTGCAACCTTCCTCCGGTGCCGCCAAAGGCTCGACTTCAACCCATGCGGTAATCGCATCCTGACCATCGTTAGCTAGGATCGGGCGGGCCAGCTTCAGTCCATAACTGCGCGCCTTGCGGACCGTTTCGAGCAATGCGGGGATTGCGATCATCCCCGGCAGCTCGCCGCCGCAGCGCAGTTGCAGGCCAGCCAGCGGTTCGTCCGCATTGACCAGATTATCCGCACCGTCGCTTTGCGCGCGGGCCAGGATTGCGCCATCACCCATCAATCAGTTCCCCGGAAACGCAGATGAGCGGGCGAGCAGCGCCGCTGCCTGGTTTGCACCAAGCCGGTCAAGACCCTGCGGCAGAGAGGCATCGGGATGGATCAAGCCAAATTGTTCTTCCACGGCAGCAGGCTTCAAACCAGCGGCGCACAAGGCCAGCCCAAGCCTGACCTGTTGCCCCTCATTTGTGGCCAACACCGCCATCTCGCGATCCTGACCCGATGCCAACGCCAACGCTGAGAGGAAAATACCGATCCCGGCATGGCTCACCGAAAGTGCGGCAACTGCCCCGCCGCCCATCCCCATGACCAAGCGGGAAATCAGGCCAAGACGGCTGCGTCCTTCGTCAAACCGGTTGCGGATCGCGGCTTCGGCTGAGGCCGCATTGCCTTGGGAACTCTCATCCCCGCCGACATCGTGGCGCATCACCAAAAGCGAGGCATGGAGCAAGTCACCCGGCAACTCGGCCAGCGACAATTGCATCCGCCGCTGGGTCTGCGAAAAGCGCGCCTGCGCCGCCAACAATGCCATCGCCAGGCTGGCAGTCTCTGGCTCTGGCGCGGCAATCAGTGACTGCAGCAGCGGTGACAGCACCGGATCAAGCGCCAACCGATTTTGGAGCCGCTCGGTCAATTGCCATTCAAGGGCAAGCGCATGGATGTGATTCAGAAACCCGGCATGGGCCACAAAGCCGTGAACCAGCGTTTGAATAGCCTTAGCCGAATGGTTGCGCTGCTCGGGCTGGTCAGATGCGGCAGCTACTTCATCAAGCAATTGCGCGGCGACATGCACCATCATGCCGCGGACCCGGGCAATAATCTCATCGCTGAACACCGAGTGATCGTCATTGGCCAGAAGGTGGCGCAGGATCGGCGCAATAGTGCCGACCAAAGTATCGCCAGCCGACAGCCCATCGCGCAAAGCCGCTTGAAGCGGAGCATCGGCAATCGCATGGGCAGCATTCTGGATCATCGCTGTGCCCTAACGCAGTTTGGTTAAGGTCGCGTTAGCCCAAATCCGACGCGCGGAACAAGGATTCCGGCAATTGCCAGCGCCAGCGCCCCGATGTGAATCGCTTCGCTTCCCACGCCGGCAATCATCGCTCCGGCCAATATCGCGCACAGCAGAGCTCGATCCTCAAGCCACGATGACCACCGGCCGCCGATCGCTTTGGGAACCAGCCGCAGCAGCGCAATCAGCATCAGCGGCGGAAACATCCGGTCCTCGAGTGGCTGAGCGACATTAAGCGCAGTGCCCCAGCCCGCCAGCATAACTATCGCTGCATCGAGCAGCCACCCATACAGCGCCGGTCGCGATACTCCGGCAAAACGCCGATCAAGCGAATCGCTCTCTATCCGAGCAAGCAGCACCGCCGCTTCGCGCAAAATCCATCCCAGCCCGCATAGCCCAAGCCCGAGGGAAACAAGGTTAAACCAGCCCGCACCCAAGCCGATCGAGCCAAGCAACAGTGCGGCCAGACCAACCACGCCTGCGCCATTTCCGGCGTGAAGCAGGGCCGGGCCAAACGCGCGCACCCCGATCAAAGCCAAGCCGTGTCCCGGGCTTGGCGTCCCTTCATCATGGGTCCGTTGCCGGATCCATTGCGGCTCAAGCGCGTGGGCCTCGTCTTCACTACGGACCATCGTCCAGAATGCTCCGCCGCTATTGGTCGCAGCAATTGTGCGCTGACTTATGCCGGCCTGCAGGGCAATCCGTTGCAGCGCCGAACTGGCATCGCAATCGGTAGGAAGCTCGGCCAGCCGCTCAACCAATCGGCCCGGTATCCGCATCGCCGCTGCACTGGCATGGTTAAGATCGATCCGCTCAAAGCCGCCCGCAAGCCCTTGCTCGATCGGTTGAACCAGTACGGCCTGCCCCTTGTCGAGGGCAGCAGTCGCTTCGGCAGTAGACGCGAATAACCCATCGCCCAGCACGATCACTTCATCGGCCACTGTTACCAATCCGATCAGTGCGCGTGGTCCGGAAATTACGTAAAACTGAGCTCCGGCTTTTTCCGCAACATGCTGTAATTTAATCAGTTCTGCCGTCATTGCCAGCGCGATGCAGACGATCTTCTCGCAGTGCAGCGCCAGCGCCAGGCCAAGCTGCTGGCGGGCTAGGCTCATCCCGCCAATCCGCAAAAACGCGCGCGGCGTCTGGCTGCCGCTGGCTGCCGGTTCCATCATAGTCAAAAGTGCGACCCGCAGCGTCCGTCTCCGCGCATTTTTTCGGGGGGGTAGGAAGCGCTTTGCTAAAGCACTGGCTAGCCAGTGCCAAGTGTTACCGGGATCAAGTCGCCTTGAATTCGTCGAGGAACGCCTGAAGACGCCGGATCACAGTCGGCTCGCCCGGCGCGGCTTCCAACGCTTCTTCCGCCAGGACCAGCAGTGCATCGGCGTGAAAACTGGCCGCCAGCCCCTTCAGGCGCATCGCTGCGATCTGCCAATTGCCATCGCAGCGCGATCGGCGGAGCAGGTCAACCTGACGCGCCAGACTGTCGCTGAAGGCATCCCGCAACTCGGCAAAAAGGGCTGCGTCCTCGCCCGCCGCAGCGGCCAGGGTCGCGTCTAATGCTCCTGCTTCATATGCCATCGGACAAGGTATAATCAGATTTGGTTAAGACGGGGTTTATCCAGCCCCAATCCGTGGTATCTGAGTAGTATGACCAGTGAAACACGCGTTGTCGCTATCGGTTCGGGTGCGCAGGAAACTGCGCCCGATGAAATATTGCTGACTGTTGAGGCCGAGGCACCGCCGGCGTATGATGACGAATGGGCCGAAGAACCGCCCCTGCCGCGGCGCGATTGGGTGGCGGCCCTCCTCCCCGCGCTGGCATTTGCAGCGATCCTGAGCTGGACCAGCTTGTTTGGTTGGGCAAATCGGGCGGCCATATTCACTGGCGGCTCGCTTGATCAATGGATCGGCTGGATCCGTGATTGGTCATTGCCGGTCCTGCTGGTTGGCGTGGCCTGGCTGCTGCTGATGCGCAACAGCCGTCGCGAAGCGCTGCGGTTTGGCGATGCTGCACGGCTGCTCGGGGATGAATCGATCAAGCTGGAAACCCGGCTGATCGCGGTTAACCGTGAGCTAAGCCTCGCGCGGGAGTTTATCGCTTCGCAGGCCCGCGATCTCGAATCGCTTGGCCGAATGGCGACCGAGCGACTGGCCCAGCACGCCGACAAGCTCGACGGGCTGATCAAAGATAACGGCGCACGGCTGGATACAATCGGCTCCGTCAGTGCCTCCGCGCTCGACAATATGGAAAAACTGCGGGGCCAGCTGCCAGTGATCGCGAGTTCGGCCAAGGACGTCACGAACAATATCGCCAATGCTGGCCGGACCGCTCATGGCCAGTTGGACAGTCTGATCGGTGGCTTCAACCGGCTCAATGATTTTGGCCAGGCGAGCGAGCGGCAAGTCACCGCGCTTCGCGCAACAATCGATCAGGCGCTGGGCGAGTTTACCCGCCAGACCGAACAACTTGACGACATCACCAGCGTCCGTTTCACCGAGCTGGCTGAACGGGGCGCAGAGTTTCGCAACCAGCTTGATGGCCACGAAGTGGAAGCGTTGGCAACGATCCGCACCCGCGCGTCGGCGCTGGTTGGCGAGCTTGAACAGGTCCGCCAGACGCTTGACGGGCAGGAGGCTGAGAGCCTCACTTCGCTGCGCGCCCGGCTTGGGGCAATGCGCGATGAAGGTGCCGCGCTGACCCGGGCACTGCGCGATGGCGAAGACCAGGCGATCAACGCATGGCGCCGCGCAATGGTCCAACTTGAAGCCGATCTGCGCGATGCAGTCGAACAGGTCGGCACGATCGACCAGAAAGCGGCTGACTCTGCGAAAAAACGCTGGAGCACCCTATTGAAGGAAGCTGGTCAGGCTGATGCCCGGCTATCCGAACGCGACCGTTTGTTCGATGAGGGGATCGGACAGTGCCGCACCGCGGCCGAAGCTCACGATGCACAATTCGTGATTCAATTCACCGCGCAGCTCGCTTCGCTCGATCAGGAAATATCAACCCGCCGGGCCGAACAGGAAGATCATTCACGCCGGCTGATTGCGCATGGCGAGACCATTTCAACCCAGCTCGCCCACTTTGCCGGGCGGATGGGGCAGATTGCCGAGCATGGTAGCCAAGCCGAAACCGCCATTACCACCAGCCTCTCCGCGCTGGCCGGAACCGATACCGCCATCGCAGGCCTTACCGACAACAGCGTTCGCCTGCTTGAACTGATCCAGGCCAGTGTCCAGCATAGCACCGTCGATCTGCCAACTGCGATGGCCGTGAGCGAAGGCAAGCTGGCGGA
>JANLQQ010000169.1:0-2289 GCA_031367905.1 Novosphingobium sp.
ACGAGCATCACGATGCAATTCACTCTCGGTGCGATCGTACGCGAGATGTTCCAAAACGCATCACTGCGGCCACCCTGCCCTGAGCGACCCCGGAAAAGACATTCGTCCAATCGCTCGATATGGAGCAGGCGATCATGGGGCTGGCAGCGATGCCGGCCCCATTTGTTTTTTGCTCAAAAGATTCGGGGGCTGGCAGCGATGCCGGCCCCATTTGTTTTTTGCTCAAAAGATTCGGGGGCTGGCAGCGATGTCGGCCCCATTTGTTTTTGAAATGCAGGATGGGCCTTGCCAGCCTCAGGCCACTCGCTACCAACTGCATTGTAGTGCCATTGCAGTGCCATTGTAGTGCCACAGCAGTGCTGTTGCAGCACCGTTGCAGGTTGGAAGAAAATGACCACCAGACATCTTGTTGACCCCGAGATCCTGCCGCTGATCGAGGCGATGCCAATCCGCGAATTTAAGTCCGCCAGCCTGCCGCAGGTCCGGATCGAATCCGAAGAGCGCTTCAAATTCCTCGGCGAGCCGCCGCTCGCAGCCGAAGTGAAACTGATTGAGAGCCCCGGCGGACCGCTTGAAATCTACTGGTATGACCCCGCCCCAGGCACTTCCGTCCGCGCCGCACTGCTGCATATTCACGGCGGCGGAATGGTCATCGGTTCGGCCAGCGGAATGCAGTTCGGCCCATCCTCAATGGCGCTGGCGCTGGGTTTTCCGGTCGCTTCGGTCGAATACCGGCTCGCTCCGGAGACCCCTTTCCCCGGCCCGCAGGAAGACTGTCTCGCTGCGCTCAACTGGCTTGCAGGCAATGCGGCCGAGCTTGGCATCGATCCGAAACGCATTGGAATAATTGGTGAAAGTGCCGGTGGCGGACTGGCCGCGGCGACCGCATTGATGGCGCGAGATCTGGCTGGGCCCAAGCTTGCCGCGCAGTTTCTGACCTATCCGATGCTCGATCATCGCACCGGCAGCGAGGATTGCCGCCACCGCAACCGGCACACCGGCGAATTCATCTGGACCCGCGCGTCAAACCGGTTTGGCTGGGAGTGCCTGCGCGGCGATTATTCGGTCAACGATGCCCGCAAAGGCTGGTTTTCTCCCAGCCTCGCCGATGATCTGGCAGGCTTGCCGCCGACCTGGATCGGCACTGGAAGTCTCGATCTTTTTTTCGACGAAGATCTCGATTACGCGCGCCGCCTGGTCGATGCCGGAGTGCCGGTTGAACTCCACAGCTATCCCGGAGCAATTCACGGTTTCAATGCGATGGGCGAGGCAACCATCGCCAAATGCTTCAATCGCGACTTGTTGAGCGCGATCGCGCGAATGCTGGCGGATTGAATTCACATCTATTCAATGGAAAACCACGCGGTTAAGAGCAGGCATGTTGAAAGTTCTTGAAACCCGCGCCGATCTGATCCGCAACCTTGAAATGCTCAACCAGCGGCTCCGCTGGCTCTCGTCATGGACGATCCACAATGCCAACCACATCCGCGAAAGCCGCGATGGGCTGAAGGTTGGCGGGCATCAGGCGAGCTGCGCCTCGATCACTGCGATCATGACCGCGCTCTATTTCCATGCGCTGCGCCCGCAAGACCGGGTGGCGGTGAAACCGCATGCCGGACCGGTGCTGCATGCGATCCATTATATGCTGGGTAATCAGAGCCTTGATCAGCTTCAGGCGTTCCGATCAATGGGTGGGGCACAAAGCTATCCTTCTCGCACCAAGGACAAGATCCCGGTTGATTTCTCGACCGGATCAGTCGGGCTTGGCGTCGCGGTTACCGCCTTTGCCAGCCTGGTGCAGGACTATCTTGTCGCCCACGGCCAGATGCCGGAAAGCGATGCCGGACGGATGATAGCGCTGATGGGCGATGCCGAACTGGATGAAGGCAATATCTATGAATGCCTGATCGAGGGTTACAAGCACGATATCCGCAATTGCTGGTGGGTGGTCGATTACAACCGCCAGTCGCTCGACAGTACGACCGCCGACCGGATGTTCCGCCGCTTCGATGACATCTTCGAAACCTGCGGCTGGCGGGTTCTCACGCTCAAGCATGGCAAGGTCCAGCGCGAGGTGTTTAAACGCGCTGGCGGCCCGGCGATCGAGGCCTGGATCGACGATTGCCCTAACGCCGAATATGCCGCGCTGACTTATCAGGGCGGCAGCGCCTGGCGGGCGCGGCTGAACGCCGATCTGGCAAGCAACAAGGCTGCACTCAAGCTGATCGCCAGCTTCGATGACGAAGCACTCTCGGCGCTGATGCTCAATCTGGGCGGCCACTGCATCGA
>JANLQQ010000082.1:0-10117 GCA_031367905.1 Novosphingobium sp.
GCGTTCTCCATCACCAGCTTCCAGTTGGCATAGTCGACCAGCACCGCAGAGGCCGCCAGCTTGGCATCCTTGAAATTATGCGGAGCGGCGTAGGCGGCAAATTTTGCGCCGAAATCAGCGAACGGCGGCGGGGATTCGCCCAGGCAGATGAATACACCGCCGGCGATGCATTCGATCGCCAGCGGTTTCAGCCCATGCTCACCCTTGTCAAACCCGGTCGGCATCCGGCCTGCCGCCAGCAGCGAGCCATCCAGATCATAGGTCCAGCGGTGATAGGGGCAGACCAGCCGCGCCGCTGCGCCATGGCCCGGCTGGCACAGGATCGAGCCGCGGTGGCGGCAGCTGTTGTGGAACGCGCGGATATCGCCGTGCCGATCACGCGTGATCAGCACCGGCCATTTGCCGACCATCAGCGAGATATAGCTGCCGGGCTTGGGCAGTTCGCATTCGAACCCGGCCATCAGCCAGCTTTGGCCATAGATCGCCGCCATATCGAATTCGAAAGCGCGCTGATCGGTATAGAGCCCCTGCGGCAGGGTATGGCCGGCGCGGCGCGCGGCAAACTGTCCTTCTATCCATGCCAGGTCTGACATCAGGCAACTCCCCAGTCTTAACTTGTCGCACTATTGGCCGAGTGCAATCGCAAGGTATAATCACCATTAGGCATAGCCCTATCTCAAAAAGTCAGGCTATCACCTGACGGCGCCGCGCAAGCGGCGGTGCAGCGCGAAACCAGGAAGGCAGGAAAATCGCGAACAAAGGCGCCATGAACCGCCGCTGGTTGCCGCTCAACGCCTTGCGCGCGTTTGAGGCGGTCGGACGGCATTTGAGCTTCACCGGCGGCGCGGCGGCGCTGTCGGTGTCGCAAAGCGCAATGAGCCGCCATGTCAGCGCGCTCGAAGATCTGCTCGGCAAACAATTGTTTGAGCGGGATACCGGCAAATTAGCGCTGACCTCAGCGGGTGCAGAGCTGCTTGGCGTGGTCTCCAAATCGCTCGACCGGATCGAGCAGACGATGAATGCGATCCGCGATGACAGCCGCCCGGGCCGGGCCATGCGGCTGCATGTGCCGCCTTCGCTGCTCAACCAGCTGTTCATGCCGATGCTGGGCGAGTTCCACCGTGAATACCCCGAAATCCGGATCGACGTTTCCAGTGCCAATGTCACCGGCCTGCCCACCACCGATCTCGATATGGCAATCGTTTATGACCGGCCCCATGCCGATGACCGGGTGACCGACCTGCTGTGGATGGTCCGCGTCGCCCCGCTGTGCTCGCCCCGGACGGCTGCGGCCAACGAAGGGCGGAATATGGAAGAGTTCCTCGCCTCGCAAGAATTGCTGCATTTGAAGCTGGACAACCAGCCGCGCGAACATCTGTGGATGGCATATCTGCGGCAATCCGGGATCAGCTTGCCAGCGGGCGCGGGCCTCGCCTTCGATACCGCCATTGCGTCGGCCAAATACGCCATGACCTCGGGCGGGGTGATCCTGGGCGATGTCGATATGTTTGCCGCCGAGATCGCAGGCGGTCAGCTGGCCATGCCTTATCCCGGCGTGATCGAGGACGGCTATGGCTATTACCTCAAGCTCCACGCCGATGATCTGGCAGATCCAGCGATAGCGGTGTTCCGCAGCTGGCTGATTGGCCGGTTCAGCGCGCTCAGAGCGGTTCCGGTTTGATGAGGTCAATTCGCGATCCTGACCGCTTGCTGGCCGAAGGGCTGGCGGAAATCCGCGCCCAGTTCCGCATTCCCGCCAGTTTCCCGGCACCGGTGCTGGCCGCAGCCGAAACCGCAGCAAAGCGTGCGCCGAGCGCGCACGCGGACCGCACCGCGATGCCATTCGTGACGCTCGACCCGGCCAGCTCGACCGATCTTGACCAGGCGTTTGCGATCGAGGCGGCGGGATCCGACCTGCTGCTCCACTATGCTATCGCCGATGTCGCCTGGTTCGTAGAGGATGGCGACCTGCTCGATGCTGAGGCGTGGAAGCGCGGCGAGACGGTTTACCTGCCCGATGGCAAAGCCGGGCTCTATCCGCCGGTGTTGGCCGAAGGCGCGGCCAGCCTGCTGCCCGATGGACCGCGTGTCGCAGTGATCTTCACCACCCGCGTGGCTGAAGATGGCGCAGTCAAGCTGCAAGGGGTGGAGCGGGCGGTGATCCGTAGCCGTGCCAAGCTCGCCTATGACAAGGTGCGCGATGATGAGCTTCCGCCAGGCTTTATCGAACTGGCCCGACGGATTACCGATGCCGAAGACCGGCGCGGGGCCGCCCGGGTTGATCCGCCCGAGCAGGAGGTGGAGGCGAACGGGAATGGCAAATTCACCCTGCGCTTCCGCCCGCTGCTGCCGTCCGAAACGCGCAATGCGGCGATGTCGCTGGCGAGTAATCTGGCGGTCGCCGATGCCCTGCAGGCCGCCGAGACCGGGCTGTTTCGCGTGATGTCCGAGCCGAGTGATTTTGCGGTCAAGCGCCTGCGGCTGACCGCGCAGGCGTTCGGGCTGGAGTGGGCTGATGCTGCGCCGCTGGCCCAGTTCGAAAAAACGCTCGATCCGCTCGATCCGCGCCACGGTGCCTTCATGCTGGCGGTGCGCCGGGCGGGCGAGGGCGCGTCCTACGTGCCCTTCAAGCCGGGCGTAATCCCCTGGCATGCGGCGATGGCGGCGACTTATGCGCACGCCACCGCACCTTTGCGGCGGCTTGCCGATCGCTATGTCATCCGCGCCGCGCTGACGGTGGTGAACGGTCTGCCGGTGCCACTGGCGGTGAGCGAGGCGTTCGAGCGGCTCCCTGCGGTGATGGACAAGTGTCAGGCGCGCAGCGGGCAGGTGGAACGCGCGGTGATCGACCTGGCCGAAACCGCGATGCTGAGCGGCCGCGAGGGCGAGAATTTCGCCGCCGTCATCACCGATATTGGCGAGAACGGCGCGCGGTTCCAGCTGTGCGAGCTACCGGTGGTCGCCCGCGCCACCGCCCATGATGTGGTCCCGGGCACCGCGATCCGGGTGCGGCTCGACAAGGCCGATCCAGTGCGGCGCAGCCTGGCTTTCACCCGCGTGACATAAATCCCGTTGCGCTTCGCGGGCCCCTCGGCTAGTGGCGCGCTTCCTTGCGGGCTTCCCGCGAGGGTGCAAGGCCCGATGGCGGAGTGGTTACGTAGAGGACTGCAAATCCTCGCACGCCGGTTCGATTCCGGCTCGGGCCTCCAACTTCCCGCTTGCGATTGGGGCATCATCGCCCATAACTGCAAGCAGCCAGGTACGCCGCTTTAGCTCAGTCGGTAGAGCACATCATTCGTAATGATGGGGTCAGAGGTTCGAATCCTCTAAGCGGCACCACTCATGATTGCCCTCAAGCGCTGGGCGGTTGTGCGCCAGCCAGCTTGGTCCTACGATTCAGGAATTGCAGCGCAAATGGCGATAAGTTGCGCCGGGATCTTGAATCAAAGAGCGGTAGGCGTAGCCTAAACGCCACCTTTCGAATCAATCCCCATTGCCCACAAAACGGGCGCGAGCAATCCACGCAATCGGAAAATCCGATGGATAGCGTAGGGTGAATTGGATTAGCAATTAACGTCTGAGTGGTTTCAACGTTGATGTCGGTTAGACAATTCGTGGTTCAAGATAAAAAGACAAGCCTTCAAGGGGGAGCAAAATGTTGAAATCAGAGTTGAAATCAGGAACCGTTGCGGTCGCCGCTATGATCGGGGCGGGCTGCCTGTTCATCGCCAGCCCGGCGTTCGCAGCCGATGAGCCTGCGGCTGGTACAATAGCTGCAGAAGAAAGTGGCCCGTTTGATATTGAACTGACGCTTGATGCAGTTAGCGATTACCGGTTCCGCGGCATATCGCTATCGGACAAGGACCCCGCGTTCCAACCCGGCTTGACCATCAGTCACGAATCCGGCTTCTACGTCTCGGCCTGGGGCTCAAACGTAGCGGACAACGGCGGCGATGATATCGAACTCGATCTGGTTGCGGGCTTTGCCTATGATATCGGCAACATCACGTTGGATGTGAATGCCACCTATTACGTTTATCCCGGTGCCGGTGACTTCAACTATGTCGAACTGATCAGTCGCGCCAGCGCCCCGGTGGGCAAGGGTGAAATTGGATTGACCTTCGCTTATGTGCCAAGCCAGACAAATACCGGCAACCTCGACAATACTTATATTGCGATAGATGGCTCAATGCCGCTGGGCGATACACCGCTCTCGCTGAACGGCTCATTCGGCTTTGAAGACGGCGCTTTTGGCGACAAAAAGAAGGACTGGTCGCTGGGTGTAAGCGCCGATATTGGCAAGCTTACCTTGGGTGTCGCTTATGTCGATACCGCCCATACTCAGGCTTTCGGCAATATTGCTGATGCCGGCGTGGTTGTTTCAGCTAGTATGACATTCTAACCAGAGGAGGGTGCGGGACTAATCACCTGCGCGGACACTGCATGTCCACTATTTTAGCCAGCTGGATCGCGGATCACGGTGTAACTGAGATTGAATGTATCATCCCCGATATGAACGGGGTCCAGCGCGGCAAGGTGCTGCCTGCAGGCAAGTTCCTGTCTGGGGTAAAAGACGGGACGCTGCGCATTCCAGGCAGTATCTACACGGTCACCATTAACGGCGAATATCCTGACGATACCGATGGTATTGTGCCCCGGACCGATCCGGACCTGATGATGGTGCCCGATCCAGGGTCGATCTGCGAGGCGCCTGGCTTTGCGACGCCTACTGCCTATGTCATTGCCGATGCCTTCACTCGCGATGGCTTGCCGATCGACTATGCGCCGCGAATGATCCTCAAACGGGTGATCAAGCTTTATACGGAGCGCGGCTGGAAGCCGGTGGTCGCGCCGGAGGTTGAGTTTTACCTCGTTTCCAAGAATACCGATCCCGATTTTCCGCTCGTCCCGCCGACCGGTCGATCCGGCCGCCCGGAAACCGCCAGCCAGCCCTATGGCCTTGAAGCGCTTGGTGAATTCGAAGATATCATCGAACAAATCTATGACTTCAGCGAGAAGGCCGGGCTCGACATCGATACGATGATCCACGAGGCTGGGGCAGCGCAGCTGGAAGTGAACTTCCTTCATGGCGATCCGCTGCGGCTGGCCGACGAGGTGTTGTTGTTCAAGCGGATCGTTCGTCAGGTCGCGCTGGAACATGGGGTTTACGCTACATTCCTTGCCAAACCGATGAGCGACCAGCCCGGCAGCGCGATGCATATCCATCAGTCGGTGCTGGATCTTGCCACCGGCAAGAATGTATTCAGCACCGCTACCGGCAAGGACAGCGCGCTATTTCGCGGCCATATCGCAGGCCTCGCGCGGCTGCTGCCGCAAATCACTCCGATGATGGCGCCTAATGTTAACAGCTTTCGCCGGATGCGACCCGACTCCGCAGCGCCGATCAATGTCCAGTGGGGCACAGACAACCGCTCTTGCGGGCTTCGGGTGCCGGTGTCGGATGCCAAGAACCGCCGCATCGAGAACCGCCTGCCCGGGGCTGACTCCAATCCGTACCTCGCAATCGCCGCCTCGCTGGTCTGCGGCTATATCGGCATGGTTGAGCGGATGATCCCGCCCAAAAGCATTGAGGGGAATGCCTATAACCGCGCGCGCACTTTGCCGCGCTCGTTGGAAGCTGCGCTCGATCGGTTCAGCCATTGCCGCCCGGTCAAAGCGCTGCTCGGCGAAGATTTTTTCGACATTTTTTACGCGATCAAAGAATGCGAACTGTTCCACTATCAGTCGGTCATCAGCTCGTGGGAGCGTGAACATCTGCTGCTGCGGGTCTGATGGCACATGCCAGATTCGCCAGCCGACAACTATTATCGGGCAAGTTCCAACGCTTTTGCGCCTCAGCCCGAACTGACCGGCACTCATCGGGTTGATCTTTGCGTAATTGGCGGCGGCTTTACCGGGCTTTCGGCCGCGCTGGCTGCAGCCGAAGCCGGACTGTCGGTGATCCTGCTCGAAGCCGAGACGATCGGCTTTGGCGCTTCAGGCCGCAATGGCGGGCAATTGATCCCCGGCCTCAGGTGGTCACTGCGCGAACTTGCCGCAAGCTTCGGCATTAACCGCGCCAAGGCGGTCTTCGCTCTGGCGCTCACCGCCCGCGATTTGGTTCACGGCCGAATAACGCGGCATGGTATTGCCTGCGATTTGAGGCCGGGCCATCTTGAGGCAGCGCACAAACCGGCGCATTTTGCCGAGATGTGCCGCGAGGTCGAATTGCGCCGCAGTGTGTTGGGCGATGAGGCGCTTGAAATCATTGCCCCGGCAGACATGGCTCAGCACGTGGGGACGGACCAGTATCACGGCGGCGTGCTGGATCACGGCGGGGGCCATTTCCACCCGCTCAACTATGCGTTGGGACTGGCGCAGGCCTGTCTTGCTGCTGGAGTCCGGATCTGCGAGCGCAGCCGGGTGACAGGCTTGGAGCCCGATGGTCAGGTGGAAACGCGGACCGCCAATGGAACTGTCAGCTCTGCTCACGCTGTAATCGCTTGCGATAGCTGGACCGGCGATCTGATCCCCACGCTCGGCAGCTACACTGTGCCGATCATGAACTATAATATCGCGACTGCGCCGCTTTCACCCGCACTGGCTGACGCCATCATGCCGAGCAATCTGGCGGTCGCGGACAGCCGGTTCGTGCTCAATTATTACCGCCTTTCCGCCGATCGCCGCCTGATCTTTGGGGGGGGTGAGAAGTATAGTCAGAGTGTTCCGGCTGATATCGGCGCCTTTGTGCGGCCGCATATGACCCGGTTGTTTCCTGCGCTCGGCGCCATTCCAATCGATTTCGCCTGGGGCGGCGTAGTTTCGGTTACCGCCAACCGGCTTCCACATCTGGGGCGGCGCGGCAATTGCTACTTCGCGCACGGCTTTTCAGGCCACGGCGCATTGCTGACGACACTGGCGGGGGAACTGATCGCCGAGGCGCTGACCGGCGAGACCCAGCGGTTCGGACTGTTTGAAGCGTTGCCGCACAAGCGCTTTCCCGGAGGCAAGCTGCTGCAACGCCCGCTCGCGGCTCTCGGGCTGATCTACTACGCGATGAGGGACCGGCTGTGATGGATCGTGAACGCCTGTCAGCTTTGCGCGAAACGGAACTGTCGTGGTTTGGTGCCCGAAATCCGCTCGCAGCCAAACATGCCGAGGCGCGTAGCGCGCACTGGCATGAGGGTGTTCCGTTCCATTGGATGCGCGATTGGCCCAGCCCGTTTCCGCTGGTCGTTGCCAAGGCCGAAGGGGCAGTCCTCACTACGGTCGATGGCCAGCAGCTCGACGATTTCTGCCTCGGCGATACGGCGGCCATGTTCGGCCATTCACCGCGTGCCGTCGCACAAGCGATTGCCCGTCAAGCCGCATCAGGCATCAGCTTTATGCTGCCAACGGTAGAGGCTGACCGCGTCGGTGAGCTGTTGGCCGAGCGTTTTGGGTTGCCCTTCTGGCAACTCACCACCACCGCTTCGGAAGCCAATCGTGCGGTGATCCGCTGGTGCCGGGGGATCACCGGGCGCCGCAAGATCCTGATTTTCAATGGCTGCTATCACGGCGCAGTGGACGATGTGTTTGTCGATCTGCGCCAAGGCGTGCCCGAAACGAGAGCCAGCCTAATTGGACAGGTGGCAGATATCACCCAGACCACGACCGCAATTGAGTACAACGATGTGGCCGCGCTCGAAGCCGCGCTTGCTGGCCGCGAATATGCTTGCGTTCTGGCCGAACCGGTGATGACCAATGTCGGGATGGTCCTGCCCGCGCCAGGCTTTCTTGACCGGGTGCAGGCTTTGACCAAGGCAACCGGAACAATTCTGGTCTGGGACGAGACTCACACAATTTCTTCGGGCTGGGGCGGGCATAGCGGCAGCCACGGTCCGGCCGGGGACATGCTGGTAATCGGCAAATCGATCGGTGGCGGCGTGCCTTGCGCTGCTTTCGGGTTCAGCGCGGAGGTGGCGGAGCGGATGAAAGCCGCGCGGGCCGCGCTTCCCTCCGGTCATTCGGGTATCGGCACCACGTTGTCCGCCAATGCGCTGACAATCAGCGCGATGCGGGCGATGTTGGAAAAGGTAATGACGCCTGCCGCCTTTGACCATATGATCGCACTGGCAGGAGAATTGGTTGAGGGACTGCGCGGGGTGATCGCCGCCCGCGCATTGCCTTGGCACGTCACCAATGTCGGTGCCCGGGTTGAGCTGATTTGCGCCCCGGTGCCGCCGCGGAACGGCACGGAAGCACGCGCGGCGATGGACCCCGCGCTGGAATCGCTGCTGCATCTGATGCTGGTCAATCGGGGAAGCCTGCTGGCCCCGTTCCACAATATGATGCTGGTAAGCCCCGAAACCGGACCAGATCAGGTCGCGCGATTGATCGCCAATTTCGAACTCGTGGTCGCGGACTTGCAAGGATGAACCGCTCCTGCCGCGAACGGGCCTGCCAATTTCCGCCTCTTGCGCTGCATTGCGGGCGGACTATGCCCCAATTCTGTTTTCTGAGAGAATCGAACCAGCCATGACCGCCCAATCATCCCGTCAAATTGCCGACATTGCCGAGGCCGAGGCATTCTTCGCCCAGCACCCTAAGATCGATGCGATCGACATCATCTTCACCAATATGTGCGGCGTCCCGCGTGGCAAGCGGCTACGCCGGCACGAGGTGCTGGGTGTCTACAAGGCCGGGCGGTTCCTGCCCGGGTCAGTGGTGATCGTCGATATCACCGGACGGGATACCGAAGAAACCGGGCTGGTCTGGGAGGATGGCGATGCCGATCGCCAGGTCTGGCCGATCCCCGGCACGCTGGTCCCTTCGCCTTGGGCCGGGCCGGGAGCAGCCCAGTTCCTGACCGGGTTCTATGAACTCGATGGCACCCCGAACGATCTTGATCCGCGCCATGTGCTGGGCGCGGTGATCGATCGCATGGCCGGACTTGGCTATACCCCCGACGTCGCAGTCGAGCTGGAGTTCTACCTGGTCGATGCCAAACGCGGACCAGACGGCCGTCCGTTGCCCGCGCGCTCGCCGGTAACCGGCGAAACACCCGCCGACATTCAGGTCTATGGACTGACCGAAATGGACGATTTCCGCGCCTTCTTCGATGATCTTTATGCTGCGGCCGATGCGCAGGGCCTGCCGCTCGAGGCGGCAATCTCGGAATATGCGCCCGGCCAGTTCGAAATGACGCTGGCGCACCGTCCCGATGCGCTGCGGGCCTGCGACGAGGCGATCATGCACAAGCGGATGGTCAAGGCGGTTGCTGCCCGTCACGGCATGGAAGCGACTTTCATGGCCAAGCCGTTTGAAACAAGCGCCGGCAATGGCATGCATCTGCACGCCTCGCTGCTTGACGCAGGCGGCAAGAACGCGTTCGCCAGCGACGAGCCGCAAGGCACCCCGCTGCTGGCCCATGCCATCGCCGGAATGCAGGCGACCATGGCCGACGCTTTCCTGATCTTTGCCCCCAATGCCAACAGCTATCGCCGGTTCAAAGCGAACAGCTATGCGCCGATCGCGCCGACCTGGGGGGTCAACAATCGCACCGTCAGCTTCCGGGTGACCGCTGGCCCCGCTCCGACCCGGCATGTCGAACACCGCATCGGCGGCGCTGATGCCAACCCCTATCTGGCGATGGCGGCAATGCTGGCGGGGATGTGCCACGGGATCGAGAATCAGCTCGATCCTGGCGCGCCGGTTGTCGGCAACGGCTATGAGGCGGCGGTCGATGCTCCCCCCATGCCCGGCAACTGGTTTGCTGCAGTGGAGCGTTTTGAACAGTCAGCCTTGATGCAGGACTATCTCGGGGCACGCTTCGTCAAGATGTACAGCATCGTCAAGCGGACCGAGCAGGAACGCTTTTTCGGCACTGTGCCGGTGCTGGATTATGAGTGGTATTTGCGAACCGCCTGAGCGCGGAGCAGTATACGTTCAGCGGCGGCGGGGACGCGGCGCAAACAGGGCGTTGAACAGGCTCAGGAACATCAGGGGACGCATGGGTAATCTCGATCTGGTTTCGCCGAGCCGAACGGCACCGACAGCCACCATTTATGCTGCACTGCACAAAAAGTCAAGTTGGGTGGTCTGATCTAGCGCGTGATGACATAGGATTGACCCGCTC
>JANLQQ010000141.1:0-5413 GCA_031367905.1 Novosphingobium sp.
GTCGGCCATGACCAGCGCGCCGCGAGGACCAGCTGGCCATGGTCGCCGGCGGTGAGCAGCAAGCCCGCCGGGCTGTCGGCGATATCGGCAACTGCCTGGATAATCCGCTCTTCCAGCGGTGCTGTTCTGGCGCTGCCTTGACCGATGGTTCGGGTAAAGCGCAGCCATTCTGCGCGGTAATCATAGCGGTGCTGGAAGAAATGCTTGGTCAACGAAACCCGCAGCCAGCCGCGAATCCGCTGCGACGGCAGGATGGCCAGTGCCGCAACCGAAGCAGCAGCCACGAAGCCCAGCTGCATGAAATTGGCCAAATCCCCGCCAGCGTAGGATAGCCATTGCGCAATTCCAACCATCGCCAACAGGTAACCGCCGATCAGCAATAGCGAGACCGACTGGAATGCGACTGCGCGCGACGGACGGAACCGAAGCCCCTCGCTACGATGGCCCGCGCCCAGCGCCAGCGCCATCGTCATTCCCACGGCCACCAACCCGCGCAGTGCTGTCAGGGCCGTGGGCGGTCCGCCCAACAGGTAAGCAATGGTGTAGAAATTCAGATCAAACAGCCACATCATGCCCAGCGCAGTTGCCGGCCAGCGCAGTGCCAACCGCGCCTGGGCTGATGCTCCAACATATAGATTATGCACCAGAACCAGGCCGCCTACGGCCACGAGCAAGCGGAACAACGCGCTAAGCTGAAAGGCCAAAACCTCTCCAGAATCACCGGTGTCGAGGCGAATCAGAAGCGATTGCAACGCTGGCTGGAGCAGCTCGACAAAGGCCAGTGCCGCCGCCATCGGGCGGACCTGCCTGATGCTGGCATGGCGGCCGTCGCTGGCGAACAGCCGGTAAAGCACCACCAACCAGGCAAGATTGCGCAACGATTCTGCGAATGGCTGAGCAATCGCAGCGAGCCCAGAGCCCTCAAAACTGGCAGCGATCAGCCCGGCTCCCGCCCATAGCGCTGTCAGTGCCATAGCCAGGATCAGCGCATGAGCTGCCGCCCCGAATTGCTCGCGGCGCATTTGCAGCCATACCGTGCAAGCCAGTGTTGCAGCCGCTCCGCTGCCATACATCAGTGTTGCCACACTGGACCAGACGCCTGCCATAATCATCGCGCCCCCTCGTGCCACAGCACAACCCGCAGCGTTTGCAGCAGGATCAACAGATCGAGGAAGGGGGTGTAATTCTTGGCGTAATAAAGGTCATATTCCAGCTTGTGGCGCGAATCCTCGATCGATGCGCCATAAGGATAATTGATCTGCGCCCAACCGGTGATCCCGGGTTTGACCATATGTCGTTCAGCATAATAGGGCAGCACGTCCTCCAAATCCGAGACAAATTCCGGCCGTTCGGGGCGCGGGCCAACGAAACTCATCTCGCCTTTGAGGACGCTCCAGGTCTGTGGCAGTTCATCGATCCTGGTCTTGCGCATAAACCGTCCGACGCGGGTAACGCGCGGATCGTTCTGGATCGCCCATTGCGCGCCAGCAGCCTCAGCATCGAGGCGCATCGAGCGCAACTTGATCACATCGAAGCTCGTTGCATAAAGCCCAACCCGGCGCTGGCGGAAAAAGACCGGACCTTTACTGTCGAGCTTGATCAGGAGCGCGAAGATCAGGATGAGCGGTGCGGTCAGTGCCAACAGAATCGAGCTGGCAGTAATGTCAAACACCCGCTTCGCGGCAGTCGACACTGCGCGGCCAGCAGAAAACCCATCGGAAAAAATCAGCCAGCTGGGATTGACCGTCTCAAGATCAACCCGGCCGGTCTCACGCTCGACGAAGCTGGAAAAATCATTCACATGAACGCCGGCGGTCTTGATCCGCAACAAATCTTTGAGCGGCAAAGCGTTGCGGCGCTCTTCGAGTGCCAGCACGACCTCGCTAACCCCCAGGACTTCGACAAAACGCGTTAAATTGTCGATCGCCGAGCGCTTGATCGCCTCGCCGACCACCGGCTTGCTCTCGGTCATCGCGACATAGCCGACGATGACAAAGCCGCTTTCTGGTCGCTCTCCCAACTTGCGAAGCCGTCCCGCCCGAGCGCCCGCACCCAGCACCAGCACCCGGCGGCGGAAAGCCGAGGTGCCCAGAATGCCGCCGACAATCAGCCGGTTAGCGATAAGCATCACGATCGACAAGCCCATCGCATAAGCCAGGGTCGAGCGCCAAAAATTGTGGCCGCCAAGGAGCCAATCGACAAATGACAGCGCGATGATGCCCAGCGAAACCGCAACCAGCAGCCGTGCGGTCGCAAATCGCATTGAACGCAGCGAATCCGGTCCATAGACGCCAACCGCAATCATCGCAGCCAGCATCAGCGCGGCATAGGTCGCCAGTTGCCAGCTGCGATCGACAGCTGAACCCAGGTCAAGCCCAATCTGGCTTGCCCTGAGGCGCCAGCCAAGCTCCCCGGCGAACAGCAGCAGGCCAATATCGATCAGCCCCAGCAGCAGCACCGCATGCGGGATGTAGTGTTTGAAAAGGCGGATCATTGTCCCGTCGGCCGTGTCCCAGATGGCAAGTAGGCCCCGGATTAAAGCGGACAAATGAAATGTCGGTAAACTTTACAGAAGATGGTTGAAATGAAGGAAAGCAATTTCTGTAAAGCTAGCCGTTACGGTTCAGCTTGGCCAACTCGCTATCGGCAAAGTGGGTTTCACCCTTGGGTTCCATAACCACTTGCTGCTGGCCTGGGGATTTTTGACGCTGGCAAGCTGCACTGCCGCGCACGCTGCGAGCATTGGGATCTTCACAATTCTTTACAAAACTTTGGTTGGTGCCCCTGGCCCGACTCGAACGGGCACTTCTTGCAAAACTCGATTTTGAGTCGAGCGCGTCTACCATTCCGCCACAGGGGCGCACCAACAAGTTGGGTCCTTAGCGGCCCACGTCCAAACCTTCAACCTGCCTTCAATGCTCCTGCCAGCAACTTGTGCAATTTGGAGTGGAGCGCATCATTGCCGGCCAGCACTTCACCATCGCAGATCGACTGCGAACGGCCACGGAAATCAGTCACGAACCCGCCCGCTTCGCGCACCAGTAAACAGCCCGCTGCGGTATCCCAGACGGCGAGATCGGTTTCCCAAAAGCCATCAAAGCGCCCCGCTGCAACCCAGGCAAGATCGAGCGCGGCTGAACCGAAACGGCGGATCCCGGCAACTTCGGGGCCGATCGCGTTATAAATCTTGCCCCATTCCGCGCCATTACCCCGGCCTTGAAAAGGGATCCCGGTGGCAATCAGGCTTTCATCGAGGTGGCGGCGGCCCGAAACGCGCAGACGGCGATCCTGCAGCCAGGCGCCGCGGGTCTTTTCCGCCCAGAAACTTTCATCAGTGATCGGCTGATAAACGATCCCGGTGGTGACATCGCCCCAGCCATTACCATCCAAACGCGGTTCCTGAACCGCAATCGAGATCGCGAAATGCGGAATTCCGTGAAGGAAGTTGGACGTCCCATCGAGAGGATCGATGATCCAGCGCGGCTTGTTCGGATCGCCTTCGATCTCGCCCGATTCTTCCAGCAGGAAGCCCCAATCGGGCCGGGCGGCTTTAAGTTCCTCCCAGATCGTCCGCTCTGCGGCATGATCGGCCTTGGAGACGAAATCAGCAGGCCCTTTGCGGGACACCTGCAGATGCTCAACCTCGCCAAAGTCGCGGCGCAGACGCTGCCCAGCCTTGCGGGCGGCTTTTTCCATTACGCGGACAAGGCCCGAAACAATTGCCATGGCCTAGCTCAGCCCGCCTTGCCGACGTAGGTACGCTCATAAACATCGACTATGATCCGCGTCCCGCTCTCGATAAACGGCGGCACCATAACGCGCACACCATTATCGAGAATCGCTGGCTTGAAGCTGGATGAGGCGGTCTGCCCCTTCACCACCGCATCAGCCTCGACGATCGTCGCCTCGATCTGTTCGGGCAGCTCGACGCTGATCGGGCGTTCTTCCCACAGCTCCAGCACCACATCCATGCCGTCTTGCAGGAACGCCGCCGCATCACCGAGCAGATCGGCGGGTAGGCTGATCTGCTCGTAATTGTCCTTATCCATGAACACCAGCGCATCGCCATCAGTGTAGAGGTACTGGAAATCCTTGGTATCGAGGCGAACCTTTTCGATCGTGTCCTGGCTGCGGAAGCGGACGTTGGTCTTGCGGCCATCGATCAGGTTCTTCATCTCGACCTGCATGAACGCCCCGCCCTTGCCCGGCTGGGTGTGCTGGATCTTGGCAACTTTCCAGATACCTTTTTCATATTCCAGGATGTTGCCGGGACGGATGTCCACGCCGCTGATCTTCATGAGGGGAACCTTCGATTTTGAAAGAGCGGAAGATATGAAAGGCGGGCCCTTAGCGCGAGGGCGCCCGCCCGGCAAGCGGCGTGGCCGATCTGCCACTCCAGGCACAATGGCACGACCGTTCACTTTCTGCTAAGTTGCACTTGGAATGACCAATTCGATGAAGCAAATCCTCTCACTGCTTGCTCTTTCGGCAGCTGCTTCGGCAAGCGCCGCGCCTGGCGGGGCGATCGCGACCCTGCAATTGGGGAGCTATGTTTGCGAGCTTCCCGGCGATGCTACCGGCCCGGCTGGGCATCGAGTGGTGGCGCAGGATTTCGCGATCATTAACGCTTCAAGCTATGCCACCAGTAGCGGGCGCGGGTCCTATTTGCTGACCGGCAAGACTGTGGTGTTGACCAGCGGCCCGAAAAAGGGCCAGCGTTTCCACAAGCTGTCCGACAGCTTCCTGCGCCTGCTTGAGCCCGATGGGAACGAGAGCTCGCTTCGCTGTATCCGCCAAGTGACCAACAATCGCTAGGCTCAGGCTTATTCCAGTATCAGCCGTTCTCGGTTAGCAGCTGAATTGGCGCGCAAAAGTTTTTACCACCGCATCGCCAATCGATAGCGCGACAATGCCGCAGAACGAAGCTCCAGACCAGACCGCTCCAGCGCCCTGGAAATGGCTTTCTTCCATGCGTTTGCGGCCCGCTGCAAGGCTAGGTTGGCTTGCTGTTTTGCTGTTCATGGCCAGCGGCCCGAGCAATGAAAACATCCAAAATTATCAAATTTTCAACCTTATTGTTCAATGACAAGGCGAGCTGAGTTTCAGCGTGACTTGCAGAATACTGACGGGATTGGGTTACCATGAGCGCATTTGGGCGGAAAAGCGGTATCAGCGGAATGGCTCCTGGCGCAAAGCCGAGCTTTGGCGTGGCGCGGCCAATGAAGGGCAGCTCCGACGCTGCCAAGGCCAATGGTGCGGTCAGCGATCAGTTCCCGCCCCTACCGGCTGATAATGCCCCCCCGGTTTCCAACGGTGGCGGTGGTGGCAGCGCGAACCAGGGTGATGCGATGAGCCGTCTGGCCGATCGCATCAATGGTGTGGTCGATAACCATTATCAGGCCGAGGGTTTCGA
>JANLQQ010000151.1:0-11424 GCA_031367905.1 Novosphingobium sp.
CGCCAATGTCTTGAAATCCCTGACGTAAGCCGCCGATGCCTGCAAAAAGGTCAATAAACCGAAAGCCAGTCGTGGGAGAAGAGCTTGGCTTGCGATTGGTCTTTGCAAAATTCTCCATCATCGACATCGCTAGGGGAGATGGAAGCGTCCCTCGTGGGCCATAAGTCTCATAGCGGCGAATCGATCTCTCAGTAACCCGAAGGAGAATTGCCGCATCCTCGATCGACAGATCAGCTTCTGAGCGAAGTTTGGCGAACTGGGTCAGTCGATCAAGCATTGGCCACCCCTGGGTATGTTTTGGACAGTTTGTCCAAGGTTGACCCCTTGATGAAACATTAGCGGAACATTGGCAAGCCCAGCGGCAAGGAGTTGTTACCAATCTGGATCAAGAATTTTCGGCTAAGTCAGACGATTTTCCTACACGTCCGCCCCCTGCTATCTTCGCTTCGCAATTCCTTAGCCCGGATCGGCACAAATTCAGCCGGTTGCATGATGTACAGGAGCGAAGTTAGTGAAAAATCCCCCGCGACTCGCCGGATTTCGGAAGGTGGAAAATCACGCCTCGCGCGCAAGGTCCAATGGTGCCCGGGGACGGAATCGAACCGCCGACACCATGATCTTCAATCACGTGCTCTACCAACTGAGCTACCCGGGCATCGCTGCTGCGGCGGCTGATCTGGCCGGCGAGCGATTTGGAAGCGCGCCTATGGCGAAGCAGCGCGGGCTTGGCAAGACGGAATTAGCGCGTTCGGGCCCTATTCGTCGTCGGGAAGTTCCGGTGCGGCAGCCGGGCCGGGCAGGGCATAGCCATCCTCAAGCCACCGGACCAGATCACGATCCCGGCAGCGCGACGAACAGAACGGGGTGTGTTCCGCGTTGCGTGGTTTGCCGCAGATCGGACATTTCTTGTGCGATGCAATCATGCCGATCCAGTCATACTGGCACCGCCTGGGCGAAAGCACCGTTCAGGGCAAGCCCCGGATCGGCGGCAGCGCGGATTGTCCGGCCACTGCGCCGCGCCAGATCGTCCAGCCATTCGGGCCTCAGCGCGGCGATCACTGCGGGGTGCGCGGTGAGCAGCAGCACTCCCGGTTCGGCCACCCGCTCGGCCAGCCGCAGCAAATGCCGGGCGGCAGCGCCCGCCCGCTCGCTGGTGATCCGGGCAAGGATGGACGGCCGTTCAAGCCGGGCGACCAGCTGGACGAAGCCGAAGCCGTTCATCGCCGTGCGTTCATGCAGCCAGCCATCCAATGCGGCAGCCAGCGCATCATCGACCGCGCGGCGATCGGGTTTGTCAGACAAAGTCGGGAAATCGATCCCGATCGAGCCGGCCAGATCAAGCCGGCGAACCGCCCCGGCAAGCGCGGGAACTGCCGCCAGCGCCAATCCGGGAGGGGGCAGAGTGCCGTCCACATCGATCAGCGTCATGGCCGGGGTAGGGGTGATGCTCAGCGCTCCGCCAGGGAAGGCGATGTCGCCGCTCCACGCTTCGGCAAAGACGTCGTCCCAATCATCGAACTGGCGGACCAGCTTTACTGGGCTGTCGGTGCCGCGCAGCTGCTCGGCCAGCGACGGAGCGGGGCGGAGAGCATCGGCGGTTGGCCGGGCCTGCGCGCGTTTGTGGCGGCCACGTTCAGCCAGCGCGGCACGGGTGATGATCAGGCGCAGCGGCGCGCCTTCGCTGGCCTCACGGGGGATCCCATCGACCAGCGCTTCCTCGCCGCTTGCAAATCGGGCGGTGCCGCGGTTCGATCCGGCGGTGCGCGCGGTCAGCACTGCATCCTCGATCTGTCCGGCGGTCAATTTCCCGGGCCACTCCAGCCGCGCGGCGATGATCTGACCGTTCTGGATCAGCACCGCCCGGTCCTCGCCGATGCCGGCTTCGACCAGCCACTCAGCCAAGAGGGAAGCCTGCAGCGCGCAGCAGTGCCCGGGCTTCAAACAGGGGCAAGCCGACAACCCCGGAATGGCTGCCCGCGATCCAGGCGATCAATCCTTCGGCGCTGCCCTGAATGGCATAGCCGCCAGCCTTGCCGTGCCATTCGCCGCCCGCGAGATAGGCATCGATCTCGGCCTGGCTGAGCGGCTTGAAGCGAACAATTGTTTCCGACAGGCGTTCGCGCAGCGATCCGTCGGGCGCTTTCAGGGCGATTGCAGACAGTACGGTGTGACGGCGGCCGGAAAGCAGGGCGAGGCACTTGCGGGCACTGGCCTCATCCTCAGCCTTGGGCAGGATCCGGCGGCCCAGCGCTACGACAGTATCGCCGCCCAGCACATGGCTGTCTCCGCCCGGAACCGCCAACACCTTTTCCCGCGCCATCCGCTGTGCATAAGCACGCGGCACTTCGCGAAGATCAGGGGTTTCGTCGATATCAGCAGCTGCAACCTGCGCCGGGACCACACCTAGCCGGGTCAGCAGCTCAAGTCGGCGCGGACTGGCGGACGCTAATATCAGCGAGGGCGCGGCGAGGCCCACTGCCATTGGGCTTAACCGAACTGACCGGGACCGCCGCGGCCGGGCATGAAGCGATACGTGATCCGGCCCTTGGTCAGATCATAGGGGGTCAGCTCGCACAGCACTTCGTCACCCACCAGCACGCGGATGCGGTTCTTGCGCATCTTGCCAGCGGTATGGCCCAAAACCTCGTGATCGTTTTCCAGACGGACGCGAAACATCGCATTGGGCAGCAGCTCTATGACCGTGCCGCGCATTTCGAGGAGTTCTTCCTTCGCCATCCGTTATCTGTTTCCATTGTCTGCAAGGGGTCAATTTGGCGCGCCATAGCCGCAGGCAGCGCAAAAGGGAAGCCTTGCTGGACAGAGCGCTGTGCGGAGCCTGGCCTAGTCCCTGGCCGTCGATTGCAGTCTCAGGATCAGACCCTAGTTCAGTTGCGTTTTGGGGAACATCCAGCGCTGTGTCAGGCGGGCCACAAACGGCTTCCATTCACCCTCAGGCTGTCGCAACCGATCGGCAAGCGCGATCATCACGCTGGGATTGACGCCAAGGCCAAGGTGACTTGCGTGGACTTCGATATTTTCTGTCTGGCCTTGTGGAGGTTGGACCGAACCACGCCAATCGACGATCCCGTCCGTCTTGGTGAAGATCGAAGTGGTGGGCACCGGCGGGGCATTGTGCAGTCCGGTGTATTTGCCAGGCCGCACCGGGCGCGGCTTCGCGCCGTTAAAATGCTCGAACAGTGGGGCGGCAGTGGAATAATTGTGCGTGTTCTGGAGCGGACTGCCAAGCGAGATCACCTGGCGCACCGCCTCGGGATGCAATTTGGCCAATTCGCGGGCGAACACTCCGCCTAGGCTCCATCCGATAATCGAAACCTTGCGCCCGCTCTGGCGGTGGATCGCCAGCAGCCGCTGCGCCAGTGCGTCCAGCTGGCGGGGGTCAACCCGAACATTGCGGCCAAGTGCCCAGCCATAAGGCTTATAACCCAGATCCCCCAACAGGCGGCGCATCGGCACCGTCGAGGCATCCGAGGCCAGAAACCCGGGCAACACCAGCACCGGATGGCCATCGCCCCGCGGCAATGCAGCCAACAGGGGCCGCGTGGCGTAGAAGGCCGCCAGCTCAAATACCGCGCGCCCTTCGGCCAGCGCCAGGAGACGCGAGGGTGGGCGAGGGCTTTTATCAGGTCGGATTTCAGCGGTGCGGCTCATGCGGAAGCTGGCTTTCCTGGTGTTTTGGGCTTTGCCGATTTGGGTTTGGCGCTTTTACGCTTAGCAGGCGGTTTGGCTGGCGGTTTGGCCGCTGGCGCATCTGGCTTCGGCGCAGCTTCCGCAGCTTTGGCAGCGGTGAGCAACTCGTCGAAGCTGTCCTGAATGCATTGTGAGTAGAATTCAGGATCGGGCAGCAGCTTGCGGCACGCTGTAAAGGCGATGGTCGCCTCCTTGACATAGCTTTGCACCACATGGCCCAGACCAAGCCCATCGGAGAGGCACAGCAATCCCATCATGCTTTCCAGCCGGGCGCCGGTTGAATAGATCGGCACTGGCGGTCCCGGAACATTGGTGACCACGGTGGTAAACGGCGGACCAACTCGGTTGGCGAGGCCCAGCCGCGTATAAAGCTGCGCCCCCAGCGCCATGAACAGCGCCGGGCTGACCTTGCTGATCTCGGTCATGTTGCGTGCGCCGATCGCGTCGGTCATCGCTTTGCTGTTGACAGTTTGTGAATGGACATAGCGCAGCCGTTCGGCCGGATCTGCGATGTGGGTGCCAAGTGGGGCGATCATCGCCGCCACTTGGTTGCCCATATCGCCCTTTTCCTGTCCAGACCGAACCGAGATCGGTGCCATCGCGGTCAACGTCTTCTCAGGAAGATCATTCTTCGCGAGCAGATATTTGCGCATCGCCCCGCCGATGATAGCCAGGAACACATCATTGACCTTGCAGCCCGGGGCAAGCACCCGGATCGCCTTGATATCGGCCAATGCGACGCTGCGTCCCTCAACCACTCGATTGGACGATATAACTGCGTTAAAGCGGCTGCGCGGCGCGATCATTTCGCCGCTGACGTTGAAATCCTTGGCGGCAATTCCGCGAATAGTCCGAGCAAGCCCGGGGACTGCGCGGGCGAAAGCTTCGATCTGTTTGGCAGGGTTGATGACTGCATTGAGCCAGCCCTTGGCCAGAAGCGCCAGTGGGTTTGGCACTTCCTCGGGCTTCCAGCTGTCCGGCTCATTCGGCGGGGGGGTGTGTGCCTCGAGGGTATGCAAAGCGTCGAGCAGGTCAATCCCGCTCATCCCGTCGATCGCCGAATGATGGACCTTGGTGACCATAGCAAAGCTGCCCGGGGCAATCCCCGGAACATTGTCGAGCCCCTCAATAATGGTGAATTCCCAAGGTGGGCGACCAAGATCGAGTGGTCTTGCGAAGATTCGTGCGGCTTGAATGCACAGCTGCCGCCAATCACCCGGCCGGGGCAGGGCGACATGACGAACATGATATTCCAGATCGAATTCAGCGTCCTCGATCCAATAGGGGTAGTCCAGATCGAACGGAACTCTGACCAGACGCTGGCGCACGGTCTTGGACAATTGGATCCGGCTTTCGAAATGCCGCAAAATGTCTTTGAACCGCACAAAGCCACCCGGCGCCGTTTCAGGGTTGTAAATCAGCAATGATCCGATGTGCATCGGCGAGTTGCGCGTTTCCATTGCAACGAAGGATGCATCCATGCCCTGAAGTTGGCGCAAGTCCCGGTTCCTCACCTCAATTGCCGCCCATCGGGCCAAGCCTAGGCCGACAGAGGTAACAGACCGGGGAAAGTCGTCAACAAGGTGCTTCCAAGGCCAAGGCGGAATGCGTATCTCTCAGCTTGTGACCCGCGCTCAGCCTCCCACCGATCAACAATCACCCGACCGTTTCAACGAGGGCCAGGCCTCCTACACGCTGCGTGGGCTTGGGCAGCCGGATCTTGAAGCCGGTACAGCCGCGATCCGCGAGGTGGTGCAGACGCTGAAGCCCAAGCCCGGCGTTTACCGGATGCTCGATGCGCGCGGCGACGTACTTTATGTCGGCAAGGCGAAAGCGCTGAAGCACCGCGTAGCGAATTACGTGGCGGTGGATCGGTTGCCACTGCGGCTCAAACGCATGGTTAGCCAGTGCCGTGCGATGACGATTGTCACCACCAATTCAGAAGCTGAAGCGCTGCTGCTCGAGGCGCAGCTGATCAAGCGCTATCGCCCGCCCTACAACGTCTTGCTGCGTGACGACAAAAGCTTCCCGTTCATTTTGCTGCGCTCTGATCATGCCTTTCCCCGGATTATGAAGCATCGCGGGGCAAGGAAGGCCAAGGGCAACTACTATGGGCCGTTTGCCAGCGCCGGATCGGTCAACACCACGATTAACGCGTTGCAGAAGCTGTTTCTACTTAGAAGTTGTAACGATGGATTTTTCTCAAGGCGCGATCGCCCCTGCTTGCTCTATCAAATCAAGCGCTGTTCGGCACCCTGCGTCGGCCGGATTAGCGTCGAGGACTATGCTGAACTGGCGGGAGAGGCGAAGGATTTTCTCGGCGGCAAGTCTTCTGCGGTGCAGGCCAAGATCGCTGCGCAGATGGAGCAGGCCGCGCAGACGCTTGACTTCGAGCGGGCAGCAATGCTGCGTGACCGGCTGCGTGCGGCGACTTTTATCCAGGGCAGCCAGGCGATTAATGCGGAAGGCGTGGGCAATGCCGATGTCTTTGCGATTGCAAGCAAGGGCGGACAGTTTGCGGTCCAGGCCTTCTTCATTCGCGGCGGGCAGAACTGGGGCCACCGCGCCTTCTTTCCCAGCCACACTGACGGATTGGGAGAAGAAGAAGTGTTGACGAGCTTCCTTGCCCAATTTTACGAGGAAGTGCCCCCGCCGCGGCTGATGCTGGTCGATCGCGCGCTGCCCGAGGCAGAGCTGCTGGCCGAGGCGCTGGCGCCAGGAGCAGGGGGGCGAATTGAAATATCGGTTCCCCAGCGCGGCGATCGGCGACGGCTGATCGATCAGGCGCAGCGCAATGCGATCGAAGCGCTGGAACGGCGCTTGGCCGAAAGCGGAACCAAGGCCAAGACATTACGCGAAGTAGCAGAATTTTTTGAACTTACCGAAGTTCCGCAAAGAATTGAAATATATGACAACAGCCACATCATGGGCACCAATGCGCTCGGCGCGATGGTGGTTGTCGGGCCAGACTGTTTCCTCAAAGGTCAATATCGCAAGTTCAACATCAAGCGCGCCGAAACAGCGCCGGGAGATGATTTTGCGATGATGCACGAAGTGCTCAGCCGGCGGTTTAGCCGGGCTATGGAAGATGATCCCGAAAAAGACGGCGGAACCTGGCCGGATCTGGTGCTGATCGATGGCGGTAAGGGCCAGATGTCCGCAGTCAAGGATGCGTTGAGCGAACTTGGCGTTGAAGATGTGCCGCTGATCGCCATCGCCAAGGGGCCGGACCACGGGCGCGAGGGGCGCGAAGTATTCCACTTTGCCGATGGCCGCGAAAAGACTCTGCCGGTGAACTCGCCGGTGCTGTTTTATCTCCAGCGGCTACGCGACGAAGCTCACCGCTTCGCCATCGGTGCCCACCGCGCCAAGCGTAGCCGAGCGATCAGCGCTTCACCGTTGGACGGGATTCCCGGGATCGGCCCGGCCCGCAAACGTGCGCTGCTGCTGCATTTCGGCACTGCAGGCGGCGTTCGCGCTGCTGCGCTCGAAGATCTCCAACGCGCGCCCGGTGTCAGCGCGGCGGTGGCGCAGACAATCTATGATTTCTACCATCCGGGCGGGTAGTCCCAGCGATAAAATTAATCACTCCACCGCCTTACTTCGCCTTCCTGATCATGCCCTCCTGCGCCACGCTCGCCACCAGCCGTCCATCCTGCGTGAATATCCGCCCCCGATTGAAACCCCGGCCTCGGCCTGACCACGGGCTGTCGGTGGCATAAAGCAGCCAGTCGTCGGCCCGGAAATCATCGTGGAACCAGATCGTGTGATCGAGGCTGGCGCTTACTACTTCGCCCCGGCTCCAGCTGAGGCCATGGGGCAGGATAGCAGTCCCCAGCAGCTGCATATCGCTGGCATAGGCCAGGATGGCACGGTGAATACGCGGATCGTCTGGCAGCGGCGCAACGGCGCGGAACCAGCTGTGCGAGATTGGCGGGGCAGGGCCTTCGTTGATCCAGTGCCGCCCTTCGACTGCGCGCAGCTCGATCGGGCGGGGCTGGAGGAACAGGTGGCGCTGGCTGGGATCGGCGCGATCCGCAAACTGTCGGCGCAATTCGGCTTCTGGGGGCAAATCGTCTGGTCCGGCCACAGCTGGCATCGGGCCGTCCTGGTGGCTCAGTCCTTGCTCGAGCCGGTGGAACGAGGCGGTGAAATTGAGGATCGGCTTACCCTGCTGGCTGGCAACGACCCGGCGGTTGGAAAAGCTGCCGCCATCGAAATCGCGGCTGATTGCAAAGTCGATTTCGTGATCCTCGCTGCCAGCACGCAGGAAATAGGCATGTAACGAGTGGGCAAGACGGCTTTCATCCACAGTCCGTTCGGCCGCAGCCAGCGCCTGGGCGATAACTTGCCCGCCAAACACCCGGCCAATCCCGCCGCGCTTGCGCCTGCCCGTAAACTGGTCCTCGCCCGCATCCTTGACGTCGAGCAGTTTGATCAGCCAAGCGACAAGCTGCGCGGGAGTAGGTTCTTGTTCGTCCATCCTGCGCCTTTGCGGTCCGATGCAGTCTTCGTCAACCGATCGGTTAAACCGGCCGGAAAAGCTTGCGGAGCATCCGCCAACCCGCTGCCTTCAAGATATTCCGATGGGGCCAGCGGCGAGTAGCGCGCGGGCTGAGCCCCCGGCGCCGTAGCACCGCGTTAAAGGCCCGCGCATCAGCCTCCGCAAAGCTCCATTCAGAACGCCAGGTAATTGACAGCGAGACCGAGGGTTCAGGTCCGTTGCGGACAAAATGCGGGGCCATTACCGGCACAAACAGCGCCTCGCCTGGCCCAAGCGGAAACTCGGTTCCGCCAGACGCCAGCTCGTCCCGCCAAATCAGTTCGCGCCCGCCACCGGTGTGATACGTCTCATGCACTTCGTCAGGCGCATAGGCTGGATTACCTGCCGGAAATTGAGTCATTACTTTGGTGCCGCGGATCTGGAGCAGGATATTGTGCTCCGGATCGAAGTGATAGGGCGTGATCGCACCGGGCGAACTGATGAACACATAGCCCTGGGGTTTAAGCATACGTCCGGTCTTGGCCGCAATCTCGGGTCGTAGCTCGGCGAGCAAGTCGGCCAGCAGCGCGGCATATTCGGGCGCTTGTTCAATATTCTTGAGCACTGCCCAGCAACCGGTCTGCTCGATCCGCCGGATTGTCTCGCCAATCGGTACGCTGGTCGCGGCGGGCTTTTCTGAAACGCCGATCGGCAAGTCAGCCTTGTTGTGCTCGATCGAGCTTGCTGGCAACGCTTCGGCGAGAAGGGCCAGCGCGTCCAGATCAAGCAACGGATGGCGACCCAGCTGATGCGGAAGGCTGTGCGGTAACTCGGGATAGTTGGCCGCGAAGAGCTGCCGGGCCTTGGGACCGAAGATAGTCATAGTAGCGTTCTTGCCGGTCCAGATTCGATTTTGCTGCGGGCAACTTCGGCACCGACAATTGCCTGGAACACTCTACGACGGAAGCTGCCGCCGATGGTAATCGAGAGCCGCCCGATCGCGCGGCGTTCACGCCAGATATGGTCGATCATCGGGTGATCGGCGGCGGCGCAACTATCCGACCAGCGGATTTGCGGATGTTCGAGAATGGCCAGATTCTCACGCTGGAGGAGCACTCCGGTAGAATAGCGGGCGTAACGCTCGTCAAAGGCGGTTTTGTAGGAGAAGGCACCCGGCGGGGTGAGGAAATTGACGAGCATCGCCAGTGGCTCACCATCCAGCGACATGGTCAGCCGTTCCAATTTTCCCTGTGCAGCGGCTCCGGTCAAGGCATCGCGAAACAGCTCCCGCGTCGTCTGGTGCGAGGCGATGGCCGAGGCGCGCGCCCCTTTCCAGCCGGAAAGCTCCAGCGCCATGAAGCTCTCGATCCACTCAGGCAAAGCCTGACAATCGAGGTGCCGTTCGAACTGGAGAGCGCCCAGTTCGGACAAGCGAGCATATTGGCGCCGCAATTCCTTGCGCCTTTTGGCCGACAGCGCAGTTTCGAGATAGGCCGCAGACGAGAGCTCGGACTTGAGAAGTGCGCGGTCTTCGCGGTGGACCACTGCGGCGGAGCGACCCTGCTCGGCGAATACTGCGCAAAGCGCATCGTAGAGCGGGCCGTTGAGCGGCAGGTGCGAGAGGTGAAGGAACAAGCCAATCCCGGCATTGGCATCCGTCCATTCAAGCAGCGCCTGCCAGAAAAATCGCTCCATCCCCGCTGCGACCAGCGGAACCCCAAGGAAGCAATTGGCATGGACCCAGCTGCGCAGGTGCGGGATCGGCCAGCGGTAATAGCGCTTTTGGCGGATCAACGGCAGCAGCCCGGCAAGCTGGCCAGCGCAATCAACCCGCAGCAGCTGCACTTCGCCCGTGGGATCAAGCGCGCGCAGCGAGGGCAGCAGGTACCAGCTTTCAAAGAAGGGATTGGGCTGGGCAGCACAGTCAGCCAGCGCATCCCATTCGCGGCGCGCGTCAGATTCCTGCATCGCTAGCCAGCTTACCGTCCGGGCTTTCAGCGCGGGCGCGGCTGTGGGCGCCGGCATTACCCGCGCGAATATGGTTGCGGTCAGCGGAGCAATGCTCGCCAAATGGTTAATCCCTGTTGCCTCCGGCCGCGATGGCCGTGGACACTCGATTAGCAGCGGAAAGCCAAGGAATTGCTAACGCGGGCGGGCGAAGCCCCAGAGGAAACCCCGCCCGGGAGACCTGCCCTTGCGAAGGCGGGGGTCCGGACGGGGTTTTTCTTCAAACCAACAATGTGTCGTGGGGGTTAGACCCCAGCTTGTGCTGCCAGAGCTGCCAGCAGCAGCAAAGCAACGATGTTGGTAATCTTGATCATCGGGTTAACGGCGGGACCGGCAGTATCCTTGTAGGGATCGCCGACCGTGTCACCAGTAACCGCAGCCTTGTGCGCCTCTGAGCCCTTGCCGCCGTGATTGCCGTCTTCGATGAACTTCTTGGCATTGTCCCATGCGCCGCCGCCCGAGGTCATCGAGATCGCGACGAACAACCCGCCAACGATCACGCCCAGAAGCAGCGCGCCCAGCGCAGCAAAGCCATTGGCCTGTCCAGCAACCGCGGTGATCACGAAGTACACCGCAATCGGTGCCAGCACTGGCAGAAGCGAAGGCAGGATCATTTCGCGGATCGCTGCCTTGGTTACAAGGTCAACCGTGCGGGCATAATCAGGCTTTGACTCGTAGGTCATGATGCCGGGGTTGTTCTTGAACTGGTCACGAACATCCTTCACCACCTCGCCAGCAGCGCGACCCACGGCGGTCATGCCCATCGCACCAAACAGATACGGCAGAAGTGCACCGAGCAGCAGCCCAACAATGACATAGGGGTTTTCAAGGCTGAAGCTGACGTTCAGCTCGGGGAAGAACTCCTTGAGGTCATTGGTGTAGGCTGCGAACAGCACCAGCGCAGCAAGCCCGGCCGAACCGATCGCATAGCCTTTGGTTACGGCCTTGGTGGTGTTGCCCACAGCATCGAGCGCGTCGGTCTTTTCACGGACCGAATCGTCGAGTCCGGCCATTTCGGCAATACCGCCGGCATTGTCGGTAACCGGACCGTAAGCGTCGAGCGCAACGACCATCCCGGCCAGCGCCAGCATGGCAGTGGCAGCGTAGGCAATGCCGATAAGACCGGCGAGCTGATACGCGATGATGATGCCAGCGCAGATAACCAGCGTCGGCAGCGCAGTCGATTCAAGACTGATCGCCAGACCCTGGATCACGTTGGTCCCGTG
>JANLQQ010000165.1:0-14975 GCA_031367905.1 Novosphingobium sp.
CCACTTATGGCGGTGACCAATGCGATCTCGTCGGTGATCATTGTCGGCGCGCTGATTGCCAGTGCTGCGGCAGGCTCGGCCTCGTCCAAGTGGCTCGGGCTGCTGGCGGTGGTGCTGGCTAGCGTCAATATTTTCGGCGGCTTAGCGGTGACGGCGCGAATGCTCGCGATGTACAAGAAGAAGGATCGCTAAGGTAATGCTCCACGCGATCCCTGATTGGGCTCTGATCGCCTATCTGCTGTCCGGCGTAGCCTTCATCTATGCGCTGCGTGGGCTGAGCTCGCCCGCATCATCGCGCAAGGGCAACCGCTTTGGCATGGCTGGAATGGCGCTGGCGGTCGTGACCACGCTCGCGGTTTCGGCTCCGATCCCGCCCGGCGATTATCTGCCCAAGCCTTCGCCCGATGATCTGGTAACTCTGGGCCAGATTATCATCGCCATCGCCATCGGCGGCGGGATCGGCTGGACAATCGCTCGCCGGATCAAAATGACCGACATGCCGCAGCTGGTGGCAGCGTTCCACAGCCTGGTTGGCCTTGCTGCAGTGCTGGTTGGCTGGGCGGCCTATCTCAACCCCGAAGCCTTTGGCATTCTGGGTGAGGACGGCTCAATCGATCCGGTCAGCAGGATCGAAATGGGGCTTGGCATCGCGATCGGGGCGATCACTTTCTCCGGCTCGATTATCGCCTTCCTCAAGCTGGCCGGCAAGATGAGCGGCGCGCCGATCATGCTGCCGGGGCGCCATATCATCAACCTTGGCACACTGGCGGCGATCATCGGTCTGACCGGTTATTTCACTCTCGACCAGTCACTGTGGGTGATCGCCACCGTCACCGCACTCGCCTTCCTGATCGGCTTCCTGCTGATCATCCCGATCGGCGGCGCGGACATGCCGGTGGTTGTCTCGATGCTCAACTCCTATTCGGGCTGGGCGGCGGCGGCGATGGGCTTTACGCTCCACAACACCGCGATGATCATCACCGGGGCGCTGGTTGGCTCGTCCGGGGCGATCCTCTCCTACATCATGTGCAAGGCGATGAATCGCAGCTTCATCTCGGTGATCGCGGGCGGTTTTGGCGCGGTGGCGAGCAGCGGCGATGCGGCCAAAACCGACCGCCCGTGGAAGCGCGGCAGCGCCGAGGATGCGGCCTTCCTGCTGGGTGAGGCCGAGCAGGTCATCATCATCCCGGGCTATGGCATGGCGGTGGCGCAGGCCCAGCACGTGCTGCGCGAGATGGGCGATCAGCTGAAAGCCAAGGGCGTCCGGGTCAAATATGCGATCCACCCGGTCGCGGGACGGATGCCGGGGCACATGAATGTGCTGCTGGCCGAAGCCAATGTGCCTTACGACGAGGTGTTCGAGCTGGAGGACATCAACGGCGAATTTGCGCAGACTGACGTGGCCTTCATCATCGGCGCCAACGATGTGGTCAATCCGGCAGCCAAGACCGACAAGACCAGCCCGATTTACGGGATGCCGGTGTTCGATGTCGAAAAGGCCAAGACCATCATGTTCATCAAACGCAGCATGGGCGGGGTCGGCTATGCGGGCGTCGACAATGATGTGTTTTACATGGACCAGACCATGATGCTGCTCGCCGATGCCAAGAAGATGGTTGAGGATATCGTCAAGGCGCTGGCGCACTAAATCGCCGACCACCCTGAGCTTGTCGAAGGACTGTCCTTGTGCTTGAGGCTGGGCACGTGGGGCGAAGAAAGGGCAGTGCTTCGACAAGCTCAGCATGAGCGGGTGTTGGTAATGAGAATAGGGCTTATTGTAGTAACCGCACTCACCCTCACCGGCTGCGTCTCCAAGCTCGCCTACGGCCAGGTCAAAAGTGCAATGGTCGAGGCTGGGCTGTCCGATGCCAATGCTGCCTGCATGGCGAGCCGGATGACCGACCGGCTGAGCATCACCCAGTTGCAAAAGCTTAAGGCACTCAAGGGCGAAAAGCGTTCGCTGTGGGATTATGTCAGCGCGGTGCGCCGGGTTGGCGATGCCGAGGTGATCGAGGTTACCGCCAGCTCGGCTGCGCTGTGCGCCAGCGGACTGGCACCCGAAAAGCGGTAAGCTTTCACTGGTTGACTTACATTGATGTAAGCGCTTCATTCGAGCGATGAGGATACCCCAAACCCTGCTCGCTTCGGCCATGGCGCTTGTCATCTCTGCCCCCCTTCAAGCCAAGACCATTGATGTCGCCGCTGGAGCAGGCGCGCAGCAGCGCTTGCAGGAGGCGCTGATCCTTGCCCAGCCCGGCGATGTGGTAAAACTGGCGGCGGGGCGCTTCACCCTCACCGATGGGCTCTCGCTCGATGTGAACGGTGTGATCCTGCGCGGCGCGGGGATGGCGGCGACGGTGCTTGATTTCACCGGCCAGCAGGGCGCCGGTGAAGGGCTGCTGGTTACGTCCGACGATGTCACCTTGCGCGATTTCGCAGTAGAAAATTCAAAGGGCGACGGGATTAAATCCAAGGGCGCGGACCGGATCGTCTATTACCGCGTGCGCGTGGAATGGACCGGCGGACCCAAGGAAACAAACGGTGCTTATGGTATCTATCCGGTTGAGAGCACCGGGGTGCTGGTCGATGGCTGCAAGGTGTTGGGCGCGTCTGATGCGGGCATATATGTCGGACAGAGCAAGGATATCACCGTCCGCTATTCGGTGGCCGAAAGCAATGTTGCCGGGATCGAGATCGAGAACAGCCGCAACGCGCTGGTGATGGGCAATCTCGCGACCCGCAACACTGGCGGGATACTGGTGTTCGATCTGCCCAACCTGCCGGTGATGGGCGGCGGCAACACGGTGATCGAGCGCAATCTGGTCGTCAGCAATGATACTCCAAATTTCGCTCCCAAGGGCAATATCGTCGCAGGCGTGCTGCGCGGTACCGGCGTGTTGATCATGGCCAACGATGGCGTGCTGGTGCGGAATAATGTTCTGGCGGACAACGGGACCGCGCAGATCATGGTTGTCGCCTATACCAACAAGTTCACCGACAAGAATTACAACCCCTATCCGCGCCATGTGGTGATTGGCGAAAATCGGATAAGCGGCGGAGGAACCGCGCCCGCTTTCCCGGGTGGAGACGGCTTGCGCGCAGCTTTTGGCGGGGCTTTGCCGCCAGTCTTGTGGGATGGCCTGGGCGGACCGGCTGCGTTGATCCTGACCAGCCCGATTGCCGGAATGTCGCTGAACCTGCCGGCGCAGGGCGCGGGGATGGAAGCGGCCAAGCCTGCACCGCTCAAGCTTGTCTCACCCAAGAATGTGCCGCTTCCCTCCGGCGTCGGGGCTCCAGCGGCAATGGAGGCTCGGATCAAGACATGAAACTGATTGTCCCGGCGCTGCTGATTGCAGCGGCGGCGGTTGCAGTTGCCGCGGCGCCGCTCCGGCGGGTGAATGACGCTGTGATCGTTGGTGCAGCATTCCCATCAACGCTCTCGGAGTTTGGCTTCTTCGCCGATGCCGCTACGCAGCGTCCAGCAGCAGGCGTAACGCCCTATCGGCTCAATACGCCGCTATGGTCCGATGGTTCGGAAAAGCTGCGATTTGTGTATTTGCCGGCTGGCACGCAGGCCCGGGCGCAGGACGAGGGGCTGCTCGATCTCCCGGTCGGCGCGGCCTTGATCAAGACATTCAGGTTTGGCGCCGGGAAAGACGGGCAGCTGATCGAAACCCGGGTATTGCTGCACCGCGCCGATGGCTGGCTGGCACTGCCTTACCAGTGGAACGCCGCGCAAACCGAAGCGCGGCTGGTGCTGGCAGGAGCGCGGGTGTCGGTTACAACCCCGGCAGGAGTGGCGATTTCCTATGCTATCCCGAACAAGAACCAGTGTAAGGAATGCCATGCGCTGTCGGGTGCCGTCACTCCGATTGGCCCCAAGGCGCGCAATCTCTCGGCCAGCTGGCTGACTGCGCTGCACCGCGCCAAGCGGCTTGACGCGATGCCCGCAGTTGCCCGCCGGGTGCCGCTGTGGGAGGCGCGTGCCAAGGCCCCGCTGGCCGATACCGCGCGCGGCTATCTCGATGCCAATTGCGCTCATTGCCACAATCCGAAGGCCTCGGCTTCCAATTCGGGCCTCGATTTGCGCTGGGAACAGTCCGATCCGATCAGCTTGGGCATAGGCAAGCGCCCGGTTGCGGCAGGGCGCGGTTCGGGCAATCTGGATTTTGACATCGTGCCGGGCGATCCGGAGCATTCGATCCTGCTCTACCGGATGGGCAGTCTGGAAGGCGGCATTGCAATGCCCGAGGTCGGTCGCTCCAGCCTTGATCCTGATGGACTTGATATTGTGACCCGCTGGGTCAGGGAGATGAAACGATGAAGCGGTTGGTGAAATGGCTGGCGGTGCTGCTCGCCGTTCTGGGGCTTGTCTTCCTGCTGCTGCGCACACCCGATACCGATGTGGCTGCGATGAAGGCCAAATATGGTGCGCCTCCCTCGCAGTTCGTGGAACTGGGCGGCGGCCTGACGGTCCATCTGCGCGATGAAGGCCCCCGCGATGCGCCGGTGATCATGCTGCTCCACGGCTCCAACGATGATCTCCATACCTGGGATGCCTGGGCCGATGTTCTCAAAGGCCAATACCGGGTCGTACGGTTCGATCAGATCGGTCACGGGCTGACCGGACCAAATCCTACCGGGGACTATTCGCTGGCGGCCTTTGAAGCCACGATCAATCAGGTCACGGACAAGTTGGGACTTCAAAAGTTCACCCTCGCCGGAAACTCGATGGGCGGCGCGATTGCGGCAAGCTATGCCATGAACCATCCCGAACGGCTCAGCGGGCTTGTTCTGGTCGATGCTGGCGGTGCGCCCAAGGCCAATCCGGCCCCGGGTAATCTCGGCTTCAAGCTGGCCGCCTTGCCGGGGCTCAATCAGCTGATGCGCTGGATCACGCCGCGCAGCCTGGTTGAAAAAAGCCTGCGCCAAAGTGTGACCAATCAGGCCTTTATTACCGATGCTACGGTTGATCGCTATTGGGAGCTGCTGCGCTATCCGGGCAATCGGCAAGCAACGATCACCCGCTTTGCCGCCAAGCGTCAGAGCTTCGATCCAGCCCGGCTGGCCACCCTCAAGCTGCCGGTTCTGGTGATGTGGGGCGAGCAGGACAGGCTGATCAATGCCGATGGCGCGCGCTGGTATTCCCGCTCTATCCCGGGTAGCAAGCTAATCCTCTACCCCAGTATCGGCCACATGCCGCAGCAGGAGTTGGTCGGGCAAAGCGCTGCCGACGTTGCGCGGTTCATTGGGCCTCCTGCCGCCTGACTGCACTGTGGCTGGACGGCGCGGCTGCTGTTGCCTAAAGACGCCGCCATCAGGGGCAATCCATTTCCTTCAGGAGTGATTGAATTTGCGCAAACTTGGCCTGATTGGCGGCATGAGCTGGCTATCGACCCGCACCTATTACGATCACATCAACAATCTGGTGCAAGCCCGTGCTGGCAAGCAGGCCAGCGCGCCGTTGCTGATCGAAAGCCTGGATTTTTCAACCCTGACACGTCTTTCCGATGCCGCCGAATGGCAGACTGCGGCCGAGATCCTCAGTGGGTCTGCAAAGCGGCTCGAAATAGCGGGAGCTAGCGCGATCGTGATCGGCGCCAATTCGATGCACAAGATCTATGACGAAGTGGCCGCCGCAGTCTCGGTGCCAGTCATCCACATCGCTGAATGCGTGGCGATCCGCATGGCAAACAACGGCATCCGCAAGGCCGGACTGATCGGCACCCGCAATGTCATGCTGGAGAGCTTTTACCGGCAAAAGCTGATCGCCCGTGATATTGAGCTGTTGCCCCCTGAAATGGCGTTTGTCGATACGCTCGACCGGATCATTTACGATGAGCTGCTGCTGGGTAAGGCGAGCCGTCAGGCTGAGCGCGAGTTGAAAACCATCATCACCAATCTGGCACAAGATGGCGCCGAAGCGGTGGTGCTGGGTTGTACCGAGCTGGAAATGATTGTTGACGTTGATGCCAATGTCCTGCCGATCTATGATTGCACCCGGATCCATGCCGAAGCTGCGGTCGACTGGATCATGGGTGAGGACCCATTGCCAGCTTGACCCGCGCACCCTTCGCCTCTGATCCAGTGCGGAGCAAAGGGCGTGAGTTTGCGCTTACGGGCTCACTCGCGCGCGATTTGCCTCGGGGGCCGCGCAGCGAGTATCAGCGTGACCGCGACCGGATTGTTCATTCGATCGCCTTCCGCCGTCTGCGCCACAAGACCCAGGTGTTCATCGCTCCCGATGGCGATCATTACCGCGTCCGACTGACCCACAGCCTTGAAGTTGCGCAGATCGCCCGGGTGATCGCACGCGCGCTGGGGCTGGATGAGGATCTGACCGAAGGGCTGGCGCTGGCGCATGACATCGGCCACCCACCGTTCGGTCATGCCGGGGAAGAGGCGCTTGATGCGGCACTCCAGAAATATGGCGGATTTGATCACAACGCCCATAGCTTGCGGGTACTAATGCGGCTCGAATCGCCTTATTGTGAGCATGAGGGACTGAACCTCTCGTGGGAACTGCTCGAAGGGCTGGCCAAGCATAACGGTCCGGTCGGTCAGGTGCCTTGGGCGTTGGCCGAACTGGATGCAGCATTTCCGCTGGACCTGTGCCAATGGCCTTCGCTCGAAGCACAAGTCGCAGCGCTGGCTGACGACATTGCCTATGATAACCACGATATCGACGATGGGCTGCGGGCCGGTTTCCTCAATCTGGACGAGCTGCTGACGCTTGATTTCGTCGCCGATCAATGGCGCGCTGTGGAAGCGAGGTTCCCCTCCGCCCCGCGCGAGCGGCAATTGCGCGAACTGGTCCGCAGCCAGATCGGATTGATGGTCAACGATGTGATCGGCGAGACTGCCGCGCGGGCTTTGGGCATGGCGGACGTTGCCGATGTCCGCGGTGCGGGTCGTGCGACCGCAGCTTTTTCGTCCGTGCTGGCCAACGATGAACGCCGCCTCAAGCGCTTCATGTACGAAAAGCTTTATTACCACCCCGAACAGATCGGCACGGCCAATCGCGCGAAAGAGGTTACGGCCCAGCTCTATGCGGCTTTTGCACAAGAACCAGCGCTAATGGACGCAGCTTGGGCTGGGCGGCTGCCAAAGCAGGAACCAGAGCGCAGTCGGCACATCGCGGATTTCATCGCCGGGATGACCGATCGCTATGCCATTTCGGCCCATGCCCGAATATTTGGGCGGACGCCTGAAGGATTGCGCAATGTCTGATCCGAAACGTATTGCGGTGGTTGGCGCGACTGGCCTGATCGGCTCACGATTGATCCAGTACGGGGTTGGTCGCAGCGATTTTCGGATCATCGGGATCGCCCGGCGCGAGGCTCCGCTGCCCAAGGGCGCGCGGATGGAGCTGCTGGTGGCAGACCCGGCGAATTGGGGCGATGCGATCGCAGCCGCTCGCGCCGATGTGCTGGTCTGCGCGCTGGGCACCACCTGGGCGGCAGCGGGCAAGGACGAGGTGGCGTTCCGCGCGGTTGATCAGCATCTGGTGCTGGCCTGCGCCAATGCGGCCAAAGCCGCAGGAATTCGCCAGATGATCGTGATCTCGTCGGTTGGAGCGGATCCGATGGCCAAGAACTTCTACTTGCGGGTCAAGGGTGAGACCGAGCAAGCGCTGGGCAAGATCGGTATTCCCCGGCTGGATATCCTGCGCCCCGGCCTGCTGCGTGGCCCGCGCGGCGAACTTCGCCCCGCAGAGCGCCTTGGCATGATCGCCAGCCCGTTTGCTGATCTGTTTCTCCATGGCGAGTTCCGCAAATATCGCTCGATCAAGGCGGATACGGTGGCGCAGGCGATTGTTGGACTGACGCGGGAGAAAGCCGCAGGCCGGTTTGTGTTCGAACATGACGCAATCCAGCGCGCCGCGCGCCGGGCAGGCTAATCCTCCCCGAAACGGGGAGGATTAAGTTTGCAGCGTTGACTCGACCTGACGAAGTGGCCATTTCGCCGGTGTCGCTGATCGCGCGGGAGAGCCCCAGTGATTCGTCATCGAACGGATCGCTGGGCGCCGAAGGAGCAACCGCCCCGGAATCTCTCAGGCAAATGGACCGCGTGGATCTATAGCGACGCTCTGGAAAGTGTTCTGCCCCGGATGGGCAGGGCCGCCGAAGGGGTAACCTTGCCAGTCCTTTGGTGGACGAAGCGGGGGAAAGCTCTCAGGTTTCCGTGACAGAGGGGGCACCGAATGTGGTGCATCTGTGCGGGAATTTTCTGTGAGCGAAACCTACGACATCGATGATGCGGAAGAGCTGGAAGTGCTCACCCTCCCGCTTGATGGCTGGCACCGCGCGCGCGGCGGCCGGATGGTTGAATTCGCCGGATACTGGATGCCGGTCCAGTATGAGGGGATCATTGCCGAGCATTTGTGGACGCGGGAAAGCGCCGGGCTGTTCGATGTATCGCATATGGGTCAGCTGCTGATCTCGGGTGAGGGTGTGGACGCGGCGCTTGAGGCCCTGCTGCCGATTGATTTGTCCACGCTTAAACTGGGTAGCCAGCGCTATTCGCTGCTGCTGGATGAGAACGGCGGGATTCTCGACGACCTGATCGTTTCGCGCTGGCCGGACAGCCTGTTTCTGGTCGTAAATGGCGCGACCAAATGGGATGATATCGCCCATTTGCGCGAATATCTGCCCGATGAAATTACGCTCAACCATCTGGACGAACAGGCCTTGCTGGCTGTCCAGGGGCCTAAGGCATTCGCCGCGCTGGAACGCCATGTAAGCGGCGATTATCCGCTCTCCGCGCTGACCTTTATGCGTCTTGGCCAGTTCGAGATTGCCGGAGTTCCGGTCACGATCAGCCGGTCGGGCTATACTGGCGAGGACGGCTTCGAGATTTCGCTGCCGGGCGACGCGGCGGAACAAATTGCGGCACTGCTCTGCGACGAGCCGGAAGTGAAGCCAATCGGCCTTGGCGCGCGGGATTCGCTGCGGCTGGAAGCCGGGCTGCCGCTTTACGGGCATGATCTGACCACCGGAACCGATCCGTTCGAGGCCGGGCTATCGTTTGCGATCAACAAGCGCCGCCGCCAAGATGGCGGCTTTCCCGGCGCCGAGCGGATTGTACCGCTGCTGTCTTCTGGTCCAGCGCGCAAAAGGGTCGGGCTTGCGCTCGAAGGCCGGATGGCAGCGCGGGAAGGCGCACTAATATTTACAAATAATCAGGAGGTTGGCGTTGTTACATCAGGCGCTTTCTCACCCAGCCTTGAGCGCCCGATTGCGATGGCTTATGTCGATGCAGCCCGTGCTGTGCCTGACACCGCCCTCGAAATCGACGTCCGCGGCCGCCGCCTTACCGCGCGCGTCGTGCTGATGCCCTTTGTCCCCCACCGCTATCACCGCTGAGGAGCCAACCCATGACCCGCTATTACTCCCAGGACCATGAATGGATCGAAGTCGATGGTTCTATCGGAACCGTCGGCATAACCGATTATGCGCAAGGCCAGCTGGGCGACATCACCTTTGTCGATCTGCCCGCTGCCGGAACCGCGCTCAAGAAAGGCGATGCGCCTTGCGTGGTCGATTCGGTCAAGGCCGCCTCGGACGTTTATTCGCCCGTCAGCGGCACGGTTACCGACGTCAATCAAGCGCTAGAAGGCGAGCCGGAACTGGTCAACACCGATCCCGAAAAGGGCGGCTGGCTGTTCCGCGTGACCTTGTCAGACTCGGCCGAGCTGGCCGGGCTGATGGATCGCGCCGCCTATGATCACTATATAGCGGGGCTCTGAACCGATGCGCTATTTGCCTCTCACCGCAGCTGACCGCACCGAAATGCTCGGGGTTATCGGTGCCGCCTCGGTGGACGAATTATTCGCCGATGTTCCCGCCAGTGCGCGGCTTTCCGGGCCGATTGCCGGGCTGCCGCTCCATGCCAGCGAAATGGCAGTGGAGCGCCACATGGGCGCGCTGGCGGCAAAGAATGTCAGCGCAGGTTCGGTGCCGTTCTTTCTGGGAGCTGGGGCCTATCGGCACCATATTCCAGCGAGCGTCGATCATCTGATCCAGCGCGGCGAATTTCTGACCGCCTACACGCCCTACCAGCCCGAAATCGCGCAAGGCACACTGCAGGTGCTGTTCGAGTTTCAGAGCCAGGTCGCCCGGCTGTTCGGGACTGATATTGCCAATGCCTCGATGTATGATGGCTCGACCGCTTGCTGGGAGGCCGTGGCGATGGCCGGGCGGATCACCAAACGGGGCAAGGCCGTGCTGTGCCGGGGGCTGCATCCGCATTACGTCGCGACCATCACCACCATGGCGAAATTCACCGGCGATACGATCGATTATCGCGCGCCAAAGCTGGACGCCGCGCCCGATACAGCTGGGGTTATCGCTGCAATTGACGCCGTAACGTCATGCGTAGTCGTGCAGTATCCTGATATTCTTGGCCGGATCCCCGATCTGGCCGCGATTGCCGCCGCCGCGCATGCGCAAGGCGCGCTGCTGATCGCAGTGGTGACCGAACCGGTCGCGCTTGGGCTGCTGGAGGCGCCGGGGCATCTGGGCGCGGATATCGTGGTCGGGGAAGGGCAATCGATCGGAGTGGGCCTCAATTTCGGCGGGCCTTACCTCGGGCTGTTCGGCTGCGCTGAGAAATTCGTTCGTCAGATGCCGGGAAGACTCTGTGGACAAACTGTGGATACCGCGGGGAAACGCGGCTTCGTGCTAACCCTCTCAACCCGAGAGCAGCATATCCGTCGCGAGAAGGCGACGAGCAATATCTGCACTAATTCAGGCCTTTGTGCGCTTGCTTTCAGCGTTCACATGACTTTGTTGGGTGGTGACGGGTTGCACCAGCTGGCGCGTGTCAATCACGCCCGGGCTCGTTCGGCTGCGGATCGGCTATCGCGAGTTCCCGGTATTCGGGTGCTCAACGACGCATATTTCAACGAATTCACCGTGATGCTACCCAGTGATGCCCGCGAAGTCGTCCGCCAGCTGGCTGATCGGCAGGTGCTGGGCGGGGTCTCGCTGGGGCGGCTCTATCCCGATGCGCCGGGCCTTGCCAACGGGTTGCTCGTCACCGCGACCGAAACCACCACAGCCGAGGACATCGAAGCCCTCGCGGTGGCGCTTGAAGGAGTGCTGTCATGAACGCCGCCAACCCATCCGGATGGAAGCCTGTCATGGGTTCCGCAGTGTTCCACGACAGCCCCACCGCCAGCGGCGACCGTGCGCTGATGCTGGAAGAGCCATTGATTTTCGAGCTGGGCGGGCCAGGTAAATGCGGTGTCGATATCGAAGCGCCAGAGCATGATCCGCTGCCCGCGCTGGACAAGTTCCTGCGCCGGGATCTCCTCGCGCTGCCCGGATTGACCGAGCCGGAAACGGTGCGGCATTACACCCGCCTCAGCCGCCAGAACTATGCGATTGATCTCGGGCCGTTCCCGCTTGGCTCGTGCACGATGAAGCACAATCCGCGGCTTAACGAGAAGGTTGCGCGGCTGCCTGGGTTTGCCGATATCCATCCCCTCCAGCCGCAACATACGGTGCGCGGGGCGCTGGAAGTCATCAATCAACTGGCCGAGTGGCTGATCGCGCTGACCGGGATGCACGGAGTCGCGATGACCCCCAAGGCAGGTGCGCACGGCGAACTATGTGGCCTACTGTGCATCCGCGCCGCCCTCGAAGCGCGCGGCGATCCGCGCGCGGTGGTGCTGGTTCCCGAAAGTGCCCATGGCACCAATCCGGCGACGGCGGCGTTTGCCGGCTACCGGGTTGAGAATATTCCGGCGACGGCTGCGGGCCGAGTTGATCTGGCGGCACTGCAAGCCCGTCTCGGACCAGATATAGCCGCAGTGATGATCACAAATCCCAATACCTGCGGTCTGTTCGAGGGCGATCTCAAGACCATCTCGGATGCAGTGCATGCTGCCGGCGGGTTCGTCTATTGCGATGGGGCCAATTTCAACGCGATCGTTGGCAAGGTTCGCCCCGGCGATCTTGGCATCGATGCGATGCACATCAATCTCCACAAGACCTTTTCGACTCCGCATGGCGGCGGCGGTCCGGGTTCGGGTCCGGTGGTTTTGTCCGAGGCTTTGGCGCCCTATGGCCCGCTGCCGTGGACGGCGCGGCAGGCCGATGGCACTATCTGGCTGATCGAGGAGGAAGACGCGGCGACCGTGCTCCAGCACAGCTTTGGCCGGATGGCGGCGTTTCACGGCCAGATGGGCATGTTCACCCGCGCGCTGACTTACATCCTGAGCCACGGCGCGGACGGTCTCGCCCGCGTCGCCGAGGATGCGGTGCTCAATGCCAATTACGTCCTGCGCAGCCTTGAAGATGTGCTAAACGCGCCGTTCGGTTCAAGTGGCCCGTGCATGCACGAGGCGCTGTTCAGCGATGATGGACTGGCCGAAGGCTTTTCTACGCTCGACATAGCCAAGGGGCTGATCGACGAGGGTTTTCACCCGATGACGATCTATTTTCCGCTGGTCGTCCATGGTGCAATGTTGATCGAGCCGACCGAAACCGAGAGCAAGGCCGGACTCGATCGGTTCATCGGCTCGATGCGACACCTTGCAGCGCGGGCCAAGGCAGGCGATAACGAGCTGAAGAGCGCGCCGCATTTCGCGCCGCGTCGCCGGTTGGATGAAACGCTGGCCGCGCGCAAGCCAGTGCTAAGCTGGCAGGGTGATCGGGAGCAAGCTTGATGTGGACAACGCTGTTCGGCCTGACCAATATCATCGCGATGATTGGCTGGGTGCTGCTAGCCGCGCTACCGCGCAAGCCACTGGTCACCACTAGCGTGCTATATCTGGGCGCCGGGCTGCTGTGCGTGATCTATGCCGTGATTTTCGCGCTGCTGTTCAGCGGCAGTGTCAATATCGGGTTGGTCGCAGGCGCAAAGGCTGCTGATATCAGCGACTATTCTATCCCCGGCATCCGCGCGCTGTTCCAGTCCGACGGCGGGATAGTGCTGGGTTGGACGCATTATCTGGCGTTTGATCTGTTTACCGGGCTGTGGATTGCCAAGGATGCCGATGCCAAGGGCTTTTCGCGGATCGTCCAGCTACCGATCCTGTTCGCCACGCTGATGGCGGGGCCGATCGGGCTGTTGCTGTGGCTGGTGATCCGCGAAAGCCGCGCCCGCAAGGCTGGTCGCCCGCGCTAATCAGCGAATTGCGCGGTCGCCAGCTTCGCCGACTGATTCAATATCATTGCCCAAGCCCTTGACGGTGTTGCAGGCTGCAGCGCTGAGGATGATGCCAGTAGCGGCGAGCGCGGTCAGGATTTTGCGATACATGGTATTCTCCTTCAAGTTCGTTGTCGCCAATATATGCGGCTTACCAAGTGAATGCACGATTAGCGTGGATGTTCCCTCATTCCGCAGTGCGGGCTGCGGTGGGCGGGCTGCGCCCATGTAACTTATGCTCACGCCAGGCGATCACAACGCCTGCCGCAATAACCGCTGGAGCGCCCAGCCAGGTTGCGACAGGCGGCAGATGATCCCACACCAGCCAGCCAAACAACGTGGCCCAGATCAGCGCCGAATAATCCATCACGATCACGCTGGCGACTTGGCCAAAGCGCAGCGATGCTGTGAGCAACAGCTGGCCCGCCCCGCCGATTACTCCGATTGCCATGAGCAGGGCCCATTGGCGGGGAGTATGCTCAGTCATCACGGCCGGTAGAGCAAGCGCAAGGAATGGCGTGCTGAGTGCGGCGAACCAGAAGACGATGCTCAGCGGCTCGTCGGTCCGGGCCAGATCGCGCACTTGAATGCTGATCAGCGCAACCACAACGCCTGCTCCAAGGCCAACCATCGCGCCGTTTAGAGGAATGGTCGAATGACCGGGCTGGGTGATGATCACTACCCCGGCAAACCCTAGCGCTACCGCCAGCCAGCGGACCGGGCCAACCCGTTCGTGCAGCAGCAGCGCGGAGAGGATCACCGCAAATATCGGAGTGGTAAAACCCAGCGTTGTCGCTTCTGCCAACGGCAACATGGTCACCGCCCCGAAGTTCAGGAACATGCCGATTACGCCGATCACGGCACGGCGGCCATGGACTGGCAAGCGATCGGTTTTCAGTCGGCGGATTTGTCCGTTCCAGCCGAGCCAAGCGAACAGGATCGGAACAGTCAGCGCCTGACGCCAGAACAATATTTCGGCTAGTGCAACCCCGCTTTGTGCCGTGTACTTGACCAGCATCAACAAGGTTGCCAGCACCGCAGCCGCGATCAGGCGCAAGCCAAGCGCGAACAGGGGCTTCTGGGTGTTTTCCACCATGCCGCTGTAACGTTGTGGAAATGAGAAACAAGCTTTGGGGTTGTGGGAACTGCTTGATCAGGACTGGGTGGAGTGGCTGCTGCTGCCGGGGCTGGCCTGCGCCGCGCTGGCAGTGATCGCCTGGCTGGGCGATCGCCGCCGGCTGCGCCGCAGCAACCCCGATGCCGTGGGCTTCATGCCGTGGACAGGGGTATTCCTGTGGAGCTTCCTGGGCGCTGTGGCGTTACTCGGGCTGGCGGCGCGGAGCCGGTTTGGCGGTTAGAATGATTTTGAGTGAAATGGCACATGTCACGCCTCGGAAATCCCGGCCTGACACCGGCTAGTCCCAGGTTTTGATTCAATCAAAATCGAACAGAGCCTAGAGACAAGCTTCCAGATAAGCCTGATCGAAACCGTACATGCGGGCCTTTTCAAGCGTATAGGGGCGCAGGCCCGACGGGCGAAACTCGCCAATAATCTTGCCATCATCGCTCTCGTCAAGATACTCGAACTTGAACAGCTCTTGCGTTACGATCACATCGCCTTCCATCCCGATCACCTCAGTGATGCCGGTGGTGCGGCGCGAACCGTCGCGCAGGCGCTTGACCTGAACGATCAGATCAACCGATTCGGCGATCTGCCGCGAGATGGCTTCCTTGGGGATCTTGATGTCACCCATCAGGATCATGTTTTCCATGCGACCTAGGCATTCGCGCGCCGAGTTGGCGTGGAGCGTACACATCGA
>JANLQQ010000184.1:0-21235 GCA_031367905.1 Novosphingobium sp.
CGCGGTATTTGTGCGCAAAGGCCAGCCCAGCGCCAAGCGGCACCTGCGCGCCAACAATGCCGTGGCCGCCGTAAAACTTGTGCTCCACACTGAACATATGCATCGAGCCACCCTTGCCGTGCGAGATGCCTGCCTGCCGTCCGGTCAGCTCGGCCATGATGACTTTGGGATCAATCCCATAAGCCAGCATGTGGCCATGATCGCGGTAGCCGGTGATGACGCTGTCGCGCTCTGCATCAAGCGCGGACTGAAGCCCGACCGCCACGGCTTCCTGACCGATGTACAGGTGACAAAATCCGCCAATCAGGCCGAGACCGTAGAGCTGCCCGGCCCGCTCTTCAAAGCGGCGGATCAGCAGCATCTGCTCATAGAAATGCATCAACTCGGCATCGGTTGCAGCAAAGCGCTTGTTTTCGGCATGCGCCTGTTCAAGGCTGCGCAGCGCGAAGTTCTTCTCGCCTGACGCTGCCTTGGCAAGCGCGCCCTTTTTTGAACGTGTTCGGCTGGTCGCGGGCTTGGCCAAGATGCTATCCCCTAAGGCGGATTATTGATCTGCCTATAGGGGACAGCTTCAATTAGGGAAACCGCTCCATACGTATTTTGTAATGTTGCTGGATGCAGTTGCGGTGATCGCCTAGTCGAGCAGCATCACCATTTCGTCAGGATGGACGACATTGAGATTGCTGCGCAGCAACTCACCGGCAAGATCGGGATCGGCATGACGCGGATCGAGCAGCGCAACCCGGTTCTTGAGTTCGTCCCGCTGGATGACGAGCTGCGTCAATTCCTTTTGATGCTGCGCCAGCACGCGATTGTTTTCGCTCCACGCCAACAATCCACTTGGACCCGCAAGCGCCATTCCGCCCAGCAGCAGCAGACAGATCAAGGCAACGCCCTGGGTCATGCCTTTATTTGCGAGCTTGGAATTGCGCTGATTATTTTTCATGAGCACTTAGAATCACAGTTAATTCGGCGGTTCAAGCAATTTCGCATTTCCTGCCGTAAGAATGCGACAAAGTCAGACAAAAGTGCGCCCGGAATGGCGGGAGGACCATTCCGGGCGCGATCGCCCTTCGGGAGTTGGGGGGGTGAGATAGGGCTATCGGAGAGTTATTTGCCTGAAGTATCTTCCTGGCGATTGGCTTCATCCTTGATTTGGCCTTCTGTCATCCCGGAGATCAGGACCGTGCCAGTGCCAGTGAAGTTTGAGGCGGGGATGCGCGCGGTCTCGCCATCTACCTTGACCACGAGTTCCTGAACCTTTCCTTCGGTGTCAGTGATTACCTCGCGGATCTTGCCGATCTTCTCGCCATCGGGCGAAACGATCCGCATCCCGCGCGCGACATCGAAGGTCCCGTCAGCGTTGCCCGCTGCGCTGCCAGCCAAAGCCAATTGCCCTGCCGCACCAGAGAACAGCCCATCGGGAGAACCTATTGCATCGCCCGAACCTGAACCAGTCGCGCCAGAGAGCAGCCCATTGGCCGAACCCGCTGCATTGCCAGAACCCGAACCGGCAGCGCCTGAAAGCAGCCCGTTGGCCGAACCGGTTGCATTGCCCGCAGCCGAACCGACGACCGAAGCAGACCGTACATCAGCCGAACTGGCTGCGTCATGGCTGCTAGTTGCCAATGCGCCAGCGGAATTGCGCGTACTCGAAGCCTCGCTCCGCAAACCGTCCGTGCCGATCAGCTGAGCGTCAGCATTGCCCGAACCACTGGCGCTGCCATTGCCCGAGCCATTGGCCGAGAGATCGCGCATCGGGGTTGAAATTGTTTGAGCGAGCCCGCCGTCACCCGAAGCATTCGCCGAACCACCGGCATTGGCGCGGCCGCTGCGGCGATCAACCGACTTGGTAGCTGCCGCATCGGCTGTTCCTGAAGCGGTGCCACGCGTGGTGGTTTCAATCGAACGCATATCCGGGAGGCCAATCGGGCCTTGGCTGCCCAGTGCGCCGCCGAGCGAGCCTCCCAGACCACCGCTGCCACCAAGTAGCTGGGCCTGTGAGGGTGTGGCTGTGGCAACAAAAAGTGCTGCCGATGCAAGAATGATAGTTTTCATAGCGTCAATCCTTCGTTGATCTCTGAGCCAGCGCACCTTGTTCGGAGCGCTTGTAAGAAAAACGTATGGACGCCTGAAATTTATCCATGAATTACCAATTAAAATCGCATGGCACTGTTATTCAATGTTTTATTTTGCATTCATGGCACAGTAGTCCGCGACCAAAGGTAGTGTCGGGGCCGCGCTTACCCAGATCACGGGCTTCGCGATCAAGGATCGATACAATCGTTGGCGCACCCCGCGATTGCAGCGCTGCCGCGGCGCGGGCTGCGACCAGCGGGGTTGCGAACGATGTCCCGCGTACTCTCACCAACCGGCCAACCGCATCGGCCGCCAGCATATCGGCGCCGGGAGCCGCATAATCGAGGTGAAGCGCCCTGCCCGCTTCGATCAACGCCCGGTTACGGCCATCGACACCAGTTACCGCAAGAACGCCGACATAAGAGGCTGGATAAACTGGCGGTGCCGCCGGACCGTCATTGCCAACAGCCGCTACAATCGTAGTGCCGCGCGCGCGCGCCGCAGCGATCGCCCGTGCCAGCACCGGATTGGCTGGCCCAACCAGACTGACCGAGACCACTCGAACTTTCTGCCTGACCAGCCAGTCTAACGCTCGGGCTATTGCGAAGGCGCCGCCGCCAGCCGGATCCCCGCCATAAACATCCGCTGCATAAATTCGCTGCACTCCGGCCCTGAACAGCAGCGAAGCGACCGCGCTGGCGTGATTGTTGGCGCGGGCAGTGCCGATGGCAAACGACTGAATAGCCGCAACCGGCGCAGTGCCTCCCGGCGCCCCATCAATAAAACCGACTGGTTCGCTGATAGCTGCCACAGCCGGAAGCCCCATTCGCGGGAGGGCGGTTTTCGCCGACGACCCACTGGCGAAGTGAAGTTGATCGGCAGTCACCTCACTATCGGGCGCGAGCCGGGTTGCAAGTTGCTGAGCATTGGCGAGCGACATCCCCTTGGGAATATTGAACCGGGTAACCGTCAACTCCAATCCGGCGAGCAGGCGTTGTTCGACAAGTTCAAAACCCGCCTGGTTCAACCGGGTCAAAACATCCGGCGCAGGATCGAGCATCAGCAATTCTCCACGCCGAGCCGGGGCACCATTGATATCCCGCTCAATTGTGCCGCGATTGGAACTAAGCAACCGACCGATCCGGCCAAGCCGCACCTGCTCCAGCTGCCGTCCGATCTGGCCCGTGGCACCGTCCAGCGTGGCGCCGATCGCCCCGGTGGTGCGATCGATCACGGCGCCGGGGGTTGGCAGGAGCGACGGCAGGCCAAGCTGGGCCTGGGACGGTGCGCCTACCAGAACGGCCAGAAAAAGGGCAATGGAAGCAGTGCGCATGGTGTCCTCGCGAATTATTCTTTATCGGGCATGGATGAAACGTTCCATCCGTTTCGTTTCATCCATGGAAAACGGCACTGACCAAGACTGATAGTTTCGAGGATTGCCTCACCGCCTTACTACCGCGCCTTCGCAGGTTCGCGGTTGGTTTGGCACGCGATCGCAGCGATGCCGACGATTTGTGCCAGATGACCGTTGAGCGGGTGCTCCTGTCGCGCAACCAATGGCAGGCCGGCACCCGTCTTGATAGCTGGATCTACCGAATCATGCGTAATCTGTGGATTGACGAAACCAGGTCCCGCAGCCGCCGCAGCCGCAGTTTCGTCGATGAAGAAGCTGGCCTCTCGGTTGGTATGGATGGCGCGCAGGAAGCTGTGGTTGAGCTTTCAATGGTTGATCGCGCCATGGCCACCCTGCCAGACGACCAACGCGAGGCAGTGTTGCTGGTGATGGTCGAAGGCTATAAATATGCCGAAGCGGCTGAGATTGTCGGTTGCCCACCAGGGACGCTTGCTTCGCGCCTGGTCCGCGGTCGCGAGGCTTTGCTTCTGGCCTTGGGAGAAACCCGATGACGATTGATCGCGAATTGCTGGCTGCCTATATCGATGACGAGCTGGACGATGTTAATGCTGCCCGGATCAGCCGCGATGTAGCAGCTTCGCCAGAACTCGCCGCTCAAGTGGCAGAGCAGAAAAAGCTCCGCGAACTCCTGGTAGCGCATTACGCCCCAGTACTGAATGAACCGATCCCTGCGGAACTGAATGATACTATCGAGCAGTCCCGCAAAGTGGTGGATCTGTCTGAGGTCCGCGCCCGCAAGGCCGAACGCCGCTCGACCGGGCTTGCGAGTATCCGTTTCATCGGACCTGCGATTGCAGCTTGCCTGGTGCTGTTCCTGATAATACCGCGTGGCAGCGATGATCTGGTACGGACCCTTGATGGCCAGCATTACGCTGCCGGAACCCTTGATGCCGCGCTGACCGGGCAACTTGCGGCCAATCAGGACATCACGTCTGATCCGCGCATCTTGCTGAGTTTTCCCACGCAAGATGGTTCGTTGTGCCGCAGTTTTTCTGGGGCCAAGCTGGCCGGTATCGCTTGCCGTGAAGCGCGCGGCTGGCGTTTGCGGATGGAGCGGCCAGCCAGCGCGACGGCCAGCACCGATTATCGCCAGGCCGGGGCAGCTGATAGCGATATCCTCGCCGCAGCGCAGGAAATGGCTAAAGGCGGTCCGCTGGACGCTGAAGCTGAGCGCAAAGCGCAAGCCAATGGTTGGCGCTAGGCGAGGCTGATTCGTTCAGCGACGCCCGGCAGCAGGCTCGCAAGACTTGACATTTCTGTGCGGATGTTGCCAATCTGGTTTCTATTGAAACTATTTATGAGCCGCTGCCATGACTGACTTGTTCAATAACCCGCTTGGCCTCGACGGCTTCGAATTCGTTGAGTTTTCAGCGCCTGAAAAGGGTGTGCTCGAACCGGTGTTCGCGACAATGGGATTTACCCTCGTCGCCCGGCATCGCTCCAAGGATGTCCAGCTGTGGCGTCAGGGCGAGATCAATCTGATCGCCAATTACGAGCCGCGTAGCCCGGCTGCCTATTTCACCGCCGAACACGGCCCCTCCGCCTGCGGGATGGCCTTTCGCGTGCGCGACGCGGCCAAAGCCTATGCTCTGGCGATCGAACGCGGGGCTGAACCGGTCGAGGTCGCGACCGGCCCGATGGAGCTCAACCTCCCGGCCATTCGCGGCATCGGCGGCTCGATCATCTACCTGATCGACCGCTATGGCGATGACGGCCTGAGCATTTATGACATCGACTTCAATTATGAAGCAGGCGTTGACCGCAATCCGGTTGGCGCAGGCATGCAGCTGATCGATCACCTGACCCACAACCTTTACGGCGGACGGATGGCACATTGGGCCGCCTTTTATGAGCGGATCTTCAACTTCCGCGAGATCCGCTATTTCGACATCAAGGGTGAATATACCGGCCTGACCAGCAAGGCTATGACCGCGCCCGATGGCAAGATCCGCATTCCGCTTAATGAGGAAGGCCAAAAGGGAGGCGGCCAGATCGAGGAGTATCTGCGCGCTTATAACGGCGAGGGTATTCAGCACATCGCCTTCGCTTGCGATGATCTCTACGCCGCCTGGGACCGGCTCAAGGCGCTCGGCACACCCTTCGCCCCGGCCCCGCCAGCGACCTATTACGAGATGCTGGCCGAGCGCCTGCCGGGACACGGCGAGCCGGTCGATGCGCTGCAAACCCGCGGCATCCTGCTCGATGGCTCGACCGAAAATGATGATCCGCGCCTGCTGCTGCAAATCTTCTCGCAAACCATGATCGGACCGGTGTTCTTCGAATTCATCCAGCGCAAGAAGGATGAAGGCTTTGGCGAAGGCAATTTCACCGCGCTGTTCAAATCGATGGAAGCCGATCAGATCCGGCGCGGGGCGCTTCAAATCGATGGTTGAGTGGTGCGCCCGACGGGATTCGAACCCATGGCCCCCAGATTAGGAATCTGGTGCTCTATCCGGCTGAGCTACGGGCGCACGAAGTTCTCTTAGGCAGGCGGATCGACGCTGGCAATCAGTTGAGTTTGTCCGGCGGTGCGACCGGGAATGGCAGCGGAACCAGAGCAATCCCCTCCTCAATCAGCTCAATTGCCTGCGTCGGGGTAGCCTGGCCGTGAATCACTTCCTTCTCACGTTCGCCATAATGAATAGCACGGGATTGTTCGGCGAACTTATCGCCCACCCAGCGTGAATGCTTGAGCGCTTCGGCTTGCATTTGCGCCATAGCTTGCATCACCTTGGCAGCCTCGGGCGGCAACGCCACGCCGACTGCAGATTGCGCCTGAGGCGCCTGCGAAACTGGAGTGATCTGGTTGCCCTTTCGACTAACATTGGGAGCCATCGGGGCCTTACTGACGGCTGTCGAGCCACATGCCGGACAACGGACCGCTCCTGCATTGCATTGCCGATCAAAGTCGTCTGTCGAGCCGAACCATCCCTCAAACCGGTGTCCTGCCGATTGGCATTCAAGATCAAATACAATCACTGCGCAGACAGATCAGGAATTACCCGGCGATTTGCAAGGCTGGGCAATTGTGCCCGCACCTCGGCCAGCCGCTTTCGATCCAGATCGACAAAGCCCAGCCCCGCCGCCTCGCCGCCCATGTCGAGCAGCACATCGCCCCACGGATCAACAACCAGGCTGTGGCCATAGGTGCTGCGGCCGTCTTCGTGGGTGCCAACCTGCGCAGCGGCGATGACGAAGGCGCTCGCCTCAATCGCACGGGCACGCTGCAATATGTGCCAATGCGCGGCGCCGGTCGGCACTGTAAAGGCGGCGGGGATCGAAATTGCATCGCAGCCTGCCTTGCCCAATGCTTCGAACAGCCCGGGAAAGCGCAGATCATAACAGATTGTCAGGCCAAGCCGGCCGATCGGCGTTTCGGCTACCGCCAGCGTCTCGCCGGGGGCATAGGCGCTGGATTCGCGCCAGCTTTCACCGCTGGCCAGATCAACATCGAACATATGCAGCTTGTCATAACGGGCGACCACTTCGCCGCTGGCATTGACCAAGAGTGAGCGGTTGGCCCAGCGGCCATCCTCGCGCAGCACCGCCAGTGATCCGATCGCGACCCAGACCCCGGCCCGTGCGGCAGCTTCCTGGACCGCTGCCAGCACCGGATTATCCGCCTCGGCCGCGATATGCGCGCGCGCTCTCTCGCGATTGCGATCGAGCAGACCGGACATTTCAGGGGTAAAGACCATCTCTGCCCCGGCCATAGCGGCCGCGCCCACCGCGCCAACCAGAGTCGCAGCATTGCCCGCCGGATCGATCCCGGTGGTCATCTGCAGCACCGCGATGCGGGTCATGGGCGGGTCATGGGCGGGTCATGGCTCAGCGGCCCAGCAACGGGTCAAGCTTGCCGGAAGCATCAAGCGCGAAGAGTTCATCAAAGCCGCCGATCCCGACATTGCCAATGAAAATCTGCGGAACGGTGGTCGCACCGGGCGCGCGTTCAACCATCTCAGTGCGCTTAGGGCCGCCCATGGTGATGTCATACTCGTTGTATTTCACACCCTTGCCGTCAAGCAGAGTTTTGGCGCGGGAACAGAAAGGGCAACCCCATTTGGAATAGATCTCAATCTGCGGAGAGCTCATGCACTTTCCTTCATTGTGGCTGCCGCCCCTTGAAACGAACTAGTGTTATCATATCTCCGGTCTGGTGTCATGTTCCGCATGGGAATGATGCCGCAACGAAGTGCCGGAAACGGGCTTTGTCGGAATTAAGAATTGCTCAAATGAGGATTTTTGCCATGAACCGTTTTGATTTTACCCCCTATCGCCGCTCTACCGTGGGGTTTGATCGGCTATTCGATCTGCTAGAAAACCATTCGCGGGCGGGGGTCGGTGATAATTACCCGCCGTTCAACATCGAGCGTCGCGGCGAAGATCACTATCGCATCACCCTGGCCGTCGCCGGATTCAAGCCGGCCGATCTAGAGATATCTGCCCAGCAGAACCTCTTGATTGTGCAAGGCCGTAAAGGCGATGAGGCTGCCGATGCTCAGTTCCTTCATGTCGGGATTGCCCAGCGCGGGTTCGAGCGGCGGTTTGAGCTGGCCGATTTCGTGCTGGTTGGTGGTGCAAATCTGGAAGACGGGTTGCTGACCATCGACCTTGTCCGCGAAGTGCCCGATGCGATGAAGCCTAGGAAGATCGCAATCGGTACGCAGAAGTCGCTCTCAGCCGTGCCGGACAGCCATGAAAAAAGTGCTGCGGCCTGAGTTTTTTGTTTAATTTAATGGTTTGGGAGTGAGGTTTCAGGGCTTCACCCCAACCATATCTGCCACAATTAGACCAGACGCGCCTGGCGCAACGCTGCACCAATAAACCCGGCAAACAACGGATGCGGATCGAATGGGCGGCTCTTGAGTTCGGGGTGGAACTGCACACCCACGAACCACGGATGATCCGGCCGCTCGACAATTTCGGGAAGCAGTCCGTCGGGTGACATGCCTGAGAACACCAGCCCGCCTTTTTCAAGTCGGCCGCGATAGGCAGCATTGACTTCGTAACGGTGGCGATGGCGCTCGGAAATGGTGGTCTGACCATAAATATTGGCGACATGACTGTTTCCGGCCAGTTTGGCTTCATAAGCGCCAAGTCGCATGGTCCCGCCCAGATCGCCGCCCTTGGCACGGGTCTGGATACCTTCTTCGCTCATCCATTCGGTGATGATGCCAACCACTGGTTCAGTGGTCGGGCCGAATTCAGTGGAGGAAGCCTCGGCAATGCCAGCCGTATTGCGCGCACCTTCAATGCAGGCCATTTGCATGCCCAGACATATCCCGAAGAACGGCACGCCGCGTTCACGGGCGAAGCGCACGCTGGCGATTTTGCCTTCGGAGCCGCGCTCGCCGAACCCGCCGGGGACCAGGATCGCGTGCATCGGCTCAAGCCGAGCGGCAATTTCGCTGTCGTCCTGTTCGAATAATTCGGCGTCAATCCAGCGGATATTCACCTTCACCCGGTGTGCCATTCCGCCATGGACCAGCGCTTCATTCAACGACTTATAGGCGTCCTGCAGCCCGACATATTTGCCAACCACGCCAATCGTCACTTCGCCTTCCGGGTGTTGATAGCGATCGACGATATCGGCCCAGCGCGACAGATCCGGCGCATCGCTGGTCAAGCCAAAGTGCCGCAAGACCTCTGCATCAAGCCCTTCGGCGTGATATTGCAACGGCACTGCATAGATACTGGAAGCATCCAGCGCTGGGATTACAGCCTCTTTGCGGACATTGCAGAACAGCGCGATCTTGGCGCGCTCAGTTTCGGGCAGCGGATGCTCGCAGCGACACAGCAACAAATCGGGCTGGATGCCTAGGCTGGTCAGCTCGCGGACCGAATGCTGGGTTGGCTTGGTCTTGAGTTCGCCGGCCGCTGAAACATAGGGGACCAGGGTGACATGGATCGAGCAAGTCTGTTCTCGGCCCAGCTCGTTGCGCAGCTGGCGCAGCGCTTCAATGAATGGCAGCCCCTCGATATCGCCGACGGTGCCGCCAATTTCGCACAGCACGAAATCGAGATCCTCGGTTTCCTGAAGAGCAAATTCCTTGATCGCATCGGTGACATGCGGAATTACCTGAACCGTCGCGCCAAGATAATCGCCGCGGCGTTCACGGGTGATGATGTTCTGGTAAATCCGGCCCGAAGTGATGTTGTCTGACTGGCGCGCCGAAACCCCGGTAAAGCGCTCATAATGCCCCAGATCGAGATCGGTCTCTGCCCCATCGTCGGTCACATAGACTTCGCCGTGCTGATAGGGGCTCATCGTGCCCGGATCGACGTTTAGATAGGGATCAAACTTGCGGATTCGCACGCGAAAACCCCGCGCCTGCAGCAGTGCTGCAAGGCTTGCTGCCATAAGACCTTTGCCGAGCGAGGAGACCACGCCGCCGGTTATGAAAATGTACCGCGCCATGGGAGTTAAGCCTTAAGCCGTTGGAGGGCGCCCACGCAAGCGCTTGCTGCGGCAATCCACAACAGATCTCAGTGCAACCAAGCTTATCCCCCACCGATCGCGGCAGGAGCCCAGGTTACCCGTAATAAAGTGAGCCTACTGCTTCGTCGCCGGGGCAAGCGGATCAGCCACAGCCGAAGACGAAGCTTCAGGAGCAGTGGTCAGCGGCTGAGCTGCACCGGCCAGCGGATCGACCGGCACCGGGCTAGGCGCTGCTGCCGGAACTGCTGTGCGATTTAGCGAAGTGTCGATCGTCCGGCCAGAGCTCGCCCGAACTGCCAGTGCTGCCAGCACGATACTCAGCACCACGAACAACGTCGCCAGTACTGCAGTTGCGCGGGTCAGGAAATCTGCCGCACCGCGCGCCGACATCAGCCCAGCAGGACTGCCGCCCACACCAAGGCCGCCGCCTTCCGAACGCTGCATCAGGATGACGCCAACCAGGCTGGCTGCGATCAGCGCCTGAACAACGGTGAGGAAAATGAAAATTGACATGGGTATCTCTGCAATAGCTGTGAAGCCGCGCATCTAGGCGCGGCGAGCCTGCGGCGCAAGCCGTGTGGTCAGGATGTGCGCGCGAGCTCTATTCGTCGCTCGGCCCGCCCGCTGCTGCGACAATCGCGAGGAAGCTATCGGCGGCAAGGCTTGCCCCGCCAACCAGCGCCCCGCCCACTTCGTCTGCGCCAAGTAATTCGGCAGCATTACCGCCATTGACCGAGCCGCCGTACAAAATGGTCACGTCGTTACCTGGTTCGCCATACACCTCGATCAGCTTAGCCCGGATCGCCCGGTGCATGGCACCGACATCATCGACTGAGGGCACCCGGCCGGTGCCGATCGCCCAGACCGGTTCATAAGCCACCGAAAGACGCATCGCGACATCTTCTCCCCGGGGCAAGGAGCCATCAAGCTGGGCCGTGACAATCGCTTCGGCCTGGCCCGAATCGCGCTCTGCCTCGGTTTCGCCAACGCATAGAATCACTTCCAGATTGGCCGCCAGCGCCGCGTCAGCCTTCGCCCGGACAATCGCGTCGCGTTCGCCATGTTGCGCCCGCCGCTCGCTATGGCCAACGATGGCAAAGGCGGCCCCGGCATCGGCCAGCATCGCCGCCGATATTTCCCCGGTGAACGCACCGCTGGCGCTGGCATGGCAATTCTGCGCACCAATTTCGGTCGCCTGCAAGGCCTCAACCATCCCCGGGATCAGCGTGAAGGGCGGCGCAATTGCCACCCGCACTGCAGGATAACGAGCTGCCCCGCGATCGATCGCCCGAGCCTCGGCGAGCATCGCGCGGGTGCCGTTCATCTTCCAATTGCCAACAATATAGGGACGAATTGCCATCTAAGTCTCACAAATTTCGATATTTTTCAGGTCAGAGCGGAGCCGCCCAATGGGTCCAGCTAGGCGAGCAAGCCTGCCTTTGTCAAAGTGTGTGCGGCAGAATGATCCAGCAGACCGTCTGAGCGTCCGCAAAACCCGATCTCAATTCGATGCAGCCGGGCCATTGCGGGATTGCAGTTTGGACCGTAAAGCCGCCGCCGAAGTGCCAGATTATCGGCGCGGCAGCTATTTGGCGATAGGTTCATGTTCGAGTTTTTCCGAAATTTCACCAAAAGCAAGATCGGTGTTGGCATTACCCTTGCCTTCCTGATCCTGATTGCACTGGCCTTCGCCAGCGGCGATGTCTCTTCAAGTGGCAATTTTGGCGGAATTGCTGGCGGTGACCGGGTCGCTACGGTGGGCTCCAAGCGGATCAGTACTTCGCAGCTTAGCCAGGCCACTTCCAGCGCGGCTGAAAACCTGCGCCAGCAAGATCCCAAACTCACGCTCAAGGACTTTTTGGCTCAAGGCGGGCTTAGTCAGGTGCTCAATGAAATGCTCGATCGCACCGCGATGGCAGCTTTCGGCGAAAAGCACGGCGTGATCGCCAGCGAACTGCTGATCGACAGCGAAATCGCCAAGATCGCTGCATTCCGCGGGCCTGATGGCAATTTCAGCGATACGCTTTATCGTCAGTTGCTCCAGCAGCGCGGATTGACCGATGCCCAGGTGCGTGACGATATCGCCCAGAGCCTGATTGTCCGCCAGCTGCTTTCGCCAGCCGATTACGGCGTCACAATTCCGCGTGCGGTCATGTTGCGCTATGCGGGCGTTGTAACCGAACGCCGGATTGGCGGGATCGCGCTGCTCCCGTCAGCATCGTTTGCACCAGCCACGCCGCCCAGCGATCAGGAATTGGCCAGCTATTATGCGGCCCATCGCAATGACTATACCCTGCCCGAACGCCGCACGATCCGTTATGCCAGCTTCACCGAAAGCGCTCTGAAAAACGTCCCCTCACCGACCGAGGCAGAGATTGTGGCGCGGTATAATGCAGGCAAGGCACAATATGCAGCTTCCGAAACGCGGCGGATCACCCAGCTTATCCTCCCGACAGAAGCCGCAGCCCGGGCAGTTATGGCCGAGTTGGCCGCCGGAAAGTCGCTCGAAGCCGCCGCCAGTGCAAAGGGGCTAAGTGCCGCCTCGATTGGCGTTATTTCAAAGCAGGCGCTATCGGGCCAGTCATCGCAAGCAGTTGCCGATACGACCTTCGCCAGTCCAAGCGGTAAGATTGCTGGACCGGTGCGCAGTGCGCTTGGTTGGCACCTGATGCGCGTGGACGCGACCGAGATCAAGCCCGCCCGCTCGCTCGACCAGGTGCGGGGTGAACTCACCACCCAGCTTGCCGAATTAAAACGCCGGGCCGCGCTCAGCGATTTTACCGCAAAAATCGAGGAAGAGTTTGATGGCGGCGCCAGCCTGACCGATGTCGCCAAGGAATTGGGCCTGACGCTGAGTGAAACCGCGCCGTTGACCAGCAATGGCCAGATCTTTGGCAGTGCCACTGAAACCGCGCCACCGGTGCTGGCCCGAGTGTTGCAAACCGCATTTTCAATGGAGGGCCAAAACGAGCCACAGCTTGCTGAAATCGAAGCGGGCAAGAATTTCCTGATCTTCGATATGAACGAGCTGATCGTATCGGCACCGGCGCCGCTCGCTGCAATCAAGCCTGCCGTGACAATCGACGTGCAGCTTTCCAAAGGGGTAATCGCAGCCAGGGCTGCGGCGCAGAAGATCGAAGGCCTGGTTAAGCAGGGCACCGATCTGGGCGCGGCGATGGCATCTTTGGGGCTGGCCTTGCCGCCGGTTGACCGGGTAGATATGCCGCGTCAGCAGATTTCCGGTCAAAAGAACGTTCCCCAGCCACTGACGCTGCTGTTTGCGATGAGCAAAGGCACTGTCAAACTGCTTCAAGCGCCGCGCAATCGGGGCTGGTACGTGATTGCGCTGCAGGATGTTATTCCCGGCACAATCAATTCTGCCGACCCGCGCCTGGCCGGGCTTCAGACAGAACTTAACGGAGTGATGGGCCGCGAACTTGGCGATCAGCTGCGCGCAGCCATCCGGGCTGAAGTTGGCGTGAAACGCAACGAGGCGGCAATCCGCTCGGTTGGCACGTCACTCGTGGGCGGCAACTAGGCCGCCTCGGCATGTCGGCGGTCCGATAATAATGGCCCGGCCAGAGAATTGGGATGCAGCCCAGGCTGCGCTCGCCGCCGGACGCCCCGCGCTGGTCTGGCGGCGGCTGATTGCCGATAGCGAGACCCCGGTCGGTGCGGCCGTCAAGCTGATCGAGCCAGGCCGCGGCGATTTCCTGCTGGAATCGGTTGAAGGTGGCGAAGTTCGCGGACGTTACAGCCTGCTCGGGCTTGATCCTGATCTGGTGTTCCGGGCGCGCGGCGCCGCTTGCGAGATCAACCGCAACTGGCAGCACGACCGCGCGGATTTTGCCATACAGACTGGCGATAGCCTGAGCGAATTGCGCAGCCTGGTCGAAGCCTGCAAGATCGATGTCCCGCCCGCGCTGCCGCGCGCGCTGGCCTGCTTGGTAGGCTATTTTGGTTACGAGACGATCGGCCTGGTCGAAAAGCTTCCGCGTGCTCCGCAAAGCGCGCTCGAACTGCCCGATATGCTGTTCGTCCGCCCGACCCTAATCCTGGTCTTTGACCGGCTAAGTGACGCGCTGTTTTGCGTCGCCCCGGTCTGGGCTTCAGCCACCACGCCGGACAAGTCGCTTGCCGCTGCGGCGGACCGGATTGACGAAGCCCTGCGCCGCCTGACGCGCTCGGCGCCTGCTTTTGCGACCGGCGCTGATTTGCCCGAACCGGCGCTGACCCCAACCATGTCGCCCGACCACTATGCCGGAATGGTAAGCCGGGCGCAGGCCTATATTGAGGCGGGCGACATTTTTCAGGTGGTGCTGGCTCAGCGCTTTACCTGCCCGTTCACCCTGCCACCACTGGCGCTGTATCGGGCGCTGCGGCGCGTCAATCCATCGCCGTTCCTGTACTTCCTCGATTTACCCGGCTTTGCCCTGATCGGCTCCAGCCCGGAAATTCTGGTCCGGGTTCGCGATGACGAAGTGACGATCCGGCCGATCGCGGGAACGCGTCCTCGCGGGGCTACGCCCGAAGAAGACCGCGCGAACGAGGCCAGCCTGCTCGCCGATCCCAAGGAACGCGCCGAGCATCTGATGCTGCTCGATCTGGGCCGCAATGATATGGGCCGGGTGGCCGCCACCGGCACGGTCAAGGTGACGGAAAGCTATACCGTCGAGCGCTACAGCCATGTCATGCACATCGTCTCCAACGTCGTCGGCCAGCTCGATACGGCCAAGCATGACGCAATCGATGCACTGTTTGCGGGCTTCCCGGCCGGAACCGTCAGCGGCGCGCCCAAGGTGCGAGCCTGCGAGATCATTGCCGAGCTGGAACCCGAAACCCGCGGGGCCTACGCGGGCGGGGTTGGCTATTTCGCCCCCGACGGCAATCTCGACAGCTGCATCGTGCTGCGCACCGGGATCATCAAGGACGGCGTGCTCCACGTTCAGGCCGGTGCCGGGATCGTTGCCGATAGCGTGCCTGCATATGAGCAAGCCGAATGCGAGGCCAAAGCGGGTGCCCTGATCGCAGCAGCGCGCGAAGCGGTAAGAGTGGCGGGCGAAGCCGCTTTCGGGCAATAGGCGGCTGCCATGATACTCGTCATCGACAATTACGACAGCTTCACCTGGAACCTGGTCCATTATCTGATGGAACTGGGGGCACAGGTTGAGGTGGTGCGCAATGATGCGATTACCGCAGACCAGGCGCTGTCTTCGGGAGCCAAGGGCTTCCTGATCTCGCCCGGTCCCTGCACCCCCAATGAGGCCGGGATCAGCCTTGATTTGGTCGGCGCCTGTGCGGAGGCCGGAAAGCCGCTGCTCGGCGTGTGCCTTGGTCATCAGGCAATCGGTCAATACTTCGGCGGCAGCGTGGTGCGCGGCGGGCTGATGCACGGCAAGACCTCGCCGGTAACGCATGACGGCTCGGGCCTGTTCAAGGGCCTGCCCTCGCCGTTCATCGCAACCCGCTATCACAGCCTGATTGTCGAGGATGTGCCTGCCGATCTGGTGATCAACGCCACTTCGGACGATGCCCATGTGATGGGCTTCCGCCATGCCGCGCACCCGATCCACGGGGTGCAGTTCCACCCGGAAAGTATCGCCACCGAGCATGGCCACGCCCTGCTCGCCAACTTCCTTGAGATCTGCGGAATCCCGGTAAACGAATTGGCATGAGCTATTCTCTACCCGAGACCGAGGCGCTGTTCGGGCGGATGCTCGATGGCGAAATGACCGATGCCAAGATTACGGCATTGCTGGTCGAGCTGGCCGATCGCGGCGAAACTGCTACCGAAATTGCCGGCGCAGTGATGGCGATGCGCGCGCGAATGAAGCGGATCACCGCACCGCCGGGTTCAATCGATGTTTGCGGCACTGGCGGCGATGGGCAGCATAGCCTGAATGTCTCTACCGCCGTGGCGCTGGTCGTCGCGGCCTGCGGCGTGCCGGTCGCCAAGCATGGCAACCGCGCGGCTTCCAGCAAGGCGGGCGGCGCGGATACGCTTGAGGCGCTGGGCCTCAATCTTGCCCGGGCAAGCGACCTTGCGGAACAGACCCTGCCTGATCTTGGCATCGCCTTCCTGTTTGCCCAGGCCCATCATCCCGCGCTTGCTCGCGTCGCGCCGATCCGCACGGCACTGGGCAGGCGGACGATTTTCAATCTATGCGGACCGCTCGCCAATCCGGCAGGCGTAACGCGGCAGTTGGTCGGTGTCGCCAGCCCTGCCCTGATTGCGCTCTACCGCGACGCTATGACGCTGCTCGGAACCGAAGCGGCCATGATCGTTTCGGGCGCGGAAGGCCTTGATGAACTGTCGATCGCCGGAACGAGTTACATGGCCACGGTCGGATTGCCGGGCATTGGAACCGAAATCTCGCCCGACAGCATGGGGTTGATGCCACACCCGCTCGAAGCGCTGCGCGGCGGCGAGGCGGATTACAATGCCGCTGCGCTGCGCCGTTTGCTGATCGGCGAGCCCGGAGCGTACCGTGATGCCGTATTGCTAAATTCTGCAGCAGCATTGATCGTCGCTGACGAGGTGGATGATTGGTACGCCGGGGTCGAGGAAGCCGCCGAGGCGATCGACAAGGGACTGGCCAACACACTACTGGATTGCTGGATCGAGACCGTGAAATGACCGACAAGCTCACCGAAATCTGCGCCACCAAGCGCGAGGAAGTTGCTTCGCGCAAAAGACGCGTCAGCCTGTCCGAGCTCGACGCCCGTGCCGCCGCGCAAACCGTCCCGCGCGGGTTTCGCGCTGCGCTGGATGCAAGGGCCAAAACCGGCTTTGCCCTGATCGCCGAAATCAAGCAGGCCAGCCCGTCAAAGGGCCTGATCCGCGCCGATTTTCATCCCGCCGACCATGCCCGTGCTTATGAAGCGGGCGGCGCAGCCTGTCTTTCAGTGCTGACCGACGCGCCGTTCTTTCAGGGCCATGAGGATTACCTCATCGCCGCCCGCGCTGCCTGCACGCTGCCGGTGCTGCGCAAGGATTTCATGCTCGATCCCTGGCAAGTCGCCGAAGCCCGCGCGATCGGGGCCGATGCGATCCTGATCATCGTGGCCGCGCTGGACGATGCGCAAATGGCCGAAATCGAGGCGGCGGCGCTCGAACGCGGGATGGATGTGTTGGTCGAGGTCCACAACGAGGCCGAGATGACCCGCGCTGCCACCCTCAACACCCGCCTGATCGGGGTCAACAACCGCGATCTCAAACGCTTTGTTACCGATCTTGCCACCACCGAGCGGCTGGTGGGCCTTGCTCCCGCAGGAGCTTTGCTGGTCAGTGAAAGCGGGATCAATTCGCACGCCGATTTGCTACGCCTTGCCAACTGCGGCGTTCGCACCTTCCTGGTCGGCGAAAGCCTGATGCGGCAGGCTGATGTGACCGCTGCAACAAAGGCTTTGCTCAATGGCTAACCTCACTCATCTCGATGCCCACGGCAACGCCCGGATGGTCGATGTTGGCGGCAAGGCGGCAACCCGGCGCGTGGCAATCGCCGCTGGCCGGATCCGGATGTCGGCAGAGGCGCTGGCCGCGATCCGCGATGGCGATGTGCCCAAGGGCGATGTTCTGGCTGCCGCACGGATTGCCGGGATCATGGCCGCGAAAAAGACTGCTGAGCTGATCCCGCTATGTCATCCCCTGGCGCTGGATACGGTTGGGGTTGAGTTCAACTTTGAGGACGGCGCCCTGCGTGTTGCAGCAACTGCGGCTCTCACCGGAAAAACCGGTGTGGAAATGGAAGCGTTGACCGCAGCTTCGGTGGCGCTGCTGACGATCTACGACATGGCCAAGGCGCTCGACAAAGGCATGGTGATCGAGGATTTGCGGCTGATCGAAAAGCGCGGCGGCAAATCGGGCGATTGGAAAGCCCCTTCCTGATGGCAAGCGTGCCGCTCCCGCTGGATGAGGCGCAGGCGCGGCTGCTTGCGCTGGCAACTCCGCTGGTGATCGAACAGGTCGATGTCGCCAGCGCGTTGGGGCGCTATCTTGCTGAGCCGCTGGTGGCGACCCGCACCCAGCCCCCGGCCGATCTCTCGGCAATGGATGGCTTTGCGATGGTTTCGGACGATCTTGCCGGGCCGTGGCAAGTGATCGGGGAGAGTTCCGCGGGGCATCCATATCGGGGCTTAATGGCACCCGGCCAGGCGGTGCGCATTTCAACCGGGGCCTTGCTTCCACGTGGTGCAGGCGTGGTGATCATGCAGGAGGATCTCCTCTGCCACAGTAACTGCCTCACCCTCACCGGCACGCCGCCCTCGCCCGAGCACAGACATATCCGCCGCAAAGGCATCGATTTCTCGAGCGGCGCAGTGCTGCTCGGCACTGGCGCGAAAATCGGTCCGGCCCATGTCGCGCTGGCGCTATCGGCAGGCCACAGCCACCTCGCTGTGCGCCGCAAAGTGCGCATCGCAATCATCGACAGTGGCGATGAGCTGGCGGCCGATCCCCGCGATTGCGAAGTCCACCAGATCCCCGCCAGCAATGGGGCGATGCTTACCGCACTGATCAGTGCGCTGCCGTGCCAGGTCACCCGGATCGGCCCGGTCGGCGATGATCTGGACGCTCTGGCGGAAGCTCTGGCGCAGGCCGCAGAGGCCGATGTCATCGTTACCACTGGCGGCGCTTCGGTAGGCGATCATGATCTGGTCCGTCCGGCACTGGAGGCGTGGGGTGCGCGGCTCGATTTCTGGAAGGTGGCGATCAAGCCGGGCAAGCCGTTGATGGTTGCCAGCAAAGCCCACCAGATTGTGCTGGGCCTGCCCGGCAATCCGGTATCGAACCATGTCACTGCGCTCCTTTTCCTCCTGCCACTGATCCGTGCACTGGCCGGATCGGTTGACCCGTTGCCGAAACCAGTGACGGCGCAACTTTCGGGTGCGCTGGGGGCTGGCGGAGACCGTCGCGAATTCCTTCGCGGAGTTTGGGATGGCACGATGGTTTCACCGGATGTGATGCAGGACAGCGGCGCATTGGCAGCGCTTGCCCGCAGCAATGCGTTGATCGAACGCGCGCCTGGCGCGCCGCCAGCAGGGGCCGGAAGCACGGTTCGGATCTATCTGCTGGAAAATGGCGGAAATGCTTGACGCGAATCAGAAGGTTGCTTACTTGTTCCGCATTCGTTCACCGAACGGCGCAAGAACATGCGTCGCATAAGGGAGTGGCGCAAGAATGCTTACCCGCAAGCAGCACGAGCTGATCCGTTTTATCCAGACCCGGCTTGAAGAAACCGGCGTTTCGCCTTCGTTTGAGGAAATGAAGGAGGCGCTTGACCTCAAGTCGAAGTCAGGCGTGCACCGCCTGATCTCGGCGCTGGAGGAACGCGGTTTCATCCGCCGTTTGCCCAACCGGGCCCGCGCGCTGGAAGTGCTGCGTCAGCCCGACGATGTAACCACGATTACGGCACGGGCTGCTGCCAACAGCAATTCGGCGCTCACCCCGCTTCGTCCGGCAGCGACCAAGCCTGCAGCTGCCAACGACGTGATCGAGATTCCGCTCCACGGCCGGATTGCCGCCGGTGTCCCAATCGAAGCGCTTGAGGGACAGACGATGTTGCCCGTTCCCGCCGCATTGCTTGGTGCGGGTGAGCATTATGCGCTCGAAGTATCAGGCGATTCGATGATTGATGCGGGCATTCTCGATGGTGATTACGCGCTGATCCGCCGCACCGACATCGCCCGCGATGGCGAAATTGTGGTTGCGCTGATTCGCGGCGAGGAAGCAACGCTCAAGTATCTGCGCCGCGAAGATGGCAAGGTCCGCCTCGATCCCGCCAACGCCGCCTATGATGCCCAGCTTTACTTGCCGGGCGAAGTGCAGGTTCAGGGCAAACTCGCAGGGCTATTGCGCCGGTATCACTAGAGCGTGATGCCATAAGGTTGATCCACCCTACTTCGTTCGTCCCGACCGAAGCCAAGGCACTTTGCCGAGCGAAGCCGAGGCACTTTGTGTTCGGTTCTCGGCGGCGCTCGGGACGTACGGCTCCATGGTAAGTCATCATGCTCTAAGGGGCAACTGCCGCGCTTGGCGGCAGCGCGGCTTGCTGGCTATCGGTTTTTCGGGGTGAGTAAATCCGCCGCTTGGCGGGTCGCCACCAGCCATGCGCGCCTTGATCCTGGACAACGGTTTCGATCTTGCGGTTAGTGAGGTCGAGCGTCAGTCCGCCGGTCTGGCCCAGCATCGCTCGGTCCGCCTTGAGGGTTGAAGGCTTGCAGGCATAGGGCAGGCGCCGGTCGGCAATCACGATGTCAACTTGCCGGCACGCCGCCGCCAGTGGCCGAACGTCGATCAGATCCTTGCCCCGCGCGATCAGCAAGCGCCATGTCCGGCCGCCCCGATCAAGCTCGACCGCGCAGAAATCACGATTGCAACGCGCGCCTGGCCAATCCTCAAGCAAGTGCGTTTCGCCCTCCATTCCGGCGATTTCTTGCAGGTTTTCCATAGCGAAATCACTCTTCCCTTCGCGCAACACCAACAGCGAACCGCCCTCACAAGTGATCCCGACATGGCGGCCATCGCTGGAGATCAGGACATCGGGAGGCCGCAAAAAGGCGAGCATGGTCAAGCCCAGCAAGGCCGGGACCAATCCCGCCAGACGCGTCCGTCCGCGCCATAGCGCCAGCCACAGTCCGCCACTCACGAACAACAGGAAGCTGCCCTGCCCCATCGAGGGCAGCAAGGTCACTGCGCCGGGCTGAGCTGCGGTCCAATGGGCCAGGGCCAGCAGCGCCTCAAGCGATTTGCCCGCCAACCACCAGGCCGGCGCTCCCAAGCCAGCAGTGTCCAGCAGCAAGGCCAGCGCAATCGCCGGCATCGAGACAAATGTGGTCAGCGGAATAGCGATGACATTGGCCAGCGCCCCGTAAATCCCGGCGCGATGAAAATGGAACAACCCGATCGGCATTAATGCCAGCTCGATCACCACACCGGTAATCAGCAACATCAGCAGCTGCCGAGCGCCTTTGAGCCACCAGGCCTGTTCACGCGGAGCCAGGAAGGCGCGGATCGGCACCGCGCCATGCAGCGCGACAATCGCGATGACCGAGGCAAAACTCATCTGAAACCCTGGTCCGACGACCGCCTCGGGCCAGAACAGCAACACGAATAAGGCCGCCACAGCCACCATCCGAAGGCTCAGCGGCTCGCGCCCGATAGCCAGCGCCGCCAGCACCAGCACCGCGCCGATGCATGATCGGATCGTCGGCACTTCCGACCCGGTCAGCAAGGTATAGCCAATCCCAGCCAGCGCACCGGCTGCGGCTGCGGCGAGCGGCAGCCGCACCCGCAGCGCCAGCCA
>JANLQQ010000200.1:0-21430 GCA_031367905.1 Novosphingobium sp.
CTACACCCTCGGGCCGCTCGTCACCGATATTGCGCCGGGCTATGATCACATCACCAGCGGGATTGGCGCGGCGATGATCGGCTGGTTCGGCACCGCGATGCTGTGTTACGTCACCCCCAAGGAACACCTCGGTCTGCCTGACCGCGACGATGTGAAAGTCGGCGTGGTGACGTATAAGCTCGCCGCCCACGCCGCGGACCTTGCCAAGGGGCACCCCGCCGCCAAGCTGCGTGACGATGCGCTCAGCCGCTCCCGCTTCGAATTCCGCTGGCGCGATCAGTTCAACCTGTCTTTGGATCCGGACACGGCGGAACAATACCACGATCAGACGCTGCCCGCAGAAGGAGCCAAGACGGCGCATTTCTGCTCGATGTGCGGGCCAAAGTTCTGCAGCATGAAGATCACCCAGGAAGTGCGCGATTTTGCCGCGAAGCAGAACGCCGGGGTGGACACATTCGTCGCGGCCGAAGGCGGGACAGTCGATGCCGAAGCCGGGATGGCGGCGATGAGCGAGGTGTTCAAGGAGAAGGGCGGGGAGATTTACCTTCCGGCGGAATAGCCCGCCACCGCTCCTGATGCACAGCATGGCGCTTGACCCGCGCCTTTGGCAAAACGCTGGGGCAAGGCGTGCGCCATGTCTCAGATCTTCATCCGCGCCCTCAGCGCCGCATTGGCGCTTGTCCTGGTTTCGGCGCCACCAGCACTGGCCGAAAACAGGAATCGCGCGGCCAATCCAGAAAAGCCGGTGCCGGTCGCCAAGGGCCGTCTGTTCGCGGCGGTGCTCGGCCCCGGCCCGGAGTGGAAGCGCGGTCAGCCGTTCAAGGGCTCGGGGCTGGTCGAGCACCTGCGCTACTGGCGCCAGCTTCATGAATTGGGCCACGTCGCCAGCGCCGGTCCGCTCGGCGATGACGCCGGCTTGGTTCTGTTTCGTGCGAGAAACCAGAACGAAGCCAACGCCCTGATCGCCGGTGACCCGGCGGTCAAAGCCCGGCTGCTGCGCGGCGTCGCCCGGCCCTATGCTGCGCAAATGATGAGTGCAGAGGTGCTTAAGGGTAAGTGAAGCGTGAAGGCGTGGCGGTTACACGCGCCACAAACCGTAAATCTGCCCAGAACCATTCCTTAAAACCAGATCGACCCCGGGGCTGCGGGAGGAGGGGCGTCAGACACCGGCTCCCAGCGCGGCGAGCTTGCCGCCGAGCGCAATGGCCACACAGTTGTTGCCGAGACCCGGCGGATGTCTGGGCGAGTGCGGCTAACGACGGTCGAAGCAGCGGCCCATAGCCGGGTGATCCGTGCGTTCGGCCTGACCTCTCTACCGCCGCCCCGCCAGCCGCCGCACCATTTCGCGGACATGCGCTGGAGTGTCGCCGCTGACGACTTCGACATAACCGATCCCTGCGCGACGTAATGCTTCCTTCTTAGTCGCGTCCCGTGCTGCCGCAGTGCCTTGATGATGACCCTTGCCTTGAAACTCCACCGCGCAGAGCGGGCGACATTCAGCGTCGACGATCAGCAGATCGACGCGTTTGGAATTGATCGCGAAATAAGCGTCCTTGTCCTCGCTGGCGAGAATCTCGCCGAGCGCAACTTGGCCCATGGCGCGCCAACCGGGAGTTTCTTCGACCAGGATTTTATCGAGGTGCGTCAGCAACCGCCGCTCGCCCGCGTTGAGTAAGGCGCGTGACTGGAAGTTCGCCTCCATCACCAGCCGGAGTTGCTCGGTCGCATCGAGCGCGGCGCGTTCTGGCGTGCCCTTGAGTGGCGCGGCCGTGAACTGCGCCATATTGCCCGGTTTGCTCGAGCCGCGCTTGTTACCGGCGTTGCGTCCCTGCCAATAGGCGCGCCGCTTCGCGCTTTTCTCGCCTTCGACAAACCGTTCGACGATGATCCCACAAGCCGCGCCTACCGCAAGCACGGCGGCCAGCAGCCACGGCTTGTCGATCAGGGCAATGAGTTCGGGTGGCATGGCTCCTCCATAGGACACTGTGCATTGGCAACCGCGCCGGACTAATTCTGTCGGGCAACACTGACCCAGTACCAGATTTCGGTATCCAAACTCTCAATATTGCCATAGCTTTCCGCCTATGAGGTCGCGCTCTTGGGATAAAGGAAGCGTGCCTTGGAAACTTCATCACAACTAAGCCGCCGCGCATTTTCCGGCGCTGCACTGGCCGCGCTGGTGGTCGCGCCGGGGGCGTTTGCCGCACCGGTGCTGACCGCCGGATCACCGCTCGGGCCGTTCTATCCGATCCGGCGGCTGGCTGAAAACGATTGGGACCTGACCCGGCTCAAGGGCCACAAGAACCGCGCCAAGGGCGAGGTGATCGAGGTGACCGGCCGGGTGCTAGACCGGTTCGGCAAGCCGATCCGGGGCGCGAACCTCGAACTGTGGCAATGCAATGCAGCCGGGCGTTATGCCCACGCCAACGAACAATCGGCCATGCCGCTAGATCCCGATTTCCAAGGCTATGCCAGCGTCACTACCTCGCGCGATGGGGAGTGGCGGATCACCACGATCAAGCCGGCGTCCTATGCTTCGCCAATCGGCCAGCGCTCTCCGCATATCCACTTTGATATCCGGGGCCGTGACGAGCGGCTGATCGCGCAGATGTATTTCCCCGAGGATGCCCGGGCCAATGCCAATGACCAGTTGTACAAGGAGTTGGGCAACGACGCCCCGACCTCGGTCGCGGGAAGCGCGGGAGCCGGGCGCTATCGCTGGGATATCGTGCTGATGGATGGATAAGCCGGGCGTTACCGTCCGGTCGGCAGCGGCCGTCTGACCCAGCTCAGCGCTTCATATTCTCCAGGCCTGGCAGAACCCCTGCCTTTTGTGAGGGGTTCGAAGCATTCTGCTTCTTGGGCTTTTCGGCCTTGGGTTTGCGGACTTCCTTGCTCGATTTCTTCTGGCTTTTGGCCATAGTCTCTCTCCGGCGGGCGGATGCCCGGGAGAAGGGTAGGCGTTCGGCCCGGAGATAGCGAGTGCGCTTTCCTCCTCGTCCCGCTCATGCAATGAAGCCGCAATGACACCTGACGCCAAGCCACATCCGCCTGCAACAAGCCCCCACGCGGTGGCGTTTGTGCTGATCACCATCTTCATCGATTCGATCGGGGTTGGCCTGATCATGCCGGTTTTGCCGCGCTTGCTGATGCAATTGGGCGGCCTTGGCCTGGACCGGGCGATCGAGATCGGGGCGTGGATGGGCTTGGCGATGGCGATTGCGGCATTCCTGGCAGCGCCGGTGCTCGGCAACCTCTCCGATGCCTATGGTCGCCGCCGGGTGCTGCTGATTGCGCTTGCCGGGTTGGCGCTGGATTATCTGCTGCTGGCAGTGGCGCAAACCCTGCCGCTGATCTTCCTTGGCCGGGTTCTCTCAGGTCTGTTGGGCGGAAGCTATGCCCCGGCGCAAGCGGCGTTGGCTGACATTACCCGGCCAGAAGAGCGCGCGCGAATTTTCGGGCTGGTCAGCGCGGCCTTCGGGGTTGGGTTCGTGCTTGGTCCGGCAATCGGCGGGCTGCTGACCGCGTATGGCCCGCGCGCGCCGTTTTATCTGGCCTCAGCGCTGGCGCTGGGCAACTTCCTTTATGGGTGGTTCGTGTTTCCCGATACGCTTAAGCCGGCAAACCGCCGCCCGTTCACGCCGGCCCGGGCCAATCCGCTGGGAGCCTGGCGGACCTTGCGGGCAACCCCCAAAATGGCCCAAGTCGCCGTAGTGCTGCTGCTGTGGCAGATCGCCAGCCTGGTTTATCCGCTGACATGGGCGTTTTGGGGCATCGCCCAGCTAGGTTGGTCAGACCGGATGATCGGGCTCAGTCTGACGGCGGTGGGAGTTGTTATCGCGCTAAGCCAGATTTTCATCACTGGCCCTGCGGTCAAGCGGCTGGGTGAGCGAGATGCGGCGACGGTGGGGCTGATCGCGGCGACATGTGGGTTTGCCGCCTATGCCTTCACCAGTTCAACCGTCATTGCCTTTGCCCTGCTAGCGTTTATCGCGCTGCAATCGTTGGTTCAGCCCAGCCTGATGGCGCTGATGTCGCGGCGGGCAACGCCGGAGACGCAGGGCGAGGTTCAGGGGATAGCGGCAATGACCACCGGGATCGGCTCAATCCTCGGCCCACTGCTGCTGACCGCGCCGATGGCCTATTTTTCAGGGCCGCGCGCTCCGGTTCATTTTCCCGGCGTGGCGTTTCTGGTTGCCGCCGCGTTTGGCTTTGCTGCGCTGGTGATGCTGCGGCGCCTGCCCCGGCTCAGCTAGCGCTTCCTCACGATATCGGCGATGATCTTGCCAATCGCCGCCCATTAAACGGGACCTCAGGTTAGTCCGGTTGCCGGGGCAGGGCAAGAATGCCAAGGTTCCGAAGTGACGCAGGAGAGCGCCGATGGACAGCACCGTGATCGAACTGACCGAGCGGCACCGCAGCGCTGCGGTGGCAACGCTGGCCGCAGCCTTCCAGAATGATCCTGCGGTCAGCTGGATTATGCCCGACCCCGCCGATCGCGCGCGCCGTCTGCCCAAGATGTTCGATTGGCTGTTCGACGATCATTTGCGCCACGGGATGATGCTGGGCACGCCCGATTGCACTGCGGTGACGTTTTGGCGGGTGCCGGGAAAAGTTCACCACCACGACGCACTATGGCCGCCGCACTTGCTTCATCTGCTGACGATATTCGGATCGGCGATTTTTCGCGCGGCCAAAGTTGGCGATGCGATCGAGGCACATTTGCCGCTGGATGAAGACTGGCTGTATCTGCGCTATGCCGGGGTGCTTCCATCGTCGCAGGGCAAGGGGCTGGGCGGCAAAGTGATCCGCGCTGGGCTGGTAAAGGCTGCGCAGCGCGGGGTTGGCGCCCTGCTCGAAACCGCAACGCCGGATAATGTCGGAATCTATCTGCGGCTGGGCTTTACGGTGCTGCACGAATGGGATGTCGGGGCCCAGGCGCCCCATTTCTGGACCATGATGTACTCGGGGACGTATCCGGGGGCTGACCGATAACGCATCCGGTAACCCACCCTGTTTCAAGAATTTTAACCTGCGGGCGCTTATCTCCCTCAAATGGCTGTGATGGGGTTTGTTGGAGCTTGCCTCGCTTCAAACTCCGCGCCAGGGGCCGAGACAGGAACCGCGGGGGCGGGAGGGAATAAAATGCGCCTTGAATTGCGCAGAGCATTGCCATTGGCCGGGCTTATCGTCACCGCACTGCTGCTGAACGCCTGCGCCACGAAACGCGAGGCGCCCAGATCGGCGGCTGCTGGATCCAAGCACCAGCCAAGTGGTGCGCATTCTAGTCCGCCCAGCGAGGCCGTCTGGCATTTGCGCGCCGGGCTTAATGTGGCTGCGCTCTCGTGCCGGGGGCGCGGCCGGACACCAGTGGTCGGGGGATATTCGCGCATGCTGTCGCGCCACCGTGCATTGTTGGCGCAGTCCTACGCCGTCGAGCAGCGCCGCCATGGCGCGGGCCTCGATCGGCACCAGACCCAGCTTTACAACCGATTTTCCAACCAACGCTCACCCGAACGGTTTTGCCGCAATGCCGCAGCCGTGGCGAGCCAGGTCAACGCCATGGATTCGTCCGGCTTGTCGGCCAGCGCACCCCGGCTGCTGAACCAGCTTTAGCGAGACCTGAGAGGCTAGAGCGTGATGACATAAGGTTGATCCACCCTACCTCGTTCGCCCCGCGCGAAGCCGAGGCTCGATGTGATCGGTTCTTGGCTGCGCTCGAACGGGCCCCTCCACTTCGCTCGGGACGAACGGTTCAATGGTAAAGCCATCATGCTCTAAGGCCGGTTCTGGCTACAGCCGAGCAATTCCGCGTGTCGATGAAGCGCCAAGCTGCTGGACAAGTCCGGTGAGCTTGTCTCTGGATGGCGCAAGGCGCTAGATTGGCGCTATTCGATATTACGAGGATTTGCGATGCGGCATTTGATCATTCTTGCTGCTGCCCTGCTGGTGGCCGCCGCTCCGGCTCCGACCCGGTCACCCGAGGCGGTGGCCGCCGCCGCGCTCAAGGCCGCGCCGGTATGGGACGGGCATAACGATGTGCCCGAGCAGCTGCGCGAGCGGCGCAAGAACCTGATCGCGGAGTTCAATTTCCGCGACACCTCCGGCACGGCCGATCCGGCGAATGACCGAAAGGCGATGCAGACCGACCTGTTGCGGCTGCGCAAAGGCCAGGTCGGGGCGCAGTTCTGGTCGGTCTATGTCAGCGCCGATCTGGCCGAACCGCAGGCGGTGCAGGCGACGCTGGAACAGATCGATGTGATGAAGCGCGTGATCGCGCGCAATCCGGCGGAGATGAAATTCTGCACCGACGCGGCCTGCGTTGAACAATCGCTCAAGGCAGGCAAGGTCGGTTCCTTGCTGGGGATGGAAGGCGGTCATTCAATCGGCGGCTCGCTTGCGGTGCTGCGCCAGATGTATGCGCTTGGCGTGCGCTATATGACGCTCACCCACTTCAAGAACCTGGCCTGGGCGGATGCGGCAACCGATGCCCCGGTGCATGGCGGGCTGACCGAGTTTGGCCGCGATGTGGTACGCGAGATGAACCGCCTGGGGATGCTGGTCGATCTCAGCCATGTCTCCGAAGCGACGATGCTCGATGCGCTGGAAGTGGCCAGAGCGCCGGTCATCTTCAGCCATTCAGGCGCCGCGGATGTGGATAACCACCCGCGCAATGTCTCCGATGCAGTGCTGGACCGGGTCAAGGCCAACGGGGGGATCGTGATGGTGGTCAGCGCGCCAGCCTATGTCAGCGCGCAAGTGCGCAGTTGGAATGCCGCGCAAGCCGGTGAAAAAGCGCGGTTGAGCGCGATCCATATTGGCGATCCGGCCGCAGTCGAACCTGCGCTCCAGGCTTGGGAGAAAGCCAATCTCAAACCGACTGCCACGCTGGCGCAACTGGCTGACCATATCGATCATATCGCCCGGCGGATCGGGGCCGATCATATCGGGATGGGCGGCGATTTCGATGGGATCGGGGACACCACCAAAGGCATGGAGGACGTTGCCGCCTATCCGGCGCTGTTCACCGAGCTGGCCCGGCGCGGCTATTCGCAAGCGCACCTCGAAAAGATCGCCAGCCGCAACATGATGCGGGTGTTGCTGGCCGCCGAAGCCTATGCGGCGGCCCATCGCAGCGACCTGCCAATTGAGAGCGCGGCGGCGTTTTAGGCCTTGGCCGATTTTGATTGAATCAAAATCTTGGCCTAAGCTATTGTCTGGTCGTGATTTCCAAGCCGTGAAATGTTACATTTCACTCGAAATCACTCTAGCTGCGCGGTTGCGCCTGGCCGCTGATATCTGCGCTCGATCGACCGACCCCGCTTTGCAGCGCCCCGGTGATCCAGACCAGCGATAGCAGGCCGATCGCCACAAGCAGACCGATCGCCAGCGCATAGCGCATGATGCCGGGGGTGCTCCCGCCGCGCGCTTCGTCCGTTTCGATGTGAACTTCTTCGCCTTCGCGATGCATCGGTCCGCCCTCCGTCTGGCGAGGCAAAACAGCCTCGTGCCAATAATGGCGGCAGAGCGGAATTGTTCCGCCACCAACCGACCTTCAATGCGGGTCGATACGCCCGATCATACGGAAAAAGAACGCGGTTGACCAGCCCAGCAGGATTACCCCGAGGATGCTCTCAAAGGCACCCATCAGTCGCCATTCGGGTTCGATATGCGAGTCACTATAGCCTGCTGTCGAATAGCTGATGGTCGAAAAATAGAGCGCTCCCTCCAGGGTCGGCATCGCACCGAGCAAGAGATAGAGCAGCGCGAAACACCAGATCTCGATGCCGTGGAGCGCGATGATTGCCAGCACAGTGCCCAGCGTAAATAGAGTGCCGCGCGGTGAAAGTGGGTTCATATTGCGCAGGCGCTCGATTGACGTTTCGCTGCGCGCGGCCCGGTTGAGGCTAAACAACCCGGCACCGTGAATCACAACGCAGATCACAATCATCACCATCATGATGGCGAACTGGATGATGATCTGGTTGAACGCTGCCATTTTCAATCCCGCAGTAGTTCGTTGATCCCGGTTTTGGCGCGGGTCTGCGCATCAACCGTTTTGACGATGACTGCACAGTAGAGCGAGGGGCCGGGAGTGCCGTCCGGCAGCGGCTTGCCGGGCAGCGAACCGGGCACGACCACCGCATAGGGGGGCACCCGGCCAATGTGAATCTCGCCGCTCGCGCGGTCGACGATCTTGGTTGAGGCACCCAGAAAGACCCCCATCGAAATCACCGCGCCGGTGCAGACCACTACCCCTTCGGCCACTTCGCTGCGCGCGCCGATGAAGCAATTATCCTCGATCACCACTGGTCCGGCCTGCAACGGCTCAAGCACGCCGCCGATCCCAGTACCGCCTGAAATATGCACATTGCTGCCGATCTGGGCGCAGCTGCCAACGGTTGCCCAGGTGTCGATCATCGTGTTTTCGCCGACATAAGCCCCGATATTGACGAAGCTGGGCATCAGCACCGCGCCGCGCGCGATATGCGCACCTTGTCGCACGATGGCGCCCGGAACGACCCGGAAGCCTGCCTCGCGAAAGCGGTTTTCGCCCCAGCCGGCGAATTTGGACGGCACCTTGTCGTACCACGGACCGGGCTGCCATTCTGCCCCAGTGTAGCGCGGAGTCGATTCGATGACGTGATTGTCTTGCAGGCGGAACGACAACAGCACCGCCTTCTTAAGCCACTGGTTAACCTGCCAGCCGCCACGTCCATCGGGCTCTGCCACCCGTGCCCGCCCGGCATCGAGCAAAGACAGTGCGGCGTCGACCGACTTGCGCACCTCGCTGCTCCCCGGATTGACAGACTCGCGCAAGTCCCAGGCGGCATCGATGGCGGCAGCAAGATCAGCGGGCATGGGTTCTCTCCGATAGCGGGGATGATCCTGAGTGCGCCTATCGCCTGACCGTGCAGGGGGCAAGTCGGGAGTCCTGCACACGGATTAAGCACAAGTTTTGCATGACCGTTCAGGGATGCGCCATTATGCTCCAATTATTGCCTTGCATTCAGATCTCTCGGGTTGCGCAAACTATGACTTTTACTTGTCAGTCCCGTTGGTCGATGGGCGCGGTAGTGCTGGCGTTGGCGCTGGTTGGGGGCTGCGGTGGCGGCGGTGGTGGGGCGTCAATTCCGATTACGCCAGCCCCATCACCCACTCCCACGCCAACTCCCACCCCGACACCCACTCCGACTGCGTCACCGACCCCGGCAGCCGTTTTCCAGACCAGCGAATACAACCGCTCGACCGGCCCTTCGTTGCACAATGCAATCGCCGCCTGGCAAACCGGGGCAAGCGGTGCCGGGGTGACTATCGGAATTATCGATACCGGGATCGACACTACCAGCCCCGAATTTGCTGGCCGGATATCCTCGGCCTCGGTCGATGTCGCCGGCAATCGCGAGGTAATCGGCGAGGATGATCACGGCACCAATGTCGCCATGATTGCTGCAGCGGCGCGCGATAATACCGGTATCATGGGGATCGCTTTCAAGGCGACAATCGCCATGTTCCGGGCCGACACGCCCGGCAGCTGCGCCACGGCTGATCCGGCCAAGCCTGACAGCGGGTGCAGTTTCAGCGATCGCGACATTGCGGATGGGATTGATCGGGCGACAGCGGCCGGGGCCAAGATAATCAATCTTTCGCTGGGCGGTTCCCCGCCAGACCAGACGCTTATCAACGCGGTTTCGCGCGCGGTGGCAGCGGGCATCGTTGTGGTGATTTCAGCCGGGAATGACGGGGATTCGACCGATCCGGCGGTCGATCCCAATAATCCCGATCCTTTTGCTGCAGGCCTGCGTGCGGTGGGTGGGGGCAGCGTCATCATCGCCGGTTCGGTTGACAAGAACGGGGCCTTTTCCGCGTTTAGCAACCGTGCCGGGACCGAGGCGACCTGGTTCCTTTCAGCTTTGGGCGAACGAGTCTGTTGCGTCTATGAAAATGGCGTCCTCAAAATCGTCACCAATCCCGATGGTTCGCGCAGCCAGTTCCTGTTTTCCGGAACCAGCTTTTCCGCCCCCCAGATTGCCGGGGCGGCGGCCTTGCTGCGGCAGGCTTTTCCCAATCTGACCGGCGTGCAAGTGGTCGAGCTGTTGTTGCGCACGGCGCGCGATGCCGGGGCAGCCGGGACGGACACCACCTATGGCCGCGGAATCCTTGATATCGCCAATGCCTTTGCGCCGGTTGGGGCGACCAGCCTTGCCAACAGTCAGGTAGCAGTGCCGCTGGGCGGGATAGCCGGGATAACTTCGGCCCCGATGGGCGATGCTCTGGGCAGTACCGGCCAGCTGAATGCAGTGATCCTCGACGAGTATCAGCGCGCCTACCAGCTTGATCTGGCAGCAGGGTTGCGCGGTGCGCAGGTTACTCCGCGGCTGGGCAATGCCTTGCTGGGTGAAATGCGCAATGTCACGCTGGGCAGCCAACAGACGTCGCTGGCCTTCTCGGTCGATGGGCGCGGCCGGGTTTCGCGGATGCCCTGGTCGGGGCAGCTGCGCCTCTCAAGCGCCGATGCTGAAGTCGCGCGGGTGCTGGCTGTACGGGTGGTGTCACGGGTCGGCCCGGCCCTGAAACTGGGCTTTGCCTATGCCCAGGGTACCGATGGTTTAGTTGCGCAATTGCAGGGCCATAGCCAATCAGCCTTTCTGGTTACGCGTTCACCGCTTGATGACATGGGCTTTGATCAGAGCGCGGCCAGCAGCCTGGTGCTGCGCCGTCAGATCGGTCGCTGGGGGGTGAGTTTCAGCGCGCAGAACGGCTCGGCGATAACTGCGGCACCGCTTTATACCATCTCTGCCATCGATCAGCGGCGGCAACGCGAACAGGTCCAGCGGTTCGGGCTTAACCTCGATCGCAATTTCGGGGCCGTAGAGACTGCGCTGGGGGCCAGCTGGTTGTCCGAAGACCGCACGATGCTGGGCGCACGGCTCAGCGATTGGCTGGGTACACGCGGGGCCGATACGCTGTTCCTTGATGCCAGCGCGGGCTGGAAGATCGGCAGCGGCTGGCGGCTGGGCGGGGCGATGCGCGGCGGGCTGACCATGCCCCGCGCTGGCGGCACCGTGGCCAGTGGCGGGCGGCTGATCAGTGCGGCATGGGCGCTTGATGCCAGCAAGGACGGTATTTTCACTGCGGCTGACAGCTTGGCGCTGCGCGTTTCACAGCCGCTTCGGGTGGAAAGTGGCGGGCTGCGGTTTATCCTGCCGGTGGCCTATAGCTATGAGACGCTGACCGCGACCGAGGGTCTGCGCACCCTGTCGCTTGTCCCCAAAGGCCGCGAATTGGCGAGCGAGCTAGTCTGGCGCGGCCCGATGTGGGAAGGCGCGGGCATGGTCAGCCTGTTTTATCGCAAGGATCCGGGTCACTTCGCCAGCCTTCCCGATGAACAGGGCGTCGCAGTTAGCTGGGTCAAGCAGTTCTGATACTGGACTTGGCTCCGCCGCCCCGGCATGAGCAGGCAATGCAGGAACAGGAAAAGCCAGCGCCGTCTCGCGCGCTTGATGGCATCAAGGTGCTCGATCTGTCGCGGGTGCTGGCCGGGCCGTGGTCAACCCAGATCCTCGCCGATTTCGGGGCGGATGTGTTCAAGGTGGAAATCCCCGGCAAGGGCGATGATACGCGCGGCTGGGGACCGCCGTTCCTGAAACTGCCCGATGGCTCCGATGATCCACAGGAAAGCGCCTATTACCTGTGCACCAATCGCAACAAGCGTTCGGCGGCAATCGATCTTGCTTCGCCAGCGGGCGCGACGCTGATCCGGCGGCTGGCAGCAGAGGCCGACATTCTGGTCGAGAATTTCAAGGTTGGCGGCCTGGCCAAATACGGCCTCGATTATGCCAGCATCGCCGCGCTCAACCCACGCCTTGTCTATTGTTCGATCACCGGCTTTGGCCAGACCGGGCCTTATGCGGACCGTGGGGGCTATGATTTCGTGGCGCAGGGCATGGGCGGGTTCATGTCTGTCACCGGCGAGGCGGGTGGCGGACCCTTGCGGGCAGGCGTGGCGATGGCGGACCTTTCGACTGGCAATTTTGCCACGATCAGCATCCTGATGGCACTGCGCCATGCCGAGCGCACCGGCGAAGGTCAGCAGATCGATATCTCGCTGCTCGATACCCAGATCGCGATGATGGCCAATCAGGGCTCCAGCTATCTGGTCGGCGGGATCAATCCGGGGCGGATGGGCAATCGCCACCCGACCGTGGTGCCGTATACCACCTTTGCAGTTGCCGACGGCGTGGTGATCATCGCGATCGGCAACGATGGCCAGTTCCGCGCCTTTGCGCACGAGATGGGCGCGCCGGAGCTCGCCGAGGACGCGCGCTTCAAGCTCGCCCGCAACCGCCTGATCCACCGCGATGCGATCGAGCAAATCGTGCAGGATCTGGTGCGCGGGTTCCACCGCGATCCGCTGATCGAGCGACTGGTGGCGTGCGGGGTTCCGGCCGGGCCGGTCAATACGCTGAAAGATGTTTTCGCCGATCCGTTTGTCGAGGCACGCCAGACGGTCCACCGGTTCGTGCGCGCTGACGGGGTGGAAATCCCCAGCGTCGCCTATCCGGGCAAGCTTTCCGCAACGCCGGCCGATTATCGTTATCAGCCCCCGAAAGTGGGCGAGCAGAGCCGCGAATTGCTGCACGACTGGCTGGGTCTGGGGGGCGAAGAGCTGGCCGCGCTGGAAGCGGCGGGCGTGGTCAAACAGGGGTAGTTCAAACCACCACGCCGCCATCGACTACCAGGGTCTGCCCGGTCATGAAGCTCGACGCGTCCGAGCCCAGAAATACCGCCGCGCCTGCCAATTCGTGCGGCTCGCCAATCCGGCCGAGGCAGGCATTGGAGACCGAGTTCTTGAGGTTTTCTGGATTTTCCCACAATGCCTTGGCGAAATCGGTTCGCACCAGCCCCGGCGCCAGCGCATTGATCCGGACATTATCCGGGCCAAATTCGCGCGCCAGATTCTTGGCCATCTGGATGTCGGCCGCCTTGGTGATCGAATAGGCCCCCAGAATGGTTGAGCCGCGCAAACCTCCGATCGAAGACACCAGAATGATCGAGCCGGATTTGCGCGCACGCATCTCGGGCGCGACCATGGTGATCAACCAGTGCTGCGAAACGATGTTGAGATCGAGCGTCTTGCGGAAGGCTTCGTCGGTGATCGTCTCCATCGGCCCATAATGCGGGTTCGAGGCAGCGTTGCAGACCAGCACGTCGATCCGGCCAAAGGCAGCGCGGCCTGCATCAATCATCGCCTGTAGTGATTCCTTGGACGACAGGCTGGATGCGACTGCGATGGCGGCGCCCGGGTGCTGCGCGTTGATCGCGTCCGCAACCGCTTCGCACGGGCCGATGTTGCGGCTGGTGATCACCACCTTGGCACCGTGATCGGCATAGTCCTCGGCAATTGCCTTGCCGATCCCGCGGGATGAGCCGGTGATGATAGCGACCTTCCCGGTCAGGTCGAACTGGTTCATGCCCCGGCCCTTTGCGCGAAATTCCAGGCTGTGTCGGCCAGCGGCTGAACCCGGTCGGACATCGCCTTGGCCTGCGCGTTGGACGCGGTTCCATCGATCACCCGCTTTTTGATCCCCTGGATAATTCCGGCCAGACGGAAGAAATTATAGGCGAAATACCAGTTCATGTCAGGCACGCTGGTCCGGTCGGTCAAGCCGCAATAACGCTCCACCGCCTCGTCAAGTTCGGGAATGCCGAGCGCCGTACGGTCAAGGTCCATCACCCCAGAGCGCCCGGCATTCTCGGTGACCCAGGCCATCGCGACATGGGTGAGATCGGCCAGCGGATCGCCCAGCGTCGAAAGCTCCCAATCGAGCACTGCCAGCACTTCAGGCCGGTCATGGGCGTAGATCATATTGTCGATCCGGTAGTCACCGTGGACCACCGAAGTGCGGGTCTGCTCGGGCAAAGTGGCGGGGAGCCATTCGATCAGCCGCTCCATCGGGGCCATCGTCTCAGTCTCGGCCAGCCGATATTGCCGGGTCCAGCGTTCGACCTGGCGGCCGAAGTAATTGCCGGGCTTGCCGTAATCCGAAAGGCCTGCGGCCTCGACATCGACATTGTGCAGCGCCGCCAGCGTGTCGATCATCGAATCATAGGTGGCACGGCGATAATCGGGCGTAGAACCGGGCATCGATCCGTCCCAGATCGTCCGGCCATCGACCATGCCCATCACATAGAACCAGCTGCCCAGCACGCTATCGTCGGTGCACAGCCCATATTGCGGGGCGACCGCGAAGCCGACCTTGTGGAGCCCGGCCTGGACTTTGTATTCACGGTCGACCGCGTGAGCCGAGGGGAGCAGCGGGCCGTAAGGCTTGCGGCGCAAGACATAATTGCCCGAAGGCGCGACAATCTTGTAGGTCGGGTTGGATTGCCCGCCCTTGAATTTGGTCAGCTCGATCGGCCCCGTGAAACCCGCAACATTGGTTTCAAGCCACTGGTTCAGCCGCGCCTCGTCAAGCTGGTCAGCCCCTTCGGGCACGACTGTTCCGACGAAGGCCGTTTCGGCATCGATCGGCGCTTCGCTCATTGCCAGTCCTTCATTGATCGAACACGATGACCGAACGCGCCGCATGTCCGCTGCGCATCTTGTCAAAGCCCGCGTTCACTTCGCTCAGCGGAATGCGCTCGGCAATGATCGTATCCAGATCGAGCATCCCACGCAGGTAAAAATCGACGAGACGCGGCAGATCGACCGGGAAATGGTTCATCCCCATCAGTGCGCCTTGCAGTTTCTTCCCGCCAAGCAGATCGAAAGCGCCCAGCGAGACCCGCTGATCCGGCGCCATCATGCCAAGGATTGTTGCGGTTCCGCCCCGCCGCAGCGATTTGACCGCAAGCTCGGCTGAGGCTGGCCGGCCGACGGCTTCGATGGCATGATCGACGCCGCCTTTGGTCAGCTCGAGGATCTGCTGCGCTGCATCGGGCGCGCTGGCATCGACCACATCGGTCGCCCCCAACTTGATCGCCAGAGCGCGCTTTTCGGCAATCGGGTCCGCCGCGATGATCCGGCCCGCACCGGCGATCTTGGCGGCATTGATCGTGGCGAGGCCCACCCCGCCACAGCCGATGACCGCAACAGTCTCACCCGGGGTCACCTTGCAGGCGTTGAAGATCGTGCCAGCGCCGGTGGTTACCGCGCAGCCGATCACGGCCGCCCGGTCGAGCGGCATTTCGGGATTGATCGCAACGCAGGCATGCTCATGCACCAGCATCATCTCGGCGAAGGCCGACAAATTGAGCATTTGGGCCACCGGGCTGCCATCGCTGCTGCGCGTCAGGCGTGGGGCCTCACCTGCCCGGCGGCGGGTGTCAGCGCCAAGGCACAGCGCCATCCGGCCGGTGACGCAGAATTCGCAATGGCCGCAGAACGCCGACAGACAGGTGACGACCGCATCACCCACCTTGACCGTGCGAACTTCGCTGCCCACCGCTTCGACTATCCCGGCCGCCTCATGTCCGGGCACCGCCGGAAGCGGGTGCGGATAAGTGCCGTCGATGAAATGCAGGTCCGAATGGCACAGGCCGCAGGCGGCGGTGCGAATCAGCACCTCATGCGGGCCGGGCTTGCTGATCGAGAGGTTTTCGATTTCGAGCGGCTTGCCGGCTTCGATAAGGACTGCGGCCTTCATTACATTCTCCTAATTCCGTCATCCCCGCGCAAGCGGGGATCGCTGGCCTCGTCGGCGCGGGCTTGCGTCGATGAGGCCAGCGATCCCGGGTCAAGCCCGGGATGACGGGTTACCGCGCCACGCCAACATCGCCCGAGCTGAAGCTGGGTTCCTTCTTCGTGGCGCCGGAATGGCGGGCGAACTCGATCCGGGCGATGGCCCGCTCGTGGACTTCGTCCGGACCATCGGCAAGGCGCAGCGTGCGCTGATGCGCCCACGCCTGAGCGAGGCCAAAATCTTCCGAAACGCCGCCCGCGCCATGTGCCTGGATCGCATCGTCAATGATCCGCAGCGCCATGTTGGGAGCCTGGACCTTGATCATGGCGATTTCGGCCGCAGCCGCCTTGTTACCAACCTTGTCCATCATGTCGGCCGCTTTGAGGCACAGCAGCCGGGTCATTTCGATATCGATCCGCGCCCGCGCGACCCGCGATTCCCACACCGATTGTTCGGCGATGGTCTTGCCAAAGGCGACGCGCGACTGGAGCCGCTTGGCCATTTTGCCTAGCGCTTCTTCGGCAACGCCAATCGTGCGCATGCAGTGGTGAATCCGGCCTGGCCCGAGGCGCCCTTGGGCAATCTCGAACCCGCGGCCTTCACCCAGCAACATATTGGTAGCCGGAACACGGACATCCTTGAGCAGGATTTCCATATGGCCGTGCGGCGCATCGTCATAGCCGAACACCGGCAGGTGACGCAGGATTTCCACCCCCGGTGCATCCAGTTCCATCAGCACCATCGATTGCTGGGCATGACGCTTGGCCTCGAAATCGGTCTTGCCCATGACAATCGCGATCTTGCAGCGCGGATCTCCCGCGCCCGAAGACCACCACTTGCGGCCATTGATGACATATTCATCGCCGTCACGCTTGATCGAGCATTCGATGTTGGTCGCGTCCGATGAAGCAACTGCTGGCTCGGTCATCAGGAAGGCGGAGCGAATCTCGCCATTCATCAGCGGTGCCAGCCATTTGTCTTTCTGATCGCGGGTGCCATAGCGGTGGAACACTTCCATGTTGCCGGTATCGGGCGCGGAGCAATTAAACACTTCGCTGGCAAAGGCAGCGCGGCCCATTTCCTCGGCGCAGAGCGCGTATTCCAGGTTGGTCAGCCCCGGGCCGTCAAATTCGAAACTATCGTCGACATGGGTGCGGCCAGACTGTGGCGGCATGAACAGGTTCCAGATCCCCTGCGCTTTGGCGCGGGCCTTTTCCTCTTCCACCACGGGCAGCACTTTCCAGCGTTCACCGGCGGCGTCTTGCGCTTTGTAATCGCCGTGGCGCGGACGGACGTGGTTCTCGATGAACTGGCGCACGCGGTCGCGCCAATATTTCTGCCGTTCGGTGGGTTCGAAATCCATGGCGTGTGCCTTTCTGCGATACTAACGAGTCTCAAATGCTTCCCTGCCAGAGCGCAGCAGCCGCGCCAAGGACCAATTAAGCGGGCGGTTAAGGTGGGCGGACTATGGGTCTTTGGCGGCGATCAGTTTTGCGATCCGCTGCTCATGATCGGCGCGGGTGATCGGAAAACGCGCTATGAAAGAAATGCTGGCTATCGCGATCGTCACCAGCGCGATGAGGAAGTATATGGCAAGGGTGTTCAGCACCGGCTCGGCGATCTCGCCGGGCCGGGCTTTTGCCGGAAAGCCCGAAGCGCTGATGATCGCGCCGGTCAGGAATATGCCCACCCCGGTGGCGCATTTCTGGGTGAAGAAATAGGCCGAGAAGAACAGCCCCTCAGTGCGCTCGCCGGTTTTTTCCTGCGATGCTTCGATAATATCGGCGCCCATCGATTGGGTCAGCATCGATGCGGAAACGGCCAGCGCATTGGAGAGCGTGACGAGGGCAAACAAGGCCGGGATCAGGCCCGGCTGGCCATTTTCAGGGAACAGTCCGGCAAACCGCAGCAGATAGGGCGTGACCGCCAGGCAGAGCGAGGCGATCCCTGCGGCCACCGCGCCGGTCTTCTTTTCGATCCGGCCCTGGAGGAACCCGACCAGGAAGAAGGCGCCGATCACCCCCACGAACAATGTCATCGAATAGGCCAGAAAGCCCGACTGCGGCATCTCCCAATAATAGGTCAGCATGTAAGTGGTGACAGAAAAGGTCATGCCCAGGTTGATATAGGCAAACAATGTGCTCGCCAGCAGGATCAAAAAGGCGTGGTTGGTCAGCGTCTGGCGAATTTTGCGGACCGTCTGGCCCAGCGGCAGATGGACCGGAGGGCTGGAATCCAGCCGGGCAATCCGGCGATGGGTTGTCAGCGCAGCAATGCTGGTGGCGGTTATCATCAAGGCCGCGCCGGCCCAGCCGTAGAGTTCGTATCCATCGATATTGAGTTGCCCGACCGGATAGCGAGCTGACGGCACCAGAAACACCCCGAACGCCAGGGTAAGCATCAGCAGCCCGCCTGCCCAGCCAAAAATGAACCGCCAGCGAGTCAGCGAAGTTCGCTCGTCGTAATCGCTGGTCAGGCCCGGAACCACCGATAATCCCGGTATTTCATAACAGGAAACTGCCGCGCGCATCAGGAAGGCAAACAGCAACAGATAGCCATAGAGCCAGCCGGAGCTCGTTTCGGGCGGGTGCCACAGCATGATCCACGCGCCTGCCATCGGCAGGATCGCGGCATACATCCATGGATGGCGCTTGCCCCAGCGGCTATGGGTCTGGTCGCTCCAATAGCCGACCAGCGGATCGACCAACGCATCGAGCAGCAGTGCCACCAGCAGGATCAGCCCGACCAGCCGGGCTTCAAGCCCCAGGACCTGACTGTAAAATAGCAGCAATAGGGTGGAAAAGCCATTGTCCTTGACCCCATAAGCAACCGAGCCAAAGCCGTTCCCAAGCTTGATCCGCAGCGGCAGCCGCTCGGCTGGCGGCAAGGGAACGCGCCGGGGCACCGGGGGTTCGCCGGGGGCTAATGGGGCGCTAGCGGTCATTCGGGGGCTTCAGCCAGCGCCAGCATCGCATCGAACAGCCCCGGCGCCTCGGGATCCCAGGCGTGGCGCTGGCCGATGGTAATCCCGCCATCGACCAGCAGTGAAGTGCCAGTCATGAACCCGGCCGCAGCGCTGCACAGGAACGCCACGGCGTTGGCGATATCGCCTGGCTGGCCGCCACGCGCGACCGGCTGGGCGTTGGACGACATTTGCGCGATCATTGCCTTGGCGGTGTCGACCCGGTCAGCCGGCATTCCGACCGAGGCGGTGAAGATATTGGTATTAATGAAGCCGGGCTGCACCGCGTTAACCCGGATGCCGTAGCGGGCCAGGTCTGTCGCGGCGACCTTGGTCAAATGCAGCACGCCCGCCTTGGCGACGGCATAGGCGGTGGGGGAATAGCCCGCGCCCATGGCCGCCACGCTGGAAGTGTTGACAATCGCCGCACCTGGCCGGCTTTTCATGTGCGGCGCGGCATAGCGGATCCCCATTGCTACCGAACGCAGCAGCAGGTCCATCGTGGCGTCCCAGTCCTCAGGCTCGATCTCGTCGATCGGTGCCCGCGCGCCGCCGGCCCCGGCGTTGTTGAAGACAATGTCGATCCCGCCGCAAGCGGCTGCGGCCTGATCCATCAGCGCCTTGATCTGCGCCACATCACAGACATCGCAGGCAACGGCGGTGATGCCGGGAGCCTCGGTCGCCACCAATTTTGCTCCCGCCAGATCAAGGTCAGCGGCAAAGACCTGCGCGCCTTCGCGGGCGAACAACAGCGCGGTTTCGCGCCCGATGCCCGAGGCTGCGCCGGTGACGACGGCACATTTGCCAGAGAATCGCCCGCTGGTCATTTCGCTCTCTCCATACACATTTTATTTGGGGTCAGCTTAGGGCCGCGCCGCGCCTGGTCAACGCTTGCCTGCTTGACGCTACGGCAAGCGGGCTTTGCTTGAAGCCGCAGAATTCCGCGCTTGCGCAGTCGTGCCGTTGCGCCTTAACCTATCGCTTGAGAGAGGAGCTTCCCGATGTCTGACCTTGATGGCTTCCGGGCCGAAATCCGCGCCTGGTTGGAAGAAAACTGCCCCGCCGAAATGCGTCAGCCTGTGCGCGACGAAGGCGATGTCTGCTGGGGCGGGCGCAAGTTCCAGTTCAACAGCGAGGCCCAGAAAACCTGGTTGGAACGCTGTGTGGCCAAGGGCTATACCGTCCCCGATTGGCCAGAAGCCTATGGCGGCGCAGGCATGTCGCCTGCGCAGGCCAAAATCTGGCGCGAGGAAATGGGCCGGATCGGCGCCCGCGCGCCGCTCTCCAGCTTTGGCATCTGGATGCTCGGCCCCGCGCTGCTGAAGTTCGGCACCGAGGAACAAAAGGTCCATTATCTCGGCCAGGTAGCGCGCGGGGAAATCCGCTGGTGCCAGGGCTATTCTGAGCCGGGCTCGGGTTCGGACCTTGTGTCGTTGCAGACGTTCGGCGAGGACAAGGGCGATCACTGGAACGTCAACGGCCAGAAAATCTGGACCAGCTATGCGGACAAGGCGGACTGGATCTTTTGTCTGGTCCGGACCGACAAATCGAACAAATATCAGGGCATTTCTTTCCTGCTGTTCGATATGGAAAGCCCGGGCGTCACCACCAAGCCAATCCTGCTGATCTCGGGCAATTCGCCGTTCTGCGAGACCTTCTTCGATAATGTGAAAGTGCCCAAGGCGCAGATCGTGGGCGAGGTGGGTCGCGGCTGGGATGTCGCCAAATATCTGCTCGGCCATGAGCGCGAGATGATTTCGGGCGCGGGTAGCACCGACCGGCTCAACACCATCGGCGCGGTGCTGGCCCGAAATGGTCTGGAAGACCCGCTGCTCCGCGCAGAACTAGCGATGTTCGATGTCGATGCGCTGGCCTATTCGGCAATGGGCGAGAAGTTCCTTGATGAGGTCAAGACCGGCCGTGCGCATCCGGCCCAGCCCAACATGATGAAATACGCCGGGACCGAGCTCAACAAGCGCCGCCACGAGCTGCTGATGGCGGGTGGTGGCAGCCGTGCGCTGGAGTGGGACAGCGAGGCAACGGGCGGTGGCTCCGCCTCGCGCGGCTGGCTGCGGACCAAGGCCAATTCGATCGAGGGCGGTACCAGCGAGGTGATGCTCAACGTGATTTCCAAGCGGATTCTCGATTTGCCGGGGGCCTGATTGTTCGCGTCGTCCCGGGCTCGACCCGGGACCGCTGTCCGCTGGGCCTTCCCTAGAGGCCCGCGATCCCGGATCAAGTCCGGGATGACGAAGGGAGAGAAAATGCCGCTTTATCATACCGATGATCAGACGATGCTGGCCGATACGGCCCGCGCTTTCATGGCTGAGGAAGGCGCGATTGCCAAGCAGCTGCGCCACTGGCGCGACACCGATTGCAAGGATGGCTTTGGCCACGGCCTGTGGCAGCAGATGGCCGAAATGGGCTTCACCGGGCTGCTGGTGAGTGAGGCCGATGGCGGGCTGGGCATGGGTCATGTCGAGGCCGGAATCGTGCTGGAGGAAATTGGCCGCAACCTTACCCCATCCCCGTTCCTGACCAGCTCGGTAATGGCGGCCAGCGCGCTTGGCGCGGGTAGCGCCGATCTCAGGGCGCGGTGGCTGCCGGGATTGATTGCGGGGGAAAGCGTGTTTGCGGTCGCTATCGATGAAGGCGCCAAGCATCGCCCCGAGCGGATCAAGACCCGCGCGGAGCGGGCCGGGAACGGCTTCCGCCTGACCGGAGCGAAGGACTTTGTGGTCCACGGCGGCAGCGCCGACATGCTGGTGATCGCCGCGCGCAC
>JANLQQ010000006.1:0-11445 GCA_031367905.1 Novosphingobium sp.
GATCAGTTCGGCTGCCAGAAGATCGAAGCTGAATTCGCGACCCTGATTGTCGCTGGCAAAGGTGCGGCCATTTACAAGAACAGTATTGAAGGCAGGGCCAAAGCCACGCACCGTGACGAACCGGCCTTCGCCAGAGCTGCGATCAATCGCGACGCCTGGAATGCGCTGCAAGGATTCTGCGACGTTTGAATCGGGAAATTTGCCAAGATCTTCAGTGCTTATCGCATCCACGATCGAGTTCGAATTCCGTTTGATGGCGGCCGAATTGCTCAAGCTGCCACGGATGCCGGTCACGATGATCGTGTCTTCCGCACTCGACCCTGCCGCGCTTGGGTCAGCTGCCTGCGCAAAAGCCGGCGTTGAAAGAAAAACGCCGAACGTCACGCCCACCAGTAACTGTGCTCTAATACGCATCATATCCTCCACCCATTCCCAATTTTTATTTTCTATAAGTCAGGCAATACTGCTTTCCGCGATGCCTGGTAAAGCCCAGAAGCTGCGCGTTAGAATACTGCGATGCCCGTCCTCCGGCCGAACCTGCGGAGGTCGGTGGAATGTTAGCAGTTTCATCAGCTAGCCAGAAAAGGTCCGGCCTGCAAGATCAATCATATTAATATATTTAATCGGCGATTAGCCAAACAATCCGTCGCCCGTGATGGTCCCTGTCCATCCGTGGTTTGCCTCCCCAAGATGAGAACATTGCGTCAACTGAGATTTGGCGTATTAATATGATTTACGCCCAATGCGTTAGTGGCAGGGCGTTAAAGCCAGTGCGATAGAGGATGTATGGATGTTTGAAAGTGGATCGTCGGCTCTCCAGCTCGGCATTTTCTTTGGTTTGACCGCGCTGATTGCCCTCCTCACTTACTGGAAGGTCCATGGCAAGAACGCTGTCCGAGCCAGTAAGGAAGGGACAACGCGTGAAGTGTTCCTGGCCGGTGGAGGCCTTACCTGGCTGTTTGTGGCCGGTTCGATCACGCTCACCAATCTATCGACCGAGCAGCTGGTCGGCATGAACGGCAACCAGATGCTGTTGCTGGCGTGGTGGGAGATTTGCGGGTTCGTCGGGCTGACAATTCTCGCCTTCGTATTCGTGCCGATTTATTATCGCAACAATTGCACGACTGTTACCGAATTGCTGGAGAAGCGCTACAAAGGCGGGAGTATCCGCACTGTGATTTCGGCGTTGTTCCTGCTCGGGAACATCTTCATCTACTTGCCCGCCGCACTTTACAGCGGCAGCCTGTTTCTGAAATCGATGTTCGGGGTGGATTGGTCACTGATCTGGTTTGCGGCTCCGATGGCGATTATCGCTGCTGCCTATACGATCACCGGCGGCTTGCGAGCGGTTGCAGTGATGGACACGTATTCAGGCATTGGCGTGCTGGCAATTGCGCTGCTGGTGGTGTTTCTTGCGCTGGCCGCAGTTGATTACGATCTGTCCACCGTGCCCGTCGAACGGCTTTCGATGATTGGCAGCATCACCTCCCCAATTCCGTTCCACACGCTGTTTACCGGCATGATCTTCATCCAGATTTTCTATTGGTCGACCAACCAGAACATCACTCAGAAGGCGATGACGGCGCCCACCGTGCGTGAGGCCCAGAAAGGGGTTCTGGCAGCAGCCGTAGTGCGCATTCTGGTTATCCCCGTTATCGTCGTGGTGCCGGGCGTCGTCGCCTATAAGCTTTACGGCAGCATCGGCGATCAGGCCTATGGCCGGCTGGTCGGCGCGGTTCTGCCCGGCTGGATGTCAGGTGCATTTGCCGCCATGATGATGGCCGCGGTGATTGCGCATACCTCGGCAATTCTGAACAGCTCGGTCGCGCTTTATTCGATCGATTTCCATGACAAATTCGTTGCCCCGGTGACCAACCACTGGCGCCTGGCAGCAATTGTCTCAGTCTTGTTTACAATCAGCTCGATCGCCCTGGTTCCAGCATTTGAAAACGCCAAAAGTATTATCAATCTGTTGCAGGAATTGAACGGCTTGTTCTCCATGCCGATCCTGTCTGCATTTATCGCAGGTCTGTTGTTCCGCAACGTCGATGCCCGGGCGGCTGTCGCGGGCCTGTTGTTCGGCTTCATCGCCTATGCGTTCCACAATTTTGTCCTCTACAAGCCCGATACGCTGTTCAAGGGTGAAACATTCTACCAGCATATGGGCTGGCCCTGGCTGCATTACATCGATGTGATGGTGATAGTATTGGTATCGTCGGTGACGGTTGCATTGACGCTGAACCGCATCGTTTTTGGCAATCGCGCAACTTTCATCTGGAGCGCGCAGGGCCGCAAACTGCGCGCAGCAGAGGCCGCTTGATTTCTGGATCTGGGGTGCAAGCATGGCTCTTTAGCAGTGAAAGCGCCAATGTTGAACTCGCCTGGAAATCGGTTTCGGCTTATTCTGGCGCAGGTGCTTTAAGCAACAAGCGCGCCTCGGCGAGCAAATTGAGCATGGCTTGCCGGGCGCCGTCTTCATCACCCGCGCCTATCGCATCGGCGACCTTGGCGTGGTCTGCGGCACTGGCCACGGCGACCGACTTTTGCCGGTTCGTCACCTGGATCGAGATTCGCAAGGCAACGTCAATCGTGTGGCGCATATTAAAAAAGAACCGGTTGCCGCTGGCCTCAAGAATGGCGACATGAAATTCAACATCTGAATCAAGCGAATCGTCTTCACCCCGTTCGGCTGCTCGCATCCGCTCAAGCGCAGCATGGATCGCCGAAATAGCCCTTGCGTCGCCGCGCGCAGCAGCAAGAGCCGCCGCCGTTGGCTCGATCGCTATCCGAAAATCATTGAATTCCCTGATTAATTGTAGGCGGCTACCCTTCCGGTGCAAAAACCAGGCGAGAACGTCGGGATCGCTCAAATTCCATTCGGCCTCTTCTAGGACAATGCTGCCAACACTGGCGCGCGAAGTGACCATGCCTTTGGCAGTCAGTGCCTTTATCGCTTCACGAACAACCGTGCGGCTGGAATCAAAGGTGGTGCACAACTCATGGATTTGAAAAACCGCACCGGGCTGATACTCTCCCGAAACAATCGATCGGCCAAGCACCTTGGTGACATGTTCGGTCAGATTGCTGGTTTGAATTTTCACAATCGCTATGCCTCCGCTGCGTTGCCCAATCACGGCTTTGGCGGTTCGTGTGACGCAAGCAAGCGCGAAATTCTAACGCCCGGGGTGCCCCGTTAACGGCCTAACGCCAATATCATGCGGTATGTTCCCGTCGGCGCCAATCATATCAAACAGATAATATGATTTAAATGGCGATCTGGCCTAGCCGCTAATCCAAATAAGCCCCGACAAAACTGCACCACCGGAGGCATGAGGAATGCCTCCGAGGAGCAGGTATCAAGGAGGACCGGCAGGAATCCGCGCATCAATTGTGTCGCGGAAGGCAAGATTGGACTCGGGCTGGATGGCTATCGCCAGCATCGCGATAAGCGAATCTGGGGCCGTCCAGCGTTTAGGGTCAGGACCTGCTAATCAAGGCAATTTGCCGGCAGCATGCAGTTGTGGTGGGCGCTGACGGGCTCGAACCGCCGACCCTCTCGGTGTAAACGAGATGCTCTACCAACTGAGCTAAGCGCCCTGGCACCAGTTACTCGGCCAAGTTGGGCGCCATTAGCCGATAGTTGCCAAAGATGGAAGGGGGCGGTTACCGCGCTAGACCAATCGCGAGGAGGCGCTGCCCAGTTCTGCGAAAAAACGGGCCATCCCATCGGTGGCCTTGTCGGTCAGCGTGATGAAGGCGCGGCGGCGATCAGCTTCATCTTCAACCCGCTGGAACAGTCCGCTATCAGTCATCTGTCCGATCCAGCGCAGCGCAGTCGTCGGCGGGACGCTTGAGGCAATACACAGCGAAGTGACCGAAACCCTGGTATGTTCGGCCCGCGCGGCGGTGAGATCGAGCAGCATGTCCCAGGCTGGATCGGCAAACAGATCACCATCGAAAAACCGTGCGCGCAACTGGCGCTGGCGGATGATCCGGCGGACCAGCCGCGGATCGGGCAGCGCGGGCCGCGCCGCGCGGACCAGCCGGTCGCTGCCGTCTTCTTCGGGGGCGGAAAATGTGGGTTTGGGCGATTCGAACCGGAAAGCGCCACCAGCGCCATCCCGCTCAATCGGCGACGAAGCCCCGCCGCTTATCCGGTCGAGCCGCAGGGCGATTTCACCCACCTGCTCGGTCAGCCGCAGCAGCGTCAGCCGGTCTTCCTCGGAAAGTTCCCGCACCCGAAGGTTGGGCACCCGCGCCAGCACCCGGCCCAGCGCCATCACCCGCTCGGCCCGGCTGGGGTTTACCAGAATCTGGGGATTGGACTGATCGAGGCAGCCAAACACATCATCCAGCGCCTCGATCGTGGTCGAGACGACCAGTTGCGCCCCGCAATGGGCCACGCGCAGATCAAGCCGGGCCAGCGCCGCCAAGGTCGCGCCGGTGATTTGCGGACAGTCGAGCAGCACCACCTCGCCCAGCGGCCTTGGCTCGCCCTCAAGCAGAAGCGAGACCTCGCCCTGTTCGGCAATCCGGAACCCCGCGACTTCGGCATCGTCGCGAATCTGATTGCGAACATGCGCCCGGTCAGCAAACACCGACAGCGCCAGCGGCAACCCGCCGCCATCATTGGCAGGCGGTGCATAGGCGAAATTGGCGGTTGGCGCTGGTGAGCTCATGGCGTTCCGACTCCGTGTTGATATGAACAGGAGTAGAACATAAAGGGATTATGTCAAGAATGGGCGTTATTATATTTGGCATACCCAAATCGGGATGGGAGATGCTAAGTGAACATCCTTGACCACGCTTGGGGCGAGTCGCGGGCTGCGGACTACATATGGGCGCAAGTTTGCGACAGGCGACCAAGTGCCTCTGCGAGTCGGCGATTTATGGTGCTTCATGGTTATTTCGACGACAGCTTTGACGAAGAGTATTTTGTCTTGGCGGGTTACGTTGCATCCGTGGAACGGTGGGCCAAATTTTCAAAGGCGTGGGAAGACCTGCTGCCTCTTGCAGTCAAGCATAAGGATCACCATAGGTTCAAAATGTCAGAAATGGCGAGATTTGGAAAAATGGAGCAAGTCCTTCCTTTCTACAAAACCATTATGGAACATGTATCACTTTCAGTGTCGTCTGTGTTAGATATTAAAGCTCTAAACCGTGTAACTAGCGACATGTCGGCGACCATTATATCTGCTAATGGCCACGAGATTCGAGTTGATCTAAAAAACTTCAAAAAGGTTTGGGCCGATCCATTTTACGTCTCTTTCCGCGGAATTATTGATGGGTTTCACGAACTTCGACTTACCGATCCTGACTTGGTGCCATTGCAAGAGCCGGTCGATTTCTATTTTGATGAATGGGGAAAAAAGGAGATCATTCGGCAGTCGTGGAGAGATCATGTGGCTAGCCGACATGACGACATTCGGCCCTTCTACGGCAAGGAGCCAAGGTTTGAAGATGACAATGAATTTCTACCCATTCAGGCTGCTGACTTCTTAGCATGGTGGGTAAGAAAGTGGGCAAAGGAGTTTGGCCAGGAGAACATAAAGGAGGGTGTATTTCCGTTCGATTCATCGCCAAGGAAGATAGAACATTTAGTAATTAGATACAGCGAAGACGGATTACGTGCTCTTGTAAAGGCGGCGCTTGACTCTCACCTACAGGCTGTTGACCGAGCGATGGCAGAGGGCTCTAATGAGGTGCGTTTCATCCCGAACCTGCCGTGGCAGAAATGACAGCGGACTTTGGGCTACCTAATCCTTGGGCGGCACACGCTGGCGAACCAGTTTGTCTAATGCCTCATCAGCCTCGGTGGGGTTTAGTTCGCCAGCGGCAATCAGGCGCTCGACTTCGGCGCGGAACCTCGCGCTCTGCTCCTCCGGCGTCTCTTTGCTTTTCTTCTTGGGCATCAGGCCGCACCAGCTGTTTGATAGGTAAGCCGCTTGCCGATGATGCCCTTGAGCAGCACATCGGCGCGGTCGGCATCGTTGTAACCGAGCGCGACGCGATTGCTGTAACGGAAATTGAACTCGGCAACGTAGCGGTGCAGATGCTTCTTGGTGCAGTGCTGATAGACGCCCTTCATGCCGCGCTTGAAGATGCTGAAATAGCCTTCGATGGTGTTGGTGTGGACCGGGCCTCGGCCATATTCGCCAAGACTGTGAGTAACCACATCATGGCGATAGAAATAGCGGCCAATGTCCTGATAGGAGCGCGCCTCATCGGTGTGCAGCTTGGACAAGCGATGGACGTTTTCCAGCACCAGCGGGCGCAAGATCTTGGCATTGACGCTATCGACAACCATCGCGCGCGAACGCCCACCGCGCTCAACCAGCGCAAAGATTTTCATCTTATGATGGAAACCCTTGCCGACGGTGCGGCCCTTCTCAACCCCGATGAAAGTCTCATCAGCTTCCACGGTCGCGCCAAGACCGCCCATCGGCCAAGCCTCATCGCTCTGCATCGCTTCGCGGATACGGTGCGACATAAACCAAGCGGTTTTGAGGGTGACGCCAAGGATGCGATGCAGCTGGTTGCTCGAAATGCCCTTCTTGCTGCCCGCAATCAGATACATCGCCTGCAACCAGATATTGAGCGGCACATGGCTGCTCTCAAAGATGGTGCCGATCTTGACGGTGAAGGGCTTGCGGCACTGGTAGCACTTGTAAAGGCCAAGCCGGGTGGACTTGCCGCCCATAAGGCTGATGCGCTCACAACCGCCACAGTGCGGGCACACCGGACCTTCCGGCCAGATGCGCGCCTCAACATAGGCGTAAGCGGCTTCTTCGCTGTGAAAATGCGGGGCGGAAAGGGCGGAAGACATTGGGAAACTCCTTGTAGAGTCTCCTTACGTTCTCACCGTGGGTATGTCAAGTATAATAACGCCCAAGAATGGTTCAATCAACAAACGGATCGCGCACCATGATCGTGTCCTCGCGCTCAGGACTGGTGGAGACCATTGCCACCGGTGTCTCGATCAGTTCCTGCACCCGCTGGATATACTTGATCGCTTGCGCTGGCAGATCGGCCCAGCTGCGTGCGCCAGCGGTGGTGCCATCCCAGCCGTCCATTTCCTCATAGATCGGCTCGACCGCAGCCTGATCGGCGGAATGGCTGGGGAGATAATCGAGCACTTTGCCGCCCAGCCGATAGCCGGTGCAGATCTTCACCGTCTCGAACCCGTCGAGCACATCAAGCTTGGTCAGCGCGATCCCGGTGACGCCCGAGATTGCGCAGGACTGGCGGACTAGCACGGCATCGAACCAGCCGCAGCGGCGCTTGCGGCCCGTGACCGTGCCGAATTCATGGCCGCGCATCCCCAGCTGCTGGCCGGTTTCGTCTTCCAGTTCGGTCGGGAACGGACCCGAGCCAACGCGGGTGGTATAGGCCTTGACGATGCCGAGCACAAAGCCGGTCGCATTGGGCCCCAGCCCCGATCCGGCCGCGGCGGTGCCGCTGACGGTGTTGGAGCTGGTGACGAACGGATAAGTCCCGTGATCGACATCGAGCAGCACGCCCTGCGCGCCTTCAAACAGGATCCGGGCGCCCGCCTTGCGGACCTTTTTCAGACGCTTCCACACCGGCTGGGCATATTGCAGCACCGAAGGGGCGATGTCCTTGAGTTCGGCGATCAGCTTTTCCCGGTCCACCGGCGGCTCGCCAAATCCGGCGCGCAGCGCATCGTGGTGAGCGCACAGCCGGCTGAGTTGCAGCTCCATCGCATCGAGATGGGCCAGATCACACACCCGGATCGCGCGGCGGCCAACCTTGTCTTCATAGGCCGGGCCAATCCCGCGTCCGGTGGTGCCGATCTTGCCCGCACCGGCCGCAGTTTCACGCAGGCCATCCAGATCGCGATGCAGCGGCAGGATCAGCGCGCAATTATCCGCAATCGCAAAATTCTCGGCGTTGATGGTAACGCCCTGGCCTTCGAGCTTGGCGATCTCGGCCTTGAGGTGCCACGGATCGAGCACCACCCCATTGCCGATGATCGACAATGTGCCCCGGACGATCCCGCTGGGGAGCAGCGACAGCTTGTAGACCGACCCGCCCACCACCAGCGTATGGCCGGCATTATGCCCGCCCTGAAAGCGGACCACGGCATCTGCCCGGCTGGCAAGCCAATCGACGATCTTGCCTTTGCCCTCGTCGCCCCATTGAGCGCCGATCACGGTTACATTGGCCAAGTTGAGGCCCTTCCTTGCTGATGCTGCAAACCGTGCCGCGCCCTAGGGGAAGCGCACAGCAAGGGCAAGGCGCGCGACGCGACATTCCGCGACAATTCGTGACTGGTTAAGCTGCGGTGCCGCAACCTTGGCCGTTTATGCGCGACTGATGCCGGTATTTGGGAGGTAATCGCCTCTGGGGCAGAGCCGCATGTAGCCCAAAACTTACTTTTTCGTCACCCTGAACTTGTTTCAGGGCCCATGTCTCACAATGTGCCGCCGCTCGTATTTCCAAGCTCGCTGGCCTGTTTCCGCCAGGCATGCTGACACCAGTCGTGAGGCCTGATGGGCCCTGAAACAAGTTCAGGGTGACGAAAAAGTGGTGGTTTTCAAATGCGATTGCCCACCCGATTTCAGCGAAGGATTTTAACCGCTTCTCCGCCCTCCAGCCGGTGGCTGCAGCCAAGCGCCTTGGCATCATCTGCGTCCGACAAAGCCGCCACCGTCCGCCAGCCGATTGCGCGCAACCGCGCGGCGGCTTGCGGATCGTGACCAAGCGGAAGGAACAGCGTGTCGCGCACCGGCTCGGCAACAGCCAGCGCATCGATCAGGGGATCGGGATAGAGCGAGAAGCCGATCGCTGGCTCATCGCAGCCCAGAATGCTGTAAGACCCGCCCCGGCCCAGCGCGCCGCGCGCGCCTTCGGCATAGATCGTGAAGCCGAACCAGCTTTGATATTCGAAACCGTGGCGCTCGGATGGATCGAGCGTCAGCCGCGCCATGCCGCTGACCCGCGTCGCGATTTCACGCAAGGCCACAATCCTGTCATCCAGCGCGCCGCCTGCGACAACTGCCGCCAGCCGCTTAATCGCTGTGTCGAACGGCCCGGTGGCATAGAGCAGCGGCAAATAGGCCTCGCCGCCTGCCGCAACCAGCCCGCCTGCATCCTTGGCATCCAGTTCGCGCCGGACAGCCTCGATTTGCCCAACGTCCAACGGCAGCGCCTTCGCCGCTAAAGCATCGACCAGATCGGGCAGAGTGAAATCAACCGAGATGCCGGTCGCCCCGGCAGCCTGTAGCGCTTCGATCGCCACTGAGACAATCTCTGCCGCCGCCGCCACGGCATCGCTGCCGATCAGCTCTGCCCCCAATTGCAAACGCTCGCGCGTGGGATCAAGGCCATCGCCCTTGATGGTCACAACTTGCCCGGCATAGCATAGCCGCAAGGGCCGGGCAGCCTTGGCCAGCCCGGTCGCGGCAATACGGCCGACCTGCACGGTAATATCGCTGCGCAACGCCAGAGTGCGCAAGCTGGCCGGATCGACGAACCGGAACATCCGTCGCGGCTGAACCCCGGCCATCCGGCTAGCGAGTGACTTTTCGAACTCGATCGACGGTGGCTGAACCCGGTCGTAGCCGTGACTGTCCATCACATCGAGAACGCTGCGCGTTACCCGCGCAGCCGCAGCCGCTGCGGCAGGCAGCCGGTCCTCAAGCCCCTCGGGCAGCAAATCGCGGTCGGTGTCTTGCATGGCCTGTGCCTCTAGAGCGAGAATGCGCCGGTGTCGAACCGCCGCGCGTTTGCGTCGTCCCCGGCTCGACCGGGGACCGCTGGCCTCATCATTCCGCGCTCGCGTCGATGAGGCCAGCGGTCCCGGATCAAGTCCGGGACGACGAATTAGGACGAATCAAAACGCCAGCGCCTTTACCACCTTCACGCCGGGCAGCTTGCAGGCAGCGTCCAGCACATCCTGCGGCACCGGCGTATCGACCGACAGCAGCAACACCGCTTCGCCGCCCGCATCGCGGCGACCGAGGTTGAAGGTGCCGATGTTGATCCCGTTTTCGCCCAGCAATGTCCCCAACCGTCCGATGAAGCCGGGCGCATCCTCGTTGACGATATAGAGCATGTTGCCATCGAGCTCCGCCTCGATCCCGATCCCGAAGATCTCGACCAGGCGCGGCTGGGTATTGCCGAACAGCGTGCCCGCGACCGAGCGATCGCCTTGCGAAGTGGCGACGGTGACGCGCACCAGCGTGTGATAGTCCCCCTCACGGTCATGGCGCACCTCGCGCACGTCCAGCCCGCGTTCCTTGGCGAGGAACGGCGCGTTGACCATGTTGACCGTGTCCGAATAGCGCCGCATCAGTCCGGCCAGCACTGCGCCGGTGATCGGCTTGGGATTGAGCTGGGCCGCCGCGCCTTCAACCTCGATCGAGATCTTGTCGAGGTTGCCGTGGGCCAGCTGGCCGACCAGGCTGCCGAGCCGCTCTGCCAGCGCCATATAGGGTCGCAGCTTGGGCGCTTCCTCGGCTGATAGCGACGGCATGTTGAGCGCGTTGGTAACCCCGCCATTGACCAGATAATCCGACAGCTGCTCGGCCACCTGGATCGCGACATTGACCTGCGCCTCGTCGGTCGAGGCGCCAAGGTGCGGGGTCGAGATGAAGTTGGGTGTGCCAAACAGCGGCGATGCCTTGGCCGGCTCGGTCTCGAACACATCGAGCGCCGCGCCGCCGACTTGGCCGCTGTCGAGCGCGTCTTTCAGCGCCGCCTCGTCGATCAGGCCGCCCCGCGCGCAATTGATGATCCGCACGCCCGGCTTGGTTTTGGCCAGGTTCTCGCGGCTCAGGATATTGCGGGTCTGGTCGGTCAACGGGGTGTGCAGCGTGATGAAATCCGCTTTTGCCAGCAGCGTATCAAGGTCAGCCTTTTCCACGCCCATCTCCACCGCACGTTCAGGGGTGAGGAACGGATCGAAGGCGACGACCTTCATCTTCAGCCCCAGCGCGCGGGAAGCGACAATCGAGCCGATATTGCCCGCACCGATCAGGCCGAGTGTCTTGCCGGTCACTTCCACGCCCATGAAGCGGTTCTTCTCCCACTTGCCGGCCTGGGTGCTGGCATCGGCCTCGGGCAGCTGGCGAGCCAGCGCAAACATCAGCGCGATGGCGTGTTCGGCGGTGGTGATCGAATTGCCGAACGGTGTGTTCATCACCACGATGCCTTTTACCGAGGCGGCGGGAATATCGATGTTGTCGACCCCGATCCCGGCGCGGCCAACCACCTTGAGGTTGGTAGCAGCATCGATCAGTTCCTTGGTCAGCTTGGTGGTCGAGCGGATCGCGAGGCCATCATACTGGCCGATGATCGCTTTCAGCTCTTCGGGGGTCTTGCCGGTGATCACATCGACGTCACAGCCGCGCTCACGGAAAATCTGCTCGGCCTTGGGGTCCATCTGGTCGGAAATAAGTACGCGGGGCTTGGTCATTGTTC
>JANLQQ010000016.1:0-4530 GCA_031367905.1 Novosphingobium sp.
CCCCATTGCAGCTTCAGAATTTCCGAGAGGCGGCAGCCTGTCAGCATTAGCAGCCGTATGGCGGCGATGGCGTGGGGCGCGATGACTTCGCGCTGGTTTTCCGCCTTCCTTGGGCGGTGCTTTTCCTTGACGCCTTCGTTGAACTGCCAAGGCAGGCCGACTGTTTCAGCCTCCCGCATTGCGTCGCCGAGCCGCTGAAATTCTACTGGAGACAGGTATCTCTTGCCCTTGCCGTCCGCATAGAGCTGGACGCCCGCGCGTGGACTCGAGTCGATGTAACCATGCTTCACAGCATAGGAGAAGATTCCGCCGAGAAGCCGAACGGTTCGCGTTGCCGTGCCTTTGCCGCCTGTGACCGCGACGCGGTTGCCCTGCTCGTTCGTCAGAACCTTCGCCGTCTTACCAGTGGCGACGGCGCGAAGGAACCTTTCGATGTCGCCGCGCGAGACGTCGCTGATCTTCTTAGTTCCCAACAGGGGCTTGATGTGGCGCGCGATCCGGCCCTTATCGGTGGCAATTGTGGAGTCCTTCTTCTGGTCGCAGGCTTCAGTCAGGTATTCGTCGCAGAGTTCCGCAACGGTCATTTCCGCGCGGCGCTTGGCCTTCGTTTCCGCTTCATCGACACCGAGTTGAGCGTTCACCAGAACGGCGCGAGCCTTGTCTCGAGCCTGGTCGACCGTCATCGCACCATGTGTGCCGATCATTACCTTTCGGGTCCGCCCGTTGAAATCATACTGCGCGATGTACGACTTGCGCCCAGTGGGGCGAGTTCGGACACCGAAGCCAGCCAACTTCCCGCACCATGTCACATAGTCGCGGTCGCGAGGATGCAGGGCATCGACAATCGTTTTCGTCAGCGTTGGCTTGGCCATTGGTCAACTTCCTGGGTAGGTCATGGGCAGGTGATTGCCGGGAAGTTCATGCCATCTCGGGTATGTTGAGGCAATGGCCATACGTCCAAAACTACGTATTTTAGTATGTTTGGAAAGGTCAAGTAATACGGGGTAGGTTCAAGAATGACTGTTCCGCAGCCCACCGAAGGCAGAGGCCACTGGTTCGAATCCAGTCGGGTGCACCACTGCTTCTGAGTTGGGCCTTTGAGCAGAGGAAATCCGAACCATAAGGCGGATGGGCCAAACGGCCGGCAAAGTCATAAGACAAGCGGGATGACTGGCCTCTGGATCATACCCTGCTTCCCCGCCCCCCCGACAGCCTCGGGATAAACTTCCGGCCTTCGGCTTGAAGATCGGAGCGTCTTCGTCCTTGTTGATCGCGATGATGGTTTTGCTGTCTTTCATCCCCGCCAGATGCTGGATCGCGCCGGAGCTGCCGACCACGATATAGACTTGCGGGGCGACGAGCTTGTCTGCCAGCAAGCTGACAATCTGCTGAAAGGGGGCTGCATCCTTGAGCGCGCGGCCGCCCGAGACGATGATTCGATGCGCGATTCAATCAATTACTGAACGACCCTAGGCAGGCTTGCCGCAGCGGTTTCCCAAAAATGGATCATATCTGCGGCATAGCTTAGCGGGACATAGGCGATGCAGGCGTCGTCGCTCGTCACATGGAGACGCAGATTGACGTGATCGACCAGCGTCGCGGCACTGCAACCGGGTGCGAAGCTGGGCGATTCTGCATCGAACACGCCGCCTTCCATCAACAGGCTGCGCCAGCCCGGGCCTGACAGACGGACCCGGACCACGCCCCCGCCGATTGCGGTTAGCGCGCCGTCATCGGCCAGGATTGCGGAAAGCGCCGAAATATCGCCCTCGGCCAGCCAGACCGTCGGCTCATAGCGGATCAGCCAGAGAGTATCATTGCCATCGGAAAGACCCGAAGGCGGGAGCGCAAAGCCGGTGGCCGCCTTGAACCGTTTGGCGACTTGCGCCGCGTTGCTCCAGATCTCAAGCGTATGGAGCGGGGCGGTAGGCAGGGCGGTGATCGTTACATCAGTCACGGTAACGCTCTCCGGCAGTGTCGTAGAAGTGCGGGCTGCCGACGCGAACCCGCGTCATCTGGCCGCGCGTTGGCGAAGTGGCAATCAGTTCCTCGCCAGCCCGGGCAAAACCATCCACCAATTGACCCAGCGCAATTGCGCCGCCTTCGTTGACGCGAAAGGCGGCGGCGGTGACATGGCCTTGCGCTGGCCCGCCTTCGCGCGCGATCAGCATCGCGCCCTCGGGGATCATGCCGCTGATCGCTTCCAGCCCGACCAGCTGCCGGCGGCACGGCTGCGACAAGGCGGGCCGCGTCAGCCCCGCCGCGCCGATATAACCGCCCGCCTTGTTCAGCATCTTGTCCAGCGCCAGATCATGCGGGGTCAGCCGCCCATCAATCTCTCCGCCGACCACCAGATGGCCTTTCTCAATGCGGAGAAACTCCATCGCCTCCATTCCGTAAAGGCAGCCGCCTTGCCGGGAAACTTCACCCTCGCACGCGGCCCAGACTGGGGCGGCGTGGCTTGCCTCGGCATAGATTTCAAACGCCCGCTCGCCGCTATAGCTCGCTGCCAGCACGAGGACCGGAAGTCCGGCGATCATGGCCGGGACGGTCGACATATGGCGCGGCGGCTCCGCGCCGATCAGCGCGCCAAGCACCGCCTTGGCATTTGGCCCCGCCACCGCAATCCCGGCGTAATGCTCCTGAACATTGATCGCCGAGACGCGCAGTTGCGGGCAGAGATATTGCCGGACATAAGATATATGCGCCGCCATCCGGTCGGCCCCGCCGGTAGAACTGGTCAGCAGATAGCGGCTTTCGTCCAGCCGCCAGACAGTGCCATCATCGAACACCAGGCCATCCTCGCGCAGCATGAAGGTGTAGCGCCCGCGCCCCACCGCCAGCTTGCTGACCGTGGTGGCGCAGACCAACTCAAGCAGCGCAGCGGCATCCGGTCCGGAAACCTCAAACTTTGCGAGCGTCGAAACGTCGGTCATGCCCGCCGCGCTGCGCACGCTGCGTGCTTCACGCAGCGCCGCCTCGGCCAGCGTCTCGGACCCTTGCGGATAAGCGCGCGGGCGCTGCCAATAGCCCAGCGGCTGCCAGATCGGGGCCTTGGCCTGATGGACATCATACAGCGCCAGCCGCCGCAGATGCGCGCCGGCATCGCGTTCGGATCTGCCCGCGAGCAGCCCCATGGTCACAGGGGTGTAAGGCGGACGGAAGGTGGTGAGGCCAGCCTCGGGGATTGCCACGCCCTGGCGCTCGGCCAGCCTGCCCAGTGCGGCCATATTGCCCAGCTTGCCCTGATCGGTCGCCATTCCCAGCGTGGTGTAGCGCTTGAGGTGTTCGACCGACCGGTACCCCTCGGCCCAGGCCAGATCGACATCGCCCAACGTCACGTCGTTCTGAAAATCGATGAAGGCCTTGCCCGGATTGTCCGGCGCTGGGGTCGGTCCGATCGGCTCGGTGCTGGCCGCTGCGCCGATCGAGGTAACCTTCTGCCGCGCGCTGCCGGGCAGGAAGGCCTGAGCCGCCGCGTCCCACTCCAGCGCTGCGCCGCCCGCCTGCATATGAAGGTGGACGACAGGCGTGAACCCGCCCGAGGTGACCAGCAGATCAGCATTCCAGTGCTGCACGGTGTCGTCAATGCTGGCGCTGACCCGGGCCAGATGCTGCGCGGCGCCGGTGGTGGACAGAGGCAGGGCGTCATTATGGACGGTAAAACCGCTCCCGGTCCCGGCGGGCGCGGGCCGTGTGTCGAGCACCGCCAGCACCTGCGCCCCGGCATCGCGCAGCGCAGCGGCGGTCAGATAGGCGTCGTCATTATTGGCGGCTATCACCACCCGTTGGCCCGGCACCACGCCAAAGCGCCGCACATAGCTGCGCACCGACTGGCTGAGCATTACGCCCGGGCGGTCGTTATGGGCGAAAGCCAATGGCCGCTCGATTGCCCCGGCCGCGAGAATCACCCGGCCCGTGCGGACATGCCACAGTCTTTGTGCCAAGCCATCGGCGGGTTCCTGGCCCGGCTCGGCAAGCCGCTGGGTCAGGGTGATGAAATTATCGTCCCAATAGCCGGATGCAGTGGTTCGCAGCAGGATCCGGCCACCGCTCGAGCGGATTTTCGCCGCCACGCCCTCGGCCCAAGCAGCATCCAGTTCCTGCGGATCGCGCAGCAAAGAGGGTGCCAACACCCGGTCCTGCTCGACCAGCAGCACCTGCTCACCCGCTTGCGCCGCAGCGAGCGCCGCGTTCAGCCCGGCCGGGCCCGCACCGACCACCAGCACATCGCAAAAGGCGGCGCGTTGGGCGAATCGGTCGGGGTCCGGCTCGGAAGGGGCAGCACCGAGGCCAGCAGCGCGGCGGATGAAATATTCGTAGATCATCCAGCGCTTGGCCGAGCCGAAGAAGGTTTTGTAATAGAACCCGGCCGGCAGCATTTTGGCGAACAGCCCGATTACCGCGCCCACATCAAAGCGCAGGTTGGGCCAGCGGTTCTGGCTGCGGGCGACCAGCCCTTCATACACGAACACATCGGTGGCGCGGGTGTTGGGCTCGGTCCGCCCGCCGGTGCCGACCGTAACCAGC
>JANLQQ010000075.1:0-5651 GCA_031367905.1 Novosphingobium sp.
CGCGCCGTCATGATCACCTTGCTCGCTAATCCCGGAGTAGTCGCATGATCGGTATGGAAATCCTGAAACCCGTCATCGTTCTGGCGGGATGGACCATGGTGATGTGGCTGTGGATGTATTTCACCCGTCTGCCCGCGATGAGTGCGGCCAAGATCGACAGCAAGAACCTGGTCGGCGGAACCGGCCAAACTCTCGACGCGGTGCTACCGGCTAAAACGCAGTGGATCGCCCATAATTACAATCATCTGCATGAAGCGCCGACGGTGTTCTATGCGGTGGCGCTGGTGCTGGCGATCATCGGCGAGGGCGATGGTTTTAATGCCAGTATCGCCTGGGCCTATGTCGGCCTGCGGATCGTTCATTCGCTGGTGCAGGTGATTTCAAACCGGGTGATCGTGCGGTTCGGCTTGTTCGTTTTGTCGAGCATCGCGCTGATGATGCTGATCGCTCACGCCGCGCTGGCGCTGTTCCAATAACCCGTCGTCCTCGCGAAAGCGGGGGCCGCTGGCCTTGTCTCGAAGCGACCTTACGTCGATGAGGCCAGCGGTCCCCGGTCAAGCCGGGGACGATGTCTTTACAAACAAACTTGCGAGCTCGACATGGGTCGACCAGCGGAACTGGCCGACCGGTCGCAGCTCTGCCAGCCGGTAGCCAGCCTCGATCAGCGTGGCGGCATCGCGCGCCCAGCTTGATGGGTTGCAGCTGATATAGACGATCTTCGCGACGGTGCTTTGCGCCAGATGTTCGATCGAATCACGCGCGCCAGCCCGCGGCGGATCGAGCAGCACCGCGGCAAAACGGTTAAGCTCGTCCACTTGCAGCGGGTTGCGGAACAGATCGCGGTGCAGCGCGTGGACTTGCTTGCCAGCCCGGGCCGCTGCGCCCTTGCAGGCCAGATGGGCATCGCGCGCTGCCTCTACCGCCAGAACCTTGGTCGGGCCCTTGGCCAGCGCAAAAGCGAACGTGCCAAGGCCTGAGAACAGATCCGCCACGGTGGCGCTGCCTTCCAGCCATTCGCTCGCCGCAGCTACCAGCGCCGCCTCTCCATCAAGCGTCGCTTGCAGGAACGCGCCGGGCGGCAGCGGCACGCTGACACCAGAGAGCAGCACCGTCACCGGTTCAGGCTCCCACAGCGTTTCGGGGCCATAGCCCTGATCGAGGGTGAGCCGCGCCAGCGCATTGTCACGTGCAAAATCGAGCATCGCCTCGGTCGCGGCTAGGCCCTCAACGGTCAATCCCTTGAGCGAGAGATCAAGCCCCTGTTCGGCGAGCGCCATTTCAACGTCGACCGCGATGCGCGATATGGCTTTGGATTTGCCCTTTCCGCCCGATTGTCCTTTACTCTGGCTCTGGCTCGCCTTCGCCAGCATCTTGCGCAGCGGCGCAATGATCGCGACCAGTTCGGGCGCCAGCACCGGGCATTCGCCCAGATCGACCAGCCGGTGCGACTTGGCTTCACGATAACCGAGCTCGATCCGCCCGCCAGTGGTCTCTGCCCTAAGCGAGGCGCGGCGGCGGGTGTGGGGCGGAGAGAGATAGGGCGGAGCGATAATCTCTGCGCCCAGCGAATGGCTGGCCGAGGCATTGGCAACCCGCGCTTCGACAAAATCGGCGAGCGATTCCTCGTCCAGCTGTTGCAGCTGGCAGCCGCCGCAAGTGCCGAAATGGCGGCACGGCGGGGTTGCATGATGCGGGCCGGGCTGCAATTTGCCATCTTCCAGCAGCAGATCGCCCGGCGCGGCATGGATCGCAAACCGGCCCGAGGCAGTAACCCCGTCACCCTTGGCCGCGATACGAATGATTTCTTCAGTCTGGCTCACAGGCCGCCGCGTAGGCGCTGCGGACACTTGCGGCAAGCATAGTGGCGGAGAAAGCTGGCGGGGCGAGCCGCGCTGCCTCGCCGTGCAGCCACACACCCTGACAGGCAGCGGCATAGGGATTGGCGCCCGAGGCAAGCCGGCTGGCGATCGCTCCGGCCAGAACATCGCCAGTGCCAGCGACCGAAAGCCAGCTTGAGGCGCGCGGGGCGCAGGTCAGCCGGCCGTCGGGCGCGGCGATCACCGTATCGGGGCCCTTGGCGACGACGATTATCCTACCCGCCCGGGCCAGCGCGAGGGCGCGCTGCGGCTTGGTGCCGCTGCCATCAAGCTCAAACGCGCGTTCGAGCGCCGTCAGCTCGCCGTCATGCGGGGTTGCGATCAGCGGTGCGGTGCATGCTGCCAATTGGCGGCTGCCGAGCAGAACCAGCGCATCAGCATCGATCACTGTTGGTTTGCCCGCGGCCAGCGTCTCGGCCAGCCGCTCGCGCGCATGGCCATCGCGGCCAAGGCCGGGGCCAATCAGCAGCGCGTTGATCCGGGTGTCTGACAGCGCTTCAGACAGTGGCGCAGCGCCTGTGACAAGATCCGGCGGCCCGGCGAGGTCCATTGGCGTGAACAGCTTCACATAGCCAGCACCTGCGCCCTGCGCCGCCTGCGCCGCCAGCAGCGCCGCACCCGGCATCGTGCCGCCGATCACCGCCAAAAGCCCGCGCCGGTATTTATGCGCATCGGCAGCGGGCGCAGCCAGATTAGGCCGGGCGAGAAGCTCAGCCGCTCCAGCCACCGGTTCAGCCCCGATCGGCACCAACCGCAACGCCCCCATGGTGGCACTGGCAGGCATCAGGAAATGGGCTAATTTCCATGCTCCAAGCGCAATCGTCAGATCGAAAACGGGCAGACTGCCGCCCAGCAGCGTCCCGCTGTTACATTCGATCCCGCTCGGCACATCAATCGCCACGCGCTGTGGATGGCTGGCGGCGAGCCGGGTGAGCAGCGCAGCGTGATCGGCGGACAACGGCCGGATCAGTCCGCTGCCGAACAGGCAATCGACCAGAATATCACCCTGCGGCAAATGATCGGAGGGGAGAACTTCACCCTGATAGAGCGCGCGGGCCTTGCGGGCCGCGTCTGTTTTCGGCTCGGCCCCGGCCACCACCACCACCTTGCCGCCGCGCTCCCGCAAGGCCTGCGCAATCACATAGCCATCGCCGCCATTGTTGCCCGGCCCGCACAGCACGGTGACAGCGCGGTGCGCGGCTATCCGCCAGACCCATTCCGCCGCCCCGCGCCCGGCAATTTGCATCAGTTCATCAACCGAAATTCCAGCCGCAATCAGCCCCGCTTCAGCGGCGCGCATCTGCGCGACCGAGAGGATCGGGTCAGGGGCGCGGCGCATTGACGGGTGAGGCTGGGACGGGCGGCGCTGGGGGCGGGAGGCGATAGCGATCGGTTCCCACGGTGACTTCGGTTGCGTGCGGCAGCACCGTCACCACCGCCAGATCAACTCCGTCGGCGGTTCGAACCCAGTCACCTTCGACCTCGAATCGGCGAAACCCGCCGCCGGGATGCCGGATCACGAGGATCGTGCCGCCCGGCACGATCTGGCTCTCGACCGCACAGGTCGGGGAAAACTCAGCCGCGCCATTGAGGGCGCAAGCGATTTTCTCAGCCCCTTCGGCCACTTCCGGCGCAGGACCGGAACAGCCAGCCAGCGCCAGAATGACCAGCGCGGTGCTAGATATCCGCGAATACATGGGTCTCAGCCTTGCCGCCTGGATGGGTTACCGCGCCCTGATAGGCCGGGCCGACGTTCTGCGCATAGCGCCATAGCGCGCCGGAGTTGTAATCATGGCCGCGCGGCTTCCACAGCTTGCGGCGCTCCGCCAGTATCGCTTCATCCACTTCGAGCTCGATGGTTCCAGCCTCAGCGTCGATCGCAATCATGTCGCCTTCAAGAACCAGCGCGATCGGCCCGCATTCGGCGGCTTCCGGGCCGACATGGCCGATGCAGAAGCCCCGTGTTGCGCCTGAAAAGCGCCCGTCGGTAATCAGCGCAACGCTTTCGCCCATGCCCTGCCCGTAAAGTGCCGCCGTGGTCGCCAGCATTTCGCGCATCCCAGGGCCGCCCTTGGGGCCTTCGTTGCGGATCACGATGACGCTGCCTTCCTTGATCCGGCGTTCTTCAACCGCAGCATAGGCGTCTTCCTCGCATTCAAATACCTGCGCAGGCCCGCGGAACTGCAACCGGTGCATCCCCGCCACCTTGACGATCGCGCCTTCGGGCGCGAGCGAGCCGCGCAGGCCGACCACACCGCCGGTTGCGGTCAGCGGCGTCTTCACATCGTAGATCACCTTCTGGTCGGGGTTCCAGGTGATCTGTTCGATATTCTCACCCAGCGTCTTGCCAGTTACGGTAATCGGGCTGGGATCGAGGAAACCGCCATCGAGTAGCGTCTTCATCACCATATAGACCCCGCCCGCATCATACATATCCTTGGCGACGTAGTTCCCTCCCGGCTTCAAGTCAGCGATGTAAGGTGTTGATTTAAATATCTCCGCTACGTCGAACAGATCGAAATCGATCCCGCATTCATGGGCCATGGCCGGCAAATGGAGCGCGGCGTTGGTCGAGCCGCCGGTTGCCGCAACAACCCGCGCGGCATTCTCGAAGGCGGCACGGGTGCAGATGTCGCGCGGGCGAAGGTTGTGCTCGATCAAATCCATCACCTGGATCCCCGCTGCAATTGCAACTTCCTCACGTGATTTATAAGGAGCCGGGGCCATATTACTGTTTGGAATAGAAAGTCCGATAGCTTCCGCGACACAGGCCATGGTGTTGGCAGTATATTGCCCACCGCAGGCCCCGTGGCCGGGACAGGCCGCTTTTTCGATCGCGGTCAACTCGCTCAGCGGGCAGGAGCCAGCCGAAAACCGTCCAACCGCTTCAAACACGTCTTGCACCGTCAGATCGCGCTCCTGATAACGTCCGGGCAGGATCGAGCCGCCATAGACGAAGATCGACGGCACGTTGAGCCGCAACATCGCCATCATCATGCCAGGCAGGCTCTTGTCGCAGCCGGCAAAGCCGACAATCGCGTCGTAACAATGCCCGCGCACCGAAAGCTCGACCGAATCCGCGATCACCTCGCGACTGACCAGCGAGCTTTTCATGCCCTGATGGCCCATCGCGATCCCGTCGGTGACGGTGATCGTGTTGAACCGGCGCGGGGTGCCACCACCCTGGATCACCCCCTCACGGCAGATATTCGCTTGGAAATCGAGCATCGTGTTGCACGGCGCGCTGTCATTTCCGGCCGAGACAACGCCAACAAAGGGCCGCGCGATCTCTTCCTCGGTCATGCCCATCGCATAGTAATAGCTGCGCTGGGGGGCGCGCTCCGGCCCGACCGAAACATGGCGGCTGGGCAGTCGCGACTTGTCAAAACGCGCGGTCATTTTCTTGTCCTTCGTAGCGATCCTGCGCAACAACCCCTGCCTTCAGGAGAGGATAAGCGCAACCCTGTTGCAAATCCGCGCCAGTCGCTCAGCCCATTCAGCCGCTTGCGCGGGTGTTTCGATCTGATCCTGGCGGATCTCGATACCAAGATAGGGCCGGCCCTCGTTCTCAGCATGGCGGTTCATCGTCGCGTTGAGCAGCTTGCCCGAATAGGGCTGCTGATCGCCGACCATCAGCCCGTCCGCCTCCAGCAGCGGGATCGCCAGCCGGGCCGCGCGATCATCCTGATTATACAGCACCCCCACTTGCCACGGCCGCGCCTGATCCGGATGGCTGACAAGTCTGGGGGTAAAGCTGTGGAGAGAGAGGATCAG
>JANLQQ010000192.1:0-8540 GCA_031367905.1 Novosphingobium sp.
ATCGATTACAGCCACGCCGAGTGGGATGAGATTGCGGGTCTGGTGGCTGGTGCAAAGCTGCTGCCGCTGCTGGACCTTGCCTATCAGGGGCTGGGGCAGGGGATGGAACAGGACAGCTACGGCTTACGCCGGGTGCTGGCTGCCGTGCCCGAGGCGGTGATCGCCTATAGCTGCGACAAGAATTTCGGGATGTACCGTGACCGGGTTGGCGCGGCCTATGTGCTGGTGGAACAGCCGGGCCAGCTGGCGGCGGTGCTGTCCAATGCCCACGCGCTGGCCCGCGCCAACTGGTCGATGCCGCCCGATCATGGCGGCGCGGCGGTGCGGATCATTCTGGAGGATGCGGGCCTGACCCGGATGTGGCTGGACGAGCTGGATACGATGCGCGCCCGGATGAACCAGGTCCGCGAGCGGCTGGCGGAAGCGGGCCGGATTGGATCAGGGGGGGGCGGCACGCTGGATCTGGCGCCGCTGGGCGGCCAGAACGGGCTGTTCTCGCTGCTGCCATTATCGGCTGAGCAGATCCTCAGGCTGCGCTCCGATCATGGGATTTACATGGCCGGTTCGGGCCGGATCAATATTGCCGGGCTGACGATGGGCAATATCGACAAGTTCATCGCCGCGCTGGCTGACGTGACCAGCTGAGATGAACCGGCAGCCGGTGCTGGAGGGCGAGCAGCTGCTGCTCCGCCCCTTGCGGCCAGACGATTGGGACGCGCTGTTTGCCGCTGCTTCCGATCCGCTGATCTGGGAAGTTCACCCCTCGAACGATCGGTGGCAGGAACGGCTGTTCCGCGCCTTTTTCGATGATGCGCTGGCCAAAGGTGGGGCGCTGGTGGTGATCGACCGGGCCAGCGGCACGATGATCGGCTCGTCACGGATGCAGGCCTATGACCCGGCGGAAGGCGGCTCGGTCGAGATCGGCTGGACGTTTCTGGACCGCAGCCATTGGGGCGGAAGCCATAATCGCGAGCTGAAGCGGCTGATGCTGAGCCATGCGCTGCGCTTTGTCGAGCGGGTCAAATTCCGGGTCGGTGAAGACAATCTGCGGTCACGCCGGGCGATGGAGAAAATCGGCGGGAAGCTGTCAGATCAGCTGGAACTTGCGGAGACGACCAAGGGGATGGTGGTCCATGTGACCTATGAGATTACCCGCGAAAGTTTCGCGAACGGGCCGCTCAGCCTCTGAGGCTCTGCATCCGTTGCAGATAGCGAGCCAGTACATCGATTTCGAGGTTCACCGCATCCCCTGCCTTCAGGCTGCCGAGCGTGGTGACCTCGCCGGTGTGGGGGATGATGTTGAGCATGAAATGCACCGCACCATCGCTCTGGTCGCTCACCTCGTTGACCGTCAGCGACACGCCATCGACCGTGATCGAGCCCTTGGCGGCAATGAACGGCGCTATCGCGGCGGGAGCGGCGACGATCAACTGCCACGATCCGCCGACCCGTGTGGCGGCAACGATCTGGCCCACTGCGTCGACATGGCCAGTGACGATATGCCCGCCCAGCTCGTCCCCCAGCCGCAATGCCGGTTCGAGGTTGAGGGTACGGCCCGTGGTCCATTGGCCGGGGACGGTGCAGGAGATCGTCTCGCCTGAGACATCGACCGCGTACCAGGCGTCGTCTGCAGTGCCGCCGCGCTCCACCACCGTCAGGCAGACGCCCGAACAGGCGATCGAGGCGCCGATCGCGATGGTTGCGGGATCGAGCGGGCAGGCGATGACGACGCGCAGATCGCCCTGCTGGCGGGTTTCGCGGATGGTGCCGAGGGCGGTAATTATTCCGGTGAACATTCTACTATTCCAGTGCGCTGGGAGTGCGCTCGTAGACTTCCATTGTGTCGTTGCCAAGCTGGCGGCGATCGCTGATTTGCCAGCGGCCATGCGCCTCGGCCAGGCTGGTCAGGCCGATATCGCCCAGCGCGGCCTGGCCGCCGCCGATCAGGATCGGGGCGCGGTAGAGGACCATCCGGTCAACCAGATCAGCGCCAAGGAAGGCCGCCGCCGCGCCCGCCCCGCCCTCGATCATCAGATATTGCACATCGGTCATCGCGCTGGTGATCTGTTGCGGGGAATGCAGCACATTCCACCCTTGCGGCGCGGGTCCGCGGGTCAGCACCCAGCGCTGCGGGCTGCGCGCTTCCAGCCCGGGCAGCCGCACATCAAGGGTCGGGTTGTCTGCGCGCAGCGTCCCGCCGCCGATCAGGATTGCATCGCAGCTTGCCCGCAGAACATGGGCATGGGCGCGCGCAGGCTCGCCGGTGATCCACTGGCTGGTGCCATTTGCTTGCGCAATCGAGCCCTCGAGCGAGGTGGCGAGCTTGAGCGTGACATGCGGGCGTGAGGCAGTGCGCTGCATCAGATAGCCTGCCAGGCTCGCCTGGCAGGCCGGGGAGGGGAGCAGCTCTGCTGCGATCCCTGCCGCTGCAATCCGGGCGATGCCCTGGCCGGCGGTGCGCGGATCGGGATCGGCCACGCCGATGACCACCCGGGCAAGGCTGCTACGTGCGATCAGATCGGCGCAGGCCGGGCCGCGCGTGCTGGGGTGGGCGCAAGGTTCCAGTGTGACATACAGCGTCGCGCCTTGCACCGCAGATCCTGCCTCAGCCAGCGCCACCGTCTCGGCATGGGGGCGCCCACCAGCCTGCGTCCAGCCGCGCCCAACCACTTTGCCGTCGCGGACGATAAGCGCGGCAACTGCCGGATTGGGGCGGCTTAGCGGCCGCGCGCGTGCGGCAAGGCGCGCAGCGGCATCCAGCCAGCCAGAGTCACCGGTTTGCGGCAACTGGCACCTGCGCTTTGCTCACCGCCTCGGCCGCGCGATCAGCCTGGGCCTGGCGTTCGATTGCATCGACATCCATGCCCGAGGCCCGGCCGATCTTCTTGTAGATGTTGCGGACGTCTTCCTCGCGCTTGGCCTGCTCGGCGGCCCGGGTGTCCTTGCGCTTCTGGTTGGCGATGTTCGTGGCGATAATCTCTGCATCACTGCGATCAGCGCGCCACGAGGTGATGTAGGTAATCTCTGCCTTGGGGCGCGGCTTTTTCCAGCTTTCCTGCACCATGATCGAGAAGATTCCCAGCGTGGTCAGCGCGGCAAGGAAGGCAAAGCGCCAGCGATTGCGTCCAGCCTGCTGGAACACAGCGCGGAAATCGGCTACCGCGCCGACCGGATTGATGTTGTGCCAATAAGACATTGGTGCAGGATAGAGGCTGCCGCGTCCAAGCGCCACAATTCTGTGCGATGGCCCGTTTTTTAGCCGAACGGCTGGTAAAGGCTGCGCCCCTCGCGCCCGAGCCAGCGGTTGGCCGCGGCCATATCGCCATCATAGATCTCGGCCAGCAAGGCGTGAAAGCGCGGGCTGTGATCGAAGTGAACCAGATGCGTCACCTCATGCGCCACGACCGAGCGGCGGACGAAATCTGGCGCCATTACCAGCCGCCAATTGATTCGGATCGTACCGCCATGGGCGCAGCTGCCCCAGCGGCGCTGAGCGCTGGACAGCATTAAGCGGGGCTCGGCCTGCTGCGCGCGGGTGCAGAAGAACGCCAGATCCTGCGCCATCAACGTCCGCGCCTCGCTCTCCAGCCAGCGGCGCAGCCGGGGGCCGAGGCTTGTCGCAGGACCACCCAAGGCCAGAATGCCGTCCTCGATCCGGACTCGGCGGCTGGTACCCTCGCTATGGCGCAGTTCGAGCGGTGCGCCGCAATAATGGATCGTTGCCCCATCAGCGATCTCGACCGGAGCAGGCAGTTTAGCCAGCTGAAGCTCCAGCCAGTCGGTCCGTTCCTGGACAAAGGCCAGCGCATCGGCAGTGCGGGTCCAGCGCGGCATGGTGATCCGCACTTCGCTGCCATCGGGGGCGAGCCGCATCGATAGACGGCGGGACCGCTCCATCCGCTTGATCACCACCGGCAGTACAAGCTTGCCCACCGTGACTTGTGGCAGCGCGGCAGCAGGGCGGCGCAACCAATCAAGCATGGTTCTGGCAATCAAGCATCTGGCGCCAACTCCAGCCCCGGCGGCAAAACCATGTGGTTTTCCAGCGGCCCGGCGATATCCTCGCTGATCGCCTTGCCGCGCACTGAAATGCCCGCGCTGTGAACCGTTTCGCGGCTTCCGCTGATCAGATAGTGCCAGTCGTACAGCGGCTGACCATCGGCGCGCAGCCGGTAAGCGCAGGTCTGCGGTAGCCAGCTCATCTCGGCGGCTAGGCGCGGGGTCAGCCTCACGCAATCGGGCACGTGTTTCCTGCGGTTCTTATAGTCGCTGCATCGACCAGCCTGGATATCTAGCAGCTTGCAAGCGACATTGGTCGGATAAATCGCGCCGGTCTCCTCATCCTCCACCTTGTGCAGGCAACACTGCCCGCAGCCATCGCACAGCGCCTCCCACTCATCGCGGTTAAGCGTTTCGATGGGTTTTTCCCAGAACGGTGCGGGCGTGCTCACTTGACCCACTTGGCCAGGTCGGCGGCGACAGCCTCGGCGCCCTGATCGACCGGCAACATGCTCAGCGGCTTGCCGTCCCGGTCCATCAGATAGGCCACCCGGCTGTGATCCATCAGATAACCGCCGCTGCTTTGCGCGCCCTTGGCGTAATAGGTCTTGAACGCCTTGGCGGCGATATCAACTTCAGCCGCGCTGCCGGTCAGCCCAAGCAGGCGGGGTGAAAAGGCGGCCGCAAACTCGCCCACCACCGCTGGTGTATCGCGGGCCGGATCGATCGAGATGAAGATCGGCTGGATCGCGTCAGCCAGCGCGCCATGGGTTTTTTCAAACCGGGCGAATCCCTGCATCATTACCCCAACATCGGTCGGGCAGGCATCGGGGCAGAACGTATAGCCGAAATAGACAATCCGGTATTTCCCGGCAAAATCGTCCCAGCTAACCCGCTTGCCAGTCTTGTCCGAAAGGGTGAACGGGCCGCCGATTGTGGCCCCTGCGAGCGGCGGGGTTTCGACCGGAGTGGGGACAGTGGCCGAGCCATCACAGCCGGCCAGCATTAAAGATAGGGCAATTGGGGCAAGAAAAAGCTTGGTCATGGCGTGGTGGTTCATGCTCTGCTAAACCGTGTTTCGCAAGAAGCGGATTAAACGGTGCGTCGCCGTTTGGCGAAGCGCAAGCCGCTTCCCCGCAACAGGAGAAGTCTAAGTGTTGAAGTCACGGCTGTTTTTGGTTGCTCTTTCAGTGCTGCTGGCCGGATCGCTGGCAGCCCCGGCGCAGGCGCAGTTTTCCGATAGCTATAAATTCCTTGAAGCGGTCCGCAAGAAAGAGGGTCAGCAAGTCACCGACAAGCTGAGCGAGCCAGGCACGACAATCATCAATACCCGCGATCTCACCACCGGTGAAACCGCGCTGCATATCGTTACCGCGCGGCGCGATCTGACCTGGATGAGCTTCCTGATCAGCCGGGGGGCCAATGTGAATGTGCGCGATGCCAAGGGTGTGACTCCGCTGGTGCTGGCCACCAATCTTGGGTTCGTCGAAGGGGCCGACTTGCTGATCAGCAAGAGCGCGCGGGTCGATGAAAGCAATTATGCCGGGGAAACCCCGTTGATCACTGCGGTCCACAATCGCAATATCCAGCTGATGCGGGTCTTGCTCAAAGCCGGGGCCAATCCTGACCGGGCCGATAATTCGGGCCGCTCCGCCCGCGATTATGCGCTGCTTGAGGGGAAAAGTGGTCCACTGATCAGTGAAATCCAGAACAATACCAAGCCCAAGGACCAGCACGCCCGGCCATCCTACGGCCCTTCGCTATGAGCGCGAATCTGGCGCTTGCCGATGCCACCCTCGATGATCTGCGCCTCGTGCTGGCCCCGGAAATCGCTAAAGCAGCGATCTTTGACGGCTGGAGCGTTGCGGCGGTTCGCGCTGCAGCGGCCAGCCTTGGGGTTAATCCGGATGCCGCGGTATTCGCTTTTTCGGGCGGGGCAATGGCTATGATCGAGGCCTGGGTGACACGGATCGACGCCGATATGGCCACCGCCTTGCCCCATAAGCGGATCGGAAATTTGCCAATCCGTGAGCGGATCCGCACCCTCATTCAGTTCCGGCTCGATGCTCTGGCTGGGTGCGAAGAGGCCCTGCGCCGCGCGCTGGCAATCATGGCGATGCCGCAGAATGCGCCTGCCGCGCTGCGGCTTGGCTGGCACAGCGCCGATGCGATGTGGCGGCTGGCCGGCGATACGGCCACCGATTACAACCACTATACCAAGCGCATGACGCTGGGCAGCATCTATGCCGCAACGCTGGCGGTGTTCGCTCAGGACCAGAGCGACGATCATGCCGAGACGCGGGCCTTCCTTGAGCGCCGGATCGGTGATGTGATGCAGTTTGAAAAGGCCAAGGCCCGGCTGCTCAAGCCCCGGGACGAGCAGTTCAGTCTTGCCCGCCTGCTGGGGCGGCTGCGCTATCCTGCACGCTGAGTTGGGGTAGCGCCCTAAGCTCGGCCTTTTTGATCCGAATCAATTATTGCGAATGACTTGCAATTAGCCATGCGTTCTGGCAGCGCTAGGGCATGACGCTTGATCTGCTTCCCACTGGCCAGCGCGCTCTCATCACTGCGGTCGATTGGTCGCTGCTGGTCGATGAAGAAGCGCAGCGGCTCCGCGCGCTGGGGATCGATGTTGGTGCGCGGGTGGCGGTATCGCATCGCGGGGTTTTTGCCGGAAGCGATCCGATCGCCTTGATGATCGGGCGGATGACTGTGGCCCTGCGCCGCGCCCACGCCCGCGCGATGCAGGTGGAATTAGTGTGAGCAGGCACCGCTCTGCCGCGCTGGTCGGAAATCCCAATGCAGGCAAAAGTGCGCTGTTCAACGCACTCACTGGTGCGCGCCAGAAGATCGCCAACTATCCTGGCGTCACGGTGGAGCGCAAGGCTGGGCGGCTGATCCTGCCCTCGGGCGCGCCGGTTGAGCTGACCGATTTGCCTGGCAGCTATGCCCTGGCCGCAACCAGCCCGGACGAGGAAGTGACTCGCAAGGTTATCCTTGGCGAGTTTCCCGGGGAAGCAGCACCCGAAGTGCTGGTGGTGGTGCTTGATGCCTCGAACCTCGAACAGCATCTGGTGTTCGCGCTGGAAGTGATCGCGCTGGGCCGGCCCACGGTGATCGCGCTCAATATGGTCGATCTGGCGGAGCGCGACGGGCTGGTGATCGATCCGGCGGCGCTGCAAAGCGCGCTGGGCGTGCCGGTGGTTCCGACCGTTGCGGTGCGCCGCCGGGGCCTTGTCGAACTGGCCGAGGCGATCGGTGCGGCTGAAGAACGCAGGCCAGAGCATCCCCGCCCCCACGTCGGGATGACTGAGCGGCGGCTGTCTGCCCATGCGATTGCCGATGGGGCGATCATTTCGGAAACCGCGCGGCACCGGCTCCACAGCAAACTTGACCGGGTGTTCCTGCATCCCTGGCTTGGCCCGCTGATCCTGTTTGCGATGTTGTTCGTGGTGTTCCAGGCGGTATTTGCCGGGGCGACCCCGTTTGCCGATGCGCTGCAGTCAGGGGTTGATCTGCTGACGTCTGGCGTACGCAATGTTATGCCGCCCAGCCTGGTCCGCGACCTGCTGACCGAGGGGATTCTTTCAGGCGTCGGCTCGGTGGTGGTCTTCCTGCCCCAGATCGTGATCCTGTTCTTCTTCATCCTGGCGATGGAAGCATCGGGTTATATGGCCCGTGCTGCCTTTTTGATGGACCGGATGATGGCCAGCGTCGGGCTTTCCGGGCGTAGCTTCATTCCCCTGCTGTCCAGCTTTGCCTGCGCGATTCCGGGGATCATGGCGACCCGCAGCATTGCCGATCCCAAGGACCGGCTGACCACCATCCTGATCGCCCCGCTGATGACTTGCTCGGCGCGGCTGCCGGTCTATACGGTGATCATTGCAGCCTTCATTCCGAGCCGTTCGGTGGGCTTCGGGATCGGGATGCAGGGGCTGGTCCTGCTCGGGCTGTATGTTATTGGGATCTTCGGCGCGATGGTGGTAGCGCTGGTGTTGCGGCGCTCGGTCACCAAGGGTGCGGCCTCGGGCTTCATCATGGAGCTGCCCAAATATCAGCTGCCGACGCTCAAGGATCTGGCGATCGGCCTATGGCAGCGCGCCTGGATCTTCCTGCGCCGGGCCGGGACGATCATCTTCATGGTCACGGTGGTGCTGTGGCTGCTGCTCAACTTCCCCCGTGCCGGGGAGGGGGAGAATCAGGTCGATGCCTCGATCGCGGGCAAGCTCGCCAATGGGCTGGCGGTGGTGGTCAAACCGATCGGCTTCAACCGCGATATCGCCCTCTCGCTGATCCCGGCGATGGCCGCGCGCGAAGTGGCGGTCGCCTCGCTCGCCACGACCTATGCCGTCGCCGCCGACGATGATCAGCAGACCGCCCGCAAACTGGGCGATGAGCTTAAAGCCCGCTGGAGCCTGCCGACCGCGCTGGCCTTCCTCGCCTGGTTTGTGTTCGCGCCGCAGTGCATGAGCACCATTGCCGTCACCCGCCGCGAAACAAACGGGTGGAAATGGCCCGCCTTCATGTTGCTCTATCTGTTC
>JANLQQ010000108.1:0-5770 GCA_031367905.1 Novosphingobium sp.
GAAATTGCCGCCCGCATCGGTGGTGGTGTTCAGCGTGGTACCCGAAGGCTCATGCACAACGACAACCGTAGCACCGCCGACCGGGCCATTGCCGCTTTCAACCGTACCGCGCACTGACGACGAAGTTTCCTGCGCAAACACCGGTGCTGCGACGCCACAAGCGAGTGAAACACTGGCCGCGCTGGCGGCCAGGAAATACTTAAGTTGCATCGCTTCAAAACCCCGATGAATTCCGGCGGTTACAAACCGGAAAAACTGACAATGGCAAACCCGTGCGCGACGAATCGCCCGAAAATGCGCTCTGGCATCACTCTTACAGACCGCCAAGCGGCTGCTAAATACCAAGTATGACTATGCAGAGACAGCTTGAGGGAACGGTGAGGAAGTTAACTACGCCCAGGAACGATAATGGCGTGTCAACAATCGGTTTTGACATTATCTTACGTGAAAGGCGATGAACTGCGAAAGCTGCCGGTTTCTCCACACGGCTTGCACGGTCGATTGTTGCTGCACTGCGGCAGTTGTGCAACGCTTGGCGTTTAAGGAGTTTTATGAGCGACGCGCATTCCCATTCCAATGGCCATCACCATGCGGCACCCCTAGCTGGCGGACATGGCGGCGCGTTCGCGCTGGCGGTGGCGCTTAACGCGGTATTCGTGGCGGCCGAGGTGGTGGCGGGTCTGGCCAGCGGTTCGATGGCACTGCTGGCCGATGCCGGGCACAATTTTGGCGATGTCCTATCGTTGCTGCTCGCCTGGGGAGCCAGCATTCTCGCGGCGCGGCCACCATCGCAGCGCTTTACTTATGGCCTCAAGAGTTCCTCAATTCTCGCCGCGATTGCCAATGCCGCGCTCTTGTGGGTGGCATTGGGCGCGATCCTCCTCGAGACGATCCACCGCTTCTTCAATCCTGGGCCGTCCGATGGGCTGACGATGCTGGTGGTGGCCGCGATCGGGATCGCGATCAATGGTCTGTCGGCGGCGCTGTTTGCCCGGGGCCGCAAGTCGGACCTCAATCTACGCGCCGCCTTCCAGCATTTGCTGGCCGATGCGGCGGTATCGGCGGGCGTGGTCGTGGCCGGGCTCGCGATCATTCTGACCGGGCGGAGCTGGATCGATCCGCTGACCTCGCTGCTGATCACGCTGGTGATCGGGTGGGGCAGCTGGGGCCTGCTCAGGGATGCGGTCAGGATGGGGCTGCTGGCGGTGCCAGAGGGTGTCGATGAAGCCGCAGTGCGGGCCTATCTGACCGCGCTACCGGGAGTGAGCGCAATTCACGATCTCCACATCTGGCCGATGAGCACCACCGAAAACGCCCTGACCGCCCATCTGGTCATGCCCACCGGCCATCCCGGCGATGCCTTCCTCCACAATTTGGCAGGGCAGCTGGCGCATGATTTTACTATCCACCACCCGACGATCCAAGTGGAAACTAGCGGGGAGTGCGGGCTGGAGGCTGACGAAGTGGTTTAAGCGGCCTCTTCGGCCTTGTCGCCCTTGAGCACCTGAATCGGCTGCTTCTTGCCCTCGACCACATCGCGGTCGACCACCACTTCGGCGAGGCCTTCGGTGGTTGGCAGATCGAACATCGTATCGAGCAGGATGCTCTCGACGATCGAGCGCAGCCCGCGCGCACCGGTTTTGCGTTCGATCGCTTTTTCGGCAATCGTTTCCAGCGCATCGGCGGTGAAGGTCAGCGCCACATCTTCCAGATCGAACAGCTTGGCATATTGCTTGACCAGCGCATTCTTCGGCTCGCTCAGGATCTTGACCAGCGCCTCGATATCAAGGTCTTCCAATGTCGCGATCACCGGCAGACGGCCGACGAATTCGGGGATCAGGCCAAATTTGAGCAGATCTTCCGGCTCGGCCTTCTGGAGCAGTTCACCCACCCGGCGCTTGTCCGGATCGGCAACATGCGCGCCGAACCCGATCGAGCGTTTTTGCAGGCGATCGGAAATGATCTTTTCAAGCCCCGCGAACGCCCCGCCGCAAATGAACAGGATGTTGGTGGTATCGACCTGCAGGAATTCCTGCTGGGGATGCTTGCGGCCACCCTGGGGCGGCACGGAGGCGGTGGTGCCTTCCATCAGCTTGAGCAGCGCCTGCTGGACGCCCTCGCCCGAAACGTCTCGGGTGATCGAGGGATTTTCCGCCTTGCGGCTGATCTTGTCGATCTCGTCGATATAGACGATCCCGTGCTGGGCCTTTTCGACGTTGTAATCACTCGCCTGGAGCAGCTTGAGGATGATATTCTCAACATCCTCGCCCACGTAACCGGCTTCGGTCAGCGTGGTCGCATCGGCCATCGTGAACGGCACATCGAAGGTTTTGGCCAGCGTCTGGGCGAGCAGCGTCTTGCCGCAGCCGGTGGGGCCGACCAGCAGAATGTTGGACTTTGACAGCTCAACCTCGCCGCCCTTGCCGCTGTGCTTGAGCCGTTTGTAGTGATTATGCACCGCGACCGAAAGCACGCGCTTGGCGCGGTCCTGGCCGATCACATAATCGTTGAGCGTGGCGAAGATATCGCGGGGCGTCGGAACGCCGCCGTCTTTCTTGCCCGCAATCCCCGCTTTGGTTTCCTCGCGGATAATGTCGTTGCACAGCTCAACGCATTCATCGCAGATGAACACGGTGGGGCCAGCGATAAGCTTGCGCACCTCGTGCTGCGATTTTCCGCAGAAGCTGCAGTAAAGGGTGCTCTTGGCGTCTGAACCGGTCAGTTTGGTCATGCTTTATCCTGTAGCCCCGGACGGGACGGACTCCCCGAATCTACTTCGGGAAGCGTTATTATCAATCCTGCCCCTAACATAGGGAAACTTGCAAGGGCCTGAAGCGGCAAGGTTCACCAATCCTTAGCAGCCTCAATCCTTTTTCGCGACTTTCTCGGCCTTTTCAGCGTCGGGACGGGTCTCAAACACCTTGTCGACCAGGCCGAATTTCATCGCTTCATCGGCTTCGAGGAAGGTATCGCGGTCCATCGCCTTTTCGATCTCTTCCAGCTTTTTGCCGGTGTATTTGACATAAAGCTCGTTCATCCGGGCCTTGATCCGGAGGATTTCGCGGGCCTGAATCTCGATATCCGAAGCCATCCCGCGCGCCCCGCCCGAAGGCTGGTGGACCATGATCCGCGCATTGGGCAGCGCGATCCGCATGCCCGGCTCACCCGCGGCGAGCAGAAAACTGCCCATCGATGCGGCCTGACCAATACAGACGGTGGACACTTTCGGGCGGATATATTGCATCGTATCATGGATCGCCATGCCCGCCGTCACCGCGCCGCCAGGCGAGTTGATATACATCGAAATGTCCTTCGCCGGGTTTTCCGATTCGAGGAACAGCAGCTGTGCCACGATCACCGAAGCCATATTGTCCTCAACCTCGCCGGTCACGAACACGATCCGTTCGCGCAGCAGGCGGCTGAAAATGTCAAAGCTGCGCTCACCCCGGCTGGTCTGCTCGACCACCATCGGGATCAGCGCGCCGGTGACCGGATCTTGTGAAAACTTACCCTGGCTGGAATAGGGGCGGGCGGAATTGTGGCCGAACAGATCGATCATGGGAGTCCTCATTGATTTGCGGGGCCTATGTCGCGTGCGGGCGCGCGATGTTCAAGGGCATTAACCGATTGCCGGGTGAGAATGACTTGCACTGATTGCGCAATCACCGCAGCATCATGCTTAACAAGGGGATCTTCAATGAAATATCTGCTGCTGCCATTGCTGACCTTGACCGGAGCCTGCGCGGCGATTCCGCAAACTGATCTGGCCTCAACCACTGGGCAAACCGCCGCCTATCTTCAGCGAATCGAGGCAATTGATGATCGCGGGCCGCAGCTGAATGCGGTAATCGCGATCAACCCCAATGCGCTGCGCGATGCGGCCACTGCTGGTCTGAAAGATGGGCCATTGGCCGGCAAGGCGGTATTGGTGAAGGACAATATCGAAACGCTCGATCCGATGGCTACGACCGCCGGAAGCCTTGCCCTCAAAGATAATTTCACCGGCCGCGATGCCCCATTGGTTGCGCGGATGCGCGCCGCAGGGGTGGTGATTCTGGGCAAGACCAACCTCAGCGAATGGGCCAATATCCGCTCGACTCGCTCGTCCAGCGGCTGGAGCGCGGTCGGCGGGCAGACCAAAAATCCGCACGCGCTTGACCGAACCCCCTGTGGCTCCTCCTCGGGCAGCGGCGCGGCGGTGGCGGCCGGGCTGGCCTGGGCCGCGATTGGCACCGAGACCGACGGATCGATCACCTGCCCCGCCAGCGTCAACGGGATCGTCGGCTTCAAGCCCACCGTGGGCATGGTCAGCCGAACGCACGTGGTGCCAATCAGCCATAGTCAGGATACGCCGGGGCCGATGGCGACCAGCGTCAAGGACACAGCCCTGCTCCTCACCGCCATTGCCGGGAGCGATCCTGCCGACAAGGCCACGAGCCGGGCGGACCTCCATCGGACCAATTTTGCCGCCGGGCTCGATACCGCAACGCTAAGGGGCGTGCGAATCGGCGTGCTGCGCAAACAGGCAGGCAATCACGAACGGCTGACCTTGGTATTCGAGACCGCTTTGGCCGATCTGCGCAGCGCTGGGGCCGAGTTGGTCGAGATCAATACGGATTTCGACAATGCCATGTTCGATGATGAAGGCACTGTGCTCTACTTTGAATTGCGCGAGGATCTGGGCGCCTATCTGCGCAGCCTGCCCGGCAATCCGCCAATCCGCAGCCTCGCCGATGCGATTGCATTCAACAACGCCCACCCGGAGGAGCTGCGCTGGTTCGGGCAGGAGACTTTCGAAAAGGCTGAAAAAACAACCGACCGGGCTGCGTATGAAAAGGCCCGCGCCAATTCGCTGCGGCTGGCAGGCAAGGACGGCATCGACAAGTTGCTCGCCGACCACAAGATAGCCCTGCTAATCGCCCCCACCGAAGGCCCGGCATGGGTGATCGATCTGGTGGGTGGCGATCACTACACTTCGATCGGCGCCGGAAGCCTTGCCGCGATCGCCGGATATCCGCACCTGACCGTGCCGATGGGCGCAGTCGATGGCCTGCCGGTCGGGCTAAGCTTCATCGGTGCCGCCTGGGACGACAAGCGCGTGCTGGAAGCAGGTGCGGCCTATGAACGAGCCCGCAGCGCCAAGCTGCCGGTGGCGGGATTGAAGCGCTGGGGGGAGTAGGGGTTTTTCAAACCCGGATATTTTGCAGCTCGAACGGAGAATTGTGATGACGAGGGAAGCACGATCAGGCGGATGCCTGTGCGGGGCGGTGCGCTATTCGGTCGCGTGGCCGCCGATGATGATCGGAACCTGCCAGTGCAGCCATTGCCAAAAGTCGTCTGGCTCGGCGCTGACGGTGATTGCCATGGTCAGCGGTGACGCGCTGGAGCTGACGGGCGAACTTTCGACCTATGAAGATACCGGCGAAAGCGGAAATACGCTGTTCCGGCGTTTTTGCGGCAAATGCGGATCGCCAGTTGTGTCCGATCTGAGAGGAGAACAGGCTGGCAGCGTCCGCATCATCAGGATCGGATCGCTTGACGATACCTCAGGGGTAGAACCCACTGTGCATTTCTGGACCAGCAGCGGCCAGGACTGGGTGGTGCTGCCCGAAACCGGACAAATGCTCGAACGGCAATAGAACGGGGCAGGCCGCGCGTCGCTGACTTTATTGGCGTTTGAAGGAATCGCCCATCGAATCCCCCCCGTTGGGGAGGGGTTAAGTAGATTGATATAAAACAGAAAAACTCCAAACCAGAACGGCCCGGCGCA
>JANLQQ010000150.1:0-3155 GCA_031367905.1 Novosphingobium sp.
ATGCGAAAAGCTGGAAACCCCAAGAGGGATCACCTTCGTTCCTCCGCCGCTTCGCTGCAGCAGAAGGCGCCGCCGGAAGGCTCCGGCTGGGGATCGCCCGCTGTGATGGCGAGCCGGTTGCAGCGCAATTGTGGTCGGTCGAGGGCGGCACCGCCTTCATCCACAAGCTGGCCCATACTGAAGGATTCAGACAGCTCTCGCCCGGCACTACGCTCAGTGCCGCACTGTTCGAGCATGTGATCGACCGCGACCAGGTGTCGTTGGTCGATTTTGGGACAGGTGACGACGCTTACAAGCGCGACTGGATGGAGCAAACCCGCCCGCGCTATCGGCTCGATATGCTGCGCCCAGGCTGGCCGGGAAATTGGCCTGCGATCGCCCGCCACGCCGCGCGCCGGCTTGCCCATCGGCCCTCCGATGATTAGAGCGCGGGACAATCGTCAATCCGCAAGCCCGAGGGTGGAGATGCGCACCAAGACCGATCAGATGTTGCGGCAGATCCTAAGCGATGTGCTGGGTCTCGAGGCCGGCCAGACGGATAACTTCACCACCGAAACCGGCCTGTTTGGCCATCTGCCCGAACTCGATTCGATGGCTGTGGCCGGATTGCTGACCGAGCTGGAAGACCGTCTCGACATAATCATCGACGATGACGAAGTCGATGGCGACCTGCTCGAGACCTTTGGCTCGCTACTCGCGTTTGCCGAGGCCAAGCAGGTCAGGTGAAAACACTCGGCTACGCCTGTCCGCTGCCCTCAGGTGGCACCGCCCGGGAACTCGCCTTGGGGTTTGATCAAGGCCGTGCCAAACGCGTGATGATTATTCCTGCGCTGTTGGACGAAGCGAACCGGATGCGCCGCTTTACAGTGGAAGTCATGCGGCGACTGGATATCGCAGGAATTGACTGTTTCCTGCCCGATCTGCCCGGCTGCAACGAAAGCCTGCAAGACCTTGCCGAGACCACCTCGGTTGACTGGTCGGATGCCATGCAGGCGGCCGCCGCACAGTTTGGCGCGAGCCACTTGCTGGCGATCCGCGGCGGCGGACTGGTGAGGCCGAACGGGTATCCCGGTTGGCACTATGCTCCGGTCAAAGGTGCTTCAATCCTGCGCCAGATGCTGCGTGCCAGGCTCATCTCATCGCGTGAAGCCGGGCGTGAAGAAAATCAGGAGCAACTGCTTGAAGTGGGCCTGGAAGCAGGGCTGGAGCTGGGCGGCTATCAACTCTCGTCCGGGATGCTGCGCGATCTGCAATCGCTGGTGCCGGCCATATCCACCAGCTTCATGATAATCGATCAGGAGATGATCGGGGGTGGCCCGCTGTGGCTGCGGGCTGAACCGGGTGAAGATCGCGCGCAGGCCGATGCGTTGGCGGCTGTCGTTGCAATTGGCATGAACGCATGATCCGCCAGTTTGTCAGCTTTGCCTGCGAAGGAGCAACGCTGTGCGGCACGCTTGATCAGGCCGAGAGCACCACCGGGCTGCTGATCATCAGCGGCGGCAACGAAATACGCTCTGGCCCATGGTCGAGCCAATCGCTGCTCGCCATGCGGGTCGCGGCTGAGGGCTTTCCCGTGCTCCGGTTCGATCGGCGCGGGGTTGGCGATAGCGATGGGCCAAACGGCGGCTTTCGCAATTCTGCCCCTGATATCGCCGCAGCGATTGCCACTTTTCGCAGTCAGATCCCTGCGCTCAAGCGCGTTATCGCCTATGGCAATTGCGACGGAGCAAGCGCGCTGATGCTGGCCGGCGGCGCGGGGTGCGATGCGCTGGTCCTGTCCAATCCCTGGACCATTGATGAGGTTGCGGGACAGGCCGCGATTGCGCCGCCGCCCGAAATGGTCCGCGCGCATTACGCCCGGCGATTGAAAAGCCCGCGCGCTTTGCTCAGGCTGCTGCGGGGCCAGGTTTCGCTGCGCCAATTGTTTGCCAGCCTGCGCGATGCGGGCCGTCCGGCGGCGGCGCCCAGCACGCTGGCGCAGGAGCTGGCGAGCAGGCTGGCCACGTTTTCCGGTCCGGTCACCATCCTGCTCGCCGAACGGGATCGAACCGCGCAAACCTTCGTTACGGATTGGGACAAGGCCGACACGCGGTTGCAGACCTGCCCCAACGCTTCACACAGTTTTGTCGAACCGCAAGCCAGGACCTGGCTGCAAGGCCAGCTGCTGGAGGCGCTGCGAGGCTAGGGTCAGGACCTGCTAATCAGCCGGCGGTAGTCAGCGCCGTTTGCGCAGCAAATTCGTGCTCTGCCAGGAAGCGTTCTGCATCAAGTGCGGCCATGCAGCCGGTGCCTGCCGCAGTCACTGCCTGTCGATAGACATGGTCCATCACATCCCCGCAGGCGAAAACGCCCGGAATTGCCGTCTTGGGAGTGCCCGACTCGACGATCAGATAGCCGCCATCGTCCATTTCAAGCTTGCCCTTGAACAGTTCGGTCGCTGGCGCATGACCGATCGCCACAAATGCACCGTCGGTCGGTTCGATCGAGCTTGCCCCGGTGACCGTATCCTTCAGCGCCACTCCGCTGAGCGCGCCATTCGGACCTCCGCCCACAAAATGATCGACCTGCTTGTTCCACAACACCTTGATATTAGGATGCGCAAACAACCGGTCCTGCAGGATTTTCTCAGCTCTGAAGCTGTCACGGCGGTGGATTACGGTTACGTCCGGTGAGTGATTGGTAAGGTAGAGCGCTTCTTCAACCGCAGTATTGCCACCGCCGATCACCACCACTTTCTTGCCCCGATAGAAGAAGCCATCGCAAGTGGCGCAGGCTGAAACACCCTTGCCGGAAAGTTCCTGCTCGCCCGGCGCGCCCAGCCATTTGGCCTGCGCGCCGGTCGCGATCACCAGCGTGTCGCCTTCATAAATATCGCCGCTGTCACCAATTGCCCGGAACGGTGAGCCCGACAGATCGACCGAGGTGATCGTATCCCACAGCATCCGCGTGCCGACGTGTTCGGCCTGGGCCTGCATTTCCTCCATCAGCCACGGCCCCTGGATCACATCGCGGAAACCGGGATGCTGCCGATCGTGGTTCAGGGGCTTCAGCCGGGCGGCCAGCTGACCATCACCACCGATGTCGAAAATTACCCGGGATTTCGGGATGTTATCCAGGGCCCGTGGCTGATGCAGGAAATGGAGGCCCAGGCCGTC
>JANLQQ010000021.1:0-2052 GCA_031367905.1 Novosphingobium sp.
AGCCATGTGGAGCACGTTGAAGCCGTTCCAGCCTTCTCGCACCAGCTTGAACTTGTCCGCCAGCGCAAGGCACGCACCCAGCGCACCCTTGCCCAGCCCTGCCCCGCCGAGGATCAGCGCCGGACGATGGGCGTTCTTGAAGGCGTCAGTCAGCGTGTCAGGCAACTTGTCCAAAACCGCCAGATCAGGCCCAAGGAAAGTGGTCGGGAAAGTCGTCTCCCACTCCGGCCCGACCACGAATACCTTCGCCCCGCGCTTGACTGCCTTGCGCAGACGCACATGGACCAGCGGCGCTTCCCAGCGGATATGGCTGCCGACGATCAGGATCGCATCGGCGGTTTCGATGCCTGACAGCGTCGAATTGAAGTTCACCGCGGCGAGGTTCGAACAATCATAGTCGAGGCCCGTCTGGCGGCCTTCGAGCAGCTTCGATCCCAGCGCGCCGACCAATGCCTTAGCGGCGAACATCGTCTCGCAATCGAGCATATCGCCCGCAATCGCGGCGACGCTGTTGCCGGGCTTGACCTTGGCAATCGCCGCAAACGCCTCGTCCCAACTGGCGGCGACCAGCTTGCCGTTCCTGCGCAGCCACGGCTGGTCAAGGCGGCGGCGGGTCAGCCCGTCGACCTGATAGCGGCCCTTGTCGGACAGCCATTCCTCATTCACGTCATCATTGATCCGCGGCAGGATCCGCAGCGCCTCACGCCCGCGGCTGTCGATCCGGATGTTCGCGCCAACCGCGTCGGAAACGTCGATCCCCAGCGTTTTTTTCAGCTCCCACGGCCGCGCTTCGAAGGCGTATGGCTTGGACGTCAACGCGCCGACCGGGCACAGATCGATCACATTGGCCGAAAGTTCATGCTTGGCCGCGTGTTCGAGGTAGGTGGTGATCTGCATGTCCTCGCCGCGATAGAGCGCGCCGATTTCGTCCACTCCGGCGATCTCTTCGGAGAAGCGCACGCAGCGGGTGCAGTGGATGCAGCGGGTCATCGTGGTCTTGATCAGCGGACCCATGTATTTTTCGGTGACCGCGCGCTTGTTCTCGTCATAGCGCGAGGCGCCCCGGCCATAGGCGACCGATTGATCCTGCAAATCGCACTCTCCGCCCTGATCGCAGATCGGGCAATCGAGCGGGTGGTTGATCAGCAGAAACTCCATCACGCCCTCGCGCGCCAGCTTGACCATCGGACTGTCGGTGCTGATGATCTGGCCCTCGGCAGCGGGCAACGCGCACGACGCCTGCGGCTTGGGCGGCCCGGGCTTCACTTCAACCAGACACATCCGGCAATTGCCCGCGATGCTCAGTCGCTCGTGATAGCAAAACCGCGGGATTTCTTTGCCCGCAAGCTCGCACGCCTGCAGGACGGTAGCGCCCTGCGGAACTTCGAGTTCGATGCCGTCGACGGTTACCTTAGGCATTGTCCTTGGCCTTCAAATTTTGCTCTATCCGAACCAGTCTGCTCCTGTTCGAAATCGCAAGAAACAGGCACAAAGGCCAACCGAACAGCGCAATCGCGCCAAGCAGCCAGAATAGGATGTAGGGAAAGGTCACGCCGCTGCTTCCCTCACTACATCGTCATGCTGAACTTGTTTCAGCAGCCATTGTGCCACGCCTCCGGTGGCCCGCGTTGAAGGCGCAACGGCAGAGTCATCCCGCCCCACGGAGCTTCGGTGCATCGGCAGAAATGGGCCCTGAAACGAGTTCAGGGTGACAGGGTTGGTGGGTGGGGTGTGGGTCACTCTGCTGCCTCCCGCACGTTCTCGGCGATCCGGCGTTCCAGCTCGGGCCGGAAATGCTTGATCAGGCCCTGGATTGGCCAGGCCGCCGCATCGCCCAAGGCGCAGATGGTGTGGCCTTCCACCTGCTTGGTAACCTGTTGCAGCATGTCGATCTCGCTCACGTCAGCATCACCGGTGCGCAGGCGTTCCATCATCCGCCACATCCAGCCGGTGCCTTCGCGGCAGGGGGTGCATTGGCCGCAGCTTTCGTGCTTGTAGAAATAACTGATCCGGCTGATCGCGCGGACGATGTCGGTGCTCTTGTCCATGACG
>JANLQQ010000029.1:0-11326 GCA_031367905.1 Novosphingobium sp.
GCGATGCGACTGGCCTTGCCCCAGGCTGATCCCGGCATCTATCTGAGTATGTCTTTGTCTTTGACCTTCCCGTTCAACATTCTGGTCGGCATAAGTCTGTTCGCCGCACTGGCGAACAGACTGGCTGGCGGCTGAGGCTTGGCCATGATCGAAACAATTATCCGCAAGCGTATTGAAATTCTGGTCGACAGCCCACTTGTCCGGCGGGTCACGTCCGCGATTAGTGCGGCAGGGATCAGCGGGTGGAGTGTTCTTCCGGTAACTTCGGGCAGTGGCCGCGATGGCCGCTGGCATGAAGAGCGGGTGACCGGAGCTGATAAGTCTCTGATCCTGTCGATAGCATCACCGGAAAAGGCCGCCGCGTTGGCAGAGGCATTGACCCCGATCCTTACCAGCCATGGGCTTCTGCTGACCATGTGGGATGTCGAAGTGATCCGCGGAGAGCGTTTCTGAATGCCTGAATTTGCTGCCTTGATCGAAGGCTACCGCCGCTTTCGGCGCGATGCTTTTCCGAACCAGAAGAAACGGTTTGATCGCTTGGCCAAGGAAGGGCAATCGCCCAAGCTGATGGTCATTGGCTGCTCTGATAGCCGGGTTGATCCGGCACAGATCTTTGACGTCGATCCCGGTGAGGTTTTCGTGGTGCGCAATGTCGCCGCGTTGGTTCCGCCGTTTGAGACAACCCCGGGTTTTCATGGCGTTTCTGCCGCGCTGGAATTTGCCGTGCAAGTGATCGGCGTTCGCCAAATTGTGGTCCTGGGACACGGCATGTGCGGCGGGTGTAGTGTTGCGCTAACCCAGGAAATGCATGGAGCCGAGCCAGGTGAAGGCGGGTTCATCGCAAACTGGATTGGATTGCTCGACCAGGCGCGCGGCCCGGTTACCGCAGCGCACGGCACCCATGGTGCTGCTGCTCAGCGCGCGATGGAACTGGCTGCTGTCAAAGTCAGTCTGGCCAACCTGCGCACTTTCCCCTGCATTCGGCGCAAGGAGCGTGAAGGCAGCTTGAAACTTCGCGGGGCCTTTTTTGCGATTTCCGACGGTGTGCTGCACCTGCTTGATGAGACTTCAGGACAGTTCCAGCCGGTCGAATAGCGCGGCACCACAAAAAGGGCGGCAGTTGCCCGCCGCCCTTCCCGGCTGAATACTGCGTTTGTCAGGCTAATCCTTAAATTACATAGCAGGCTTGGCCACGAGCGATGCGGCATGGATTGACCACAGCTGCGCCATCCCCTTGCGGGTGCCGCCCACCTTGGCAAAACTGGCCCGTGCCTCGGCAGTCTGGCCAAGGCCCAATTGGGCAATGCCCAGACGGGTATTGGCGCGGTCCTTGTCGGCGCCAGGCTTTGCTTCGGCAATCCGATACAGATCGGCGGCCTTGGCATAGTCCTCATAGCTCAGGAATGCGTCGGCGGCGGCCATCGCGGTCGCCGCAGTCGCACTGCCAGCCCGGGCATCGCGTTCAAACGCAGGCAGCGTCGCTTTATCTGCGGCAAGTCGCCCATTGGCAATCGTTCGCGATTCGGCCACGAACAGGTCCGATGCCTTGAGCTTGCCGGCAGCAGTACCCTGGCCGATAATTTTCAGCACTTCTCCGGGCGAGCGACGCGCATCGGCAGCCTGGATGTACTCGATGTAGTCACGCTCTTCGAGGAAGCTCTTGGTCCGGTCCATCAAGCGCATCAGATCAAGCGTTTCTTGCGGCGGAAACTTGCCCAGATCGCGGGCAATGGCGATCGCCGCATTCCAGTTAATCGCGTTTGGATAGGTTTCGGCCAACGCCGCACTGAAGAAGGCGGCTTCGTTGTAGAGCTTGTTATTGTAGGCAACTGACAGCCCCCGGCGCATCACATTCTGACCGGCTGGCTTGCCGCTGACCTTGCCAGCCTCAATCTGCTGACGCAGCATGGCAAGGCCCTGGGGCACCTGCTTGTCAAGGATGTAGGCGTCAGCCAACAATGCATCGGCATCATTGTCATGATAGCCGCCACCAACTGCGGCTGCCAGCGCGCTGCGCGCTGTAACGAAATCCTTGGCATCAAAGGCAAGCGAGCCAAGGTAGAAATTCAATTTCGGCTGTTCGGTGGGCGCAACCTTGCCGCTTTCCAGCATTGTCGCGATGGCGCGGCGCAGGATCGCACTGTCCTTGGCCAGCTGGCCCAGCGTAAGCGCCAGATTGCCTGCCATCAGCCGATCGTCCTGATTGGCGATAACTGTATAGGCACCCTCAAGCTGAGCCTTTTCCGCAGTAAGCGTATTGCCCAGTGCAGCCAGTGCGGCAGTGTTATTATCATTGGCCGCTTTGCGTGCGGCGGAGCCCTGTGCGGCCCTGATTGCAGCTTCGGTCGTATCAACCCCGGCCCGGGCGGCCACCACATCGGGGCGCGCCTTGGCTGCTTCGAGCGCCTTCTGCAACGGAGCTGCGGCAGCCATGAACGGCTTGGACAGACTGAGCTTTGGCGCGGCAAGCTTCTTTTCAGCGGCCAGCGCCGGGGCGCTCGTCAGTCCGGCAACCGCTACGGTGCTCAGCGCCAGTGCAATGCCTGCGGCAGAGCGGATGAGAAATGTGCTGCGGATCATGGCTTTCGTCTCCTTGGGCAACCGCACAGGCGCAGGTTAAATCCCGCCTTGTCGGTGCAAAACTTCCAATTCGTTACTGGCGGGAATTAGCCCGTTTGGCAACAGAGAGGTGCGCTATGGCTGATCCACTTAACCGCAATTGAATGGCACTTGCACCGCGCATTCAGCCAATCCGCTGGAAGTGTGGAAAAGACTGCCGTTTCGCTGGGCTATCCGCCGGTTTGGCTGGCCATCCCATCCCCGATGGCCTAGAGCTGATGTTACGAATTTCCCCACAAACTAGCGATTGAACAGCTGCGTGAGCGACGACACAGAAATTCTCGATACTCCCTCGCCAATGGGCGAGTACCAGCGCATCGACATCGTTGATGAGATGAAGACCAGCTATCTCGATTACGCGATGAGCGTGATCGTTTCCCGCGCGCTGCCCGATGTGCGCGACGGGTTGAAGCCGGTTCACCGCCGGATCCTGTTTGCCAGCCAGGAAGGCGGCATGGTTGCGGGCAAACCCTATCGCAAATGCGCCAAGATCGTCGGTGACGTGATGGGCAATTATCACCCGCATGGCGATAGCGCGATCTATATGGCGCTGGTCCGCATGGCGCAGGACTGGTCGATGCGGGTGCCGCTGGTCGAGGGTCAGGGCAACTTTGGTTCGATGGACCCCGACGCGCCCGCCTCGATGCGTTACACCGAAGCCCGGCTGGCCAAGGTGGCGAATAGCCTGCTTGACGATCTTGACAAAAATACGGTTGATTTTCAGGATAATTACGACGGATCGCGGCGCGAACCCTCGGTTTTGCCTGCTCGCTTCCCCAATCTGCTGGTCAATGGTGCGGGCGGTATTGCGGTCGGCATGGCCACCAACATTCCGCCGCATAATCTGGGTGAAGTGATCGACGGCTGCCTTGCCTTCATCGAAAATCCGGCAATTACATCCGAAGAACTGTTCGAAATCATTCCGGGACCGGACTTTCCAACCGCTCCGCTGATCCTTGGTAATGCCGGCGCGCGGTCTGCTTATCTGACCGGGCGCGGTTCGATCATCCAGCGTTGCCGTCACGTGATCGAAGAAGGGCGCGGGGATCGGCGCTCGATCGTGCTGATTTCGATGCCCTATCAGACTGGCAAGAATAATCTGGTCGAAAAAATTGCCGAAGCCGCCAAGGATAAACGGATCGAGGGCGTGTCCGATATCCGCGATGAATCAAGCCGGTTGGGCGTGCGCGTGGTCATCGATCTGAAGCGCGATGCGACCCCCGAAGTGGTGCTCAACCAGCTGTGGCGACACACGCCTGCGCAATCGAGTTTCCCGGCCAATATGCTGGCAATTCGCGGCGGGCGTCCGGAAACTTTGATGCTGCGCGATATCATCGCCGCCTTCATCACCTTCCGCGAAGAAGTCATCACCCGCCGCACCAAGTTCGAGCTCAACAAGGCGCGCGACCGGGCGCATATCTTGCTCGGGCTGGTGGTCGCCGTCACCAATATGGATGAGGTGGTGCGGATAATTCGCGGATCGCGCAATCCGGTGGCAGCACGGGCGGCGCTGACCGCGCGCGAGTGGCCGATTGGCGATATTGCCCAATATATCCGGCTGGTCGAAGCGATCGAGCCGGATGCCGAACAGAGCGGCGGCACTTACAAGCTGTCCGAAGTGCAGGTTCGGGCAATCCTCGATCTGCGCCTGCACCGCCTCACCGCGCTGGGCCGTGACGAGATTGGCGATGAGCTGAAAGAGCTGGCGACCTATATCGAATATTACCTTTCGATTCTGGCTGACCGGGTGAAGCTTTATGGCGTGATGCGGGACGAGCTGGTGGCTGTGCGTGAAGCCTTTGCCACGCCTCGGATGTCCGAAATTACCGCCGCCTGGGATGGCTGGACGACGAAGACCTGATCGAACGCGAAGAAATGGTCGTGACGGTCACCCTTGATGGTTACATCAAGCGCACCCCGCTCAGCACCTTCCGCGCGCAAAACCGCGGCGGAAAGGGCCGCGCCGGAATGGCGACCAAGCAAGAGGACGCCGTGGCGACAATGTTCGTCACCTCGACCCACAGCCCGGTGCTGTTCTTTTCGACAGCGGGCAAGGTCTATCGGCTCAAGGTCTGGCGCCTGCCCGAAGGCGGACCGGCCACGCGCGGTAGGCCGATCGTTAACCTGCTACCCGCGCTCGATCAGGGCGAAACCATCGCTGCCGTGCTGCCCTTGCCCGAGGATGAGGCGAGCTGGGGCGAACTCAACGTCGTTTTCGCCACCGCCAAGGGCAGTGTCCGCCGCAACAGCATGGATGCCTTCGCCAATATCCCCTCAAACGGCAAGTTCGCAATGCGGTTTGACGAGGGTTCGGCAGACCGGTTGATCGGGGTGGCGTTGCTGACCAGTGACGACGATGTGCTGCTGGCTACCCGTCAGGGCAAGGCAATCCGTTTTGCCGCCGATGATATCCGCGAATTCGTCAGCCGCACGTCTACCGGGGTGCGCGGGATGACGCTGAAGGGTGCGGGCGATGAAGTTATCTCGCTCTCGATCCTCCACCGCGTCGGAACCACGGCGGAAGAGCGCGAACAGTACCTCAAGTTCGCCCCTTGGAAGGGCGATCGCGAGGGCGAATCCGAGCTTCCCGCCGAACGGATTGCCGAATTGGCGGAGCGCGAACAGTTCATCCTCACCGTTTGCGCCAATGGCTATGGCAAGATGTCCTCGGCCTATGAATACCGCCGCACCGGTCGCGGCGGCCAGGGTATCACCAATATCGACAATATCGCCCGCAACGGCCCAGTGGTTGCCAGTTTCCCGGCGATCCTGGCTGATCAGCTAATGCTGGTGACCGATCAGGCCAAGCTGATCCGCTTGCCGCTTGAAAGCCTGCGGGTGATCGGACGCGGCAGCGCCGGCGTGCGGCTGTTCAACGTGGCCGAACAGGAACATGTCGTTAGCGCGGTGCGCCTCGCGGAGGACGCTGAGAGCGAAGGTGAAGAAACCGAAGTTGAAGCAGAGGCTGGCGATATCGAGGAGTCTGAAGGCTGAGCGTTCTGCGAATCGAACCGTCAGGCGGCATCTGCGGGGCACGCGTCACCGGCGTTGATTTGTCTCAGTCACTTGCGCCTGAAACCGTCACCGCAATCCGCGCCGCTTGGCTCGAACATCATGTCCTTGCCTTTCCCGATCAGCAAATCGGCGACGATGATCTGGAACGGTTTACCCAGGCCTTTGGTGCCTTTGGCGAGGACCCGTTTTTCGCGCCCATCACCGGGCGCGAGCATATCGCCGCAGTCCGGCGCGAGGCGGATGAGCAATCGCCGCTGTTTGCGGAAAACTGGCATACCGACTGGAGTTTTCAGGCTTACCCGCCATCGGGAACCTGCCTGATGGCAGTCGATATCCCGCCGATTGGCGGCGACACTTTGTTCGCCAATCAGCATGCCGCGTGGGAGGCCCTGCCTGCGGATCGCCAGCAGCAGCTGACTGATCTGGTAGCCATCCACAGCGCCCGCCTCGCCTATGCTCCTGATGGCACCTATGGCGCGAAAGATACCGGACGGAGCATGGACATCCGGCCGAGTGAGGCGGCCATGGCGACGCAGTTGCATCCGCTGGTCCCGGGGCACCCTGAAACCGGGCGGCGCGGCTTTTACAGCACGCTGGGCTATATCATCGGCATCGACGGAATGGCGCAGGACGCCGCAATCCCGCTGCTGATGGAGCTGCAGCAATGGCAAGGCGATGAGCGGTTTGTCTTTGCTCAAAAGTGGGAGCCGGGAATGCTGGTGATGTGGGACAACCGCTCGCTCCTCCACCGCGCCACCGGCGGTTACGAGGGCTATCGGCGCGAACTGCACCGCACTACCATCGCCGCATGGCGGGGTTAGACGTCGCGATTCCGCAAGCTTGAAACGACCCCGGTGCAGATCAGGAACTGCCCGAAGTAATACAGCGGCCAGATCAGCAATCCCGGCAAGGTGCTGCTCTCCAGTGGGCCCAGCCGAGCGAAAATCAACAGATCGGACGCCACAAACATGACCGCGCCCAATCCAACCCGGTAGCGCGGAAAACTGCTAGACCAGGCAGCCGCAGCCATCCCGCCCAATGACAGCGCATAAACCGCAATTCCGGGTGCGCCAGCGCGGTCCGCCGGAAGCATGAATGAGATAATCGGCGTGGCGATCAGCAGCACCACCACTGCTGCCTTTTGGCTTGGCGTTAGCGCTTCCCGGCGGTGGCGCAGATACAGCGATATCGCGGTGACATGGCCAAACAAAAACGCGATCGCCCCGGCATAGAGGCTCAGCTCGATCAGCACATCGCCCAGCGCGCCGAAAGCCATGACCAGGGCAATTGTCCGCCCATCTTTTCCGCCGTGGCGTTGGACGGCATATACCGCCAGCAGCGCCACACCTGCCCCCTTCCAGGCCATCTGGTATAGGCCAGGAAGACCGGAATCCTTGATGAAATAGAAACTAATCGCCGCCGCCAGACTGGCGAGCAACCACGGGCGTTTTTCGATCAAGGCGCGTCTTGGCATGACGATTTTTCTCCTTGAAGTGATGCTTGGCGCTGTAATTTGGTGAAGGCAACCGCTAGGCGCATTGCCATGACTCATGACGTCCACATTATCGGTGGCGGCCTCGCCGGAAGCGAAGCGGCCTGGCAGCTCGCGCGGCGCGGCCTGCGTGTGCGCCTCTCTGAAATGCGCGGGACCGGAGAGCGTTCGCCCGCGCATCAGACCGATGGACTGGCTGAACTGGTTTGCTCCAACAGCTTCCGCTCGGATGATTCGGACAAGAACGCGGTCGGTCTGCTCCACTACGAGATGCGTGAACTTGGCTCGCTGGTGATGGCTGCAGCCGATAAGGCCAGCGTTCCGGCCGGATCGGCGCTGGCGGTGGACCGTGATGTGTTCTCAGCCGAGGTCGAGAAGGCACTCGCCGCCCAGCCCACGCTGGAAATCGTTCGTGAGCGGATCGATCAGCTTCCGTCGGCCGGGCTGACTATCGTCGCCACCGGACCGCTAACCGCCCAAGCCCTTGCCCACAGCATCGGCGGGGCAACCGGCGCGGATAGTCTCGCATTTTTCGATGCCATCGCACCCATCGTTCACCGTGACAGCATCGATATGGACATCTGCTGGATGGCCTCGCGCTGGGAAAAGGGTTCCGGCCCAGACGGCGATGGCAAGGATTACATCAACTGCCCGATGAACCGCGAGCAATACACCGCGTTTCACCAAGGCTTGCTCGATGGCGAAAAAACCGTGTTCCGCGAATGGGAAGCCAATACGCCATACTTCGATGGCTGCATGCCGATTGAGGTGATGGCGGCGCGCGGGCAGGATACTCTGCGGTTTGGCCCGATGAAGCCGGTCGGGCTCGATAATCCGCGCACTGGCTACTGGCCGTGGGCAGTGGTCCAGCTGCGTCAGGACAACAAGCTGGGCACGCTGTGGAACATGGTGGGTTTCCAGACCAAGCTCAAACACGCCGAACAAGTGCAGCTGTTTCGCACTATCCCGGGGTTGGAGAATGCCGAGTTTGCCAGGCTTGGCGGACTGCACCGCAACACTTTCATCAACTCGCCGATGCTGCTGGATCGCCAGTTCCGCTTGAAAACTGCGCCGCATATCCGCTTCGCCGGGCAGATCACCGGCTGCGAGGGCTATGTTGAGAGTGCCGCCATAGGTCTGGTTGCGGGGATTATGGCGGCGGCCGAACTCGGCGGGCAGCCATGGCAGGATCCGCCCCGCACTACTGCGCTTGGCGCTTTGATGGCGCATATCACCGGCGATGCCGAGGCGGCGAGCTATCAGCCGATGAACGTCAATTTCGGCCTGTTCCCTTCACCTCCGGAAGAGGTGAAGAAAAAGCAGCGCAAGGAAGCCTATACCGCGCGAGCCAAGGCCGATCTCCCGGGTTGGTTAGCCGGAGTGGCCGTGTAGCTACTGCAACGAGTCAAACGCTTCTTCGAAATCGCTGTTATCCTGAGCGTCCGGTTGCCGGCCCGTGACACGCTGCGGTAAACCTTTGGCCGGGGTGCTGCACCGGCATTGCGGCTGGGCATTTTCCCTAGGCTTAGTGGTCGCGAATTCGTCACGGCTCAGGATCGCATCGCCATTGCGGTCAGCGGATTTGAATCGGTTTGCCGTTCGCACCGCCCATTCCTCAAAGGTCAGCAGATTGTTGCCATCTAAATCGAGCTTGCGGAAATCGCGGGTGCGGATGGACAGCATTTCGTTGCGGGTGATCCTCCCGTCAAAATCACGGTCGATCCGGCCAAAGCGGCGTTGCTCGCGGCTAAGCTCGGTGGCTTCGGGTGGAGCCGGACCGCGTCTCCCGCGAATATCCCCGCTCGGCAATGCGCCAGGCGCAGCGACTTCTCCGCCAGCAAGATCGGGCGGCGGCACGCCGGTTTCGGTCGCGGCCCGGCCTTGCCACCAGAACAGCCCTGCCGCCACCAGCAACAACGCGGCCACCGCTCCCACCACCATCCGGTTCATCGATCATTTTCCATTGCATTATGCTTTAGCCTAACGCCCCAGCATGCCAAGCCGCATGGTGACCAGCATGGCGCCGCTGCCCGCCAGCAAATCGCTGGCACCGCGCCGCAGCGCCCGTTTGGCCAGGCCGTGCAGTATCGCCAGCGGGCGCAGCGTTCGCGGCAGATCGGGTCGCTGCCAGTCCTGCCGCTGGGCCAGCGCCCGTGCTTCGGCGCGTTCCTCGGGGTCGCCCAGCTTGCCCGACAGATCAACCAGCGCCCAGCCGCGCGCGGCCCGCGCTGCCACGCCCGGATCGGCGTGGAGCAAGCGCGCCAACCCGGCAAAGGCACTCGCCCGGCCCTCGGCAAAGGATTCCAGCGCCGCGCCGGGCAGTGGCGGATCGCCGAGCAAACCTTCCCAGCCATCGACCAACCCCAACAGCGCGCCAGTCCCGGCACCCCAGTTGCTGAGCAAGGCCAGCAACGGCTCACCATCTGGCCACAGAGCGGGAACCTCCCCCAGCCGGTCGCGCCACCAGGCCAGGCGGACCTGCCCGAGCAGGGGTTCACGCGTATTCCGCACGATCCCTGCCAGGCGGCAGTCCAGCGCCAGCAAGCCCAGCATCAGCGCACGAGCCCGGGTCGGCGCATAAGCCAGCGCCAGCCGGTGACTGAGCGGAAGTTGTTCGAGCAGGAGGTCAGGCGCCATCGCTCCACCGTCCCTGCCCCTGCCGCCATGTCAAGAAGATCGCGGAAAAATCGATCAATCCTAAGATAAAATTAACCACGTTGCTTGAAGGTCCGCTCATGATGCCCCGCTAAGTGCAGGGTGTTCAGGTACCAATTTCAGGGGCATCCCATGTTCAAATCGATTTTCCGGACCTTGCGCGCATTGCGATCGCACATCAGCGGAAACGCGACTCTGCTGATGGCGATCGGTATGCCGGCCCTCGTCGGCGCCGCAGGCCTCGCAGTAGATGTAACCCAGTGGTACGCTTGGAAGCGCGAATTGCAGTTGGCAACCGATCAGGCCGCGATCGCCGGAGCATGGGCGCGCACCGACAGCGCCACGGCAAGCACCTACATCACGCGCGCCACGCAGGATTATAATGCGAATCTAGCGGTTGTCGCGGGTTTTGCATCGACCCCAACCGTCCAGCTGGCGAATTATGCGAACGGCAATGCCAACAGCGTCGCCGTAACCGCCACGGCAAGCAAGTCGCTTCCATTCTCGAGCATCGTCAGCGGCCAGGTCGCGACAATCAAGGCCTATTCGCAGGCCAGCTTTGCCGCCGGCGCAGACTATTCGGCGTGCCTGATTGCCACTAGAGACACTGGTACGGGCCTGAGCGTGGGCGGAAACGCCACAGTGAAAGCAAAATGCGGTCTTGCCGCGCTGTCCTGCTCAACCGATGCGATCACCATTTCATCCAACGCCACTGTAATCACAGATTCAATTGCCACGTGCGGCACGGTCGATGCGCCGTCCTCGCTGGATAGCGTCATCACCGAGAATCTTGGAGCAGGTGTGCTGACGGACGCCTATGCAGCTTTGACACCGCCAACCAACAATACAGCGCGAACCTATGCTTGCACCACTGGCCAAACCAAAAAGGCGACTCCGCTTGCCGGGACTTACACTGGCGGACTGAAGGTCGCTTGCGCGACGACCCTAGGGAAAGGGATTTACGTCATTAACGGAGGCGAGCTTGATCTAACCGCGAATTATGCGGTTACCGGCACAAACGTCATGTTCGTGCTGAAAAATGGCGCGACTCTCAAGCTTGGCGGCAGCGGCAATGGTAACAAGGTTACGCTGACCCCGATGCAGTCTGCTGATTTCACCGCACTGAACTATTCGCTGACGCTGGCCAACCAGTATGCCAACATGCTGATATTTGAAGATCGCACCAGCACACCGGCGGGAAATCATATTATCAACGGCAATTCGACTTCGCTGTTTCAGGGTGTAATCTATCTGCCCAAGGGCACTGCCCAGATCAATGGCACGGCAACGCTAGACAGCACCTGCCTGCAAATCTCAGCGTACAAAATCGACATTCTGGGCAATGCCTCGATCGACACCCGTTGCCCGACCACAAGCGCGATTAATGCCGGTTCGGCAAAAGCAACCGTAAAGCTTGTCGTATGATCCGGATGCACCTCACCCTTCCGCGCTGGCTCATCGCGCTCGTCAGGGACGGGCGCGGAACGACCATTATTGAAACTGCGATTGTGGCACCAGTACTGCTGACGATGGCGCTGGGCAGCT
>JANLQQ010000049.1:0-20671 GCA_031367905.1 Novosphingobium sp.
CGCGATTTGAAAGACAAGCTGGAAAAGGCGCACGGCTTTCAACCGGTCGAAGTGGCCTCGGGACTGGATTGGGAGCGGTTCGCTGCGGTCAGCGTCCGCCTGCCGGATCTGCCCGGTGTAGTTCCGCAGCGCGGCTTTTCGCGGTTTTACCCAACCGGGCCATCGGTTGGCCATCTGGTTGGCTATGTCGGGGTTGCATCGGCCGAGGATTACGAAAAGGACCGCAACCCGCTGCTGATTACGCCCGGCTTCAAGATCGGCAAGGACGGGCTGGAACAACGGTTCGAGACGACCTTACGCGGAGCCCCGGGTGCGCGGCGCGTGGAAGTTACTGCCAGCGGCAAGGTCGTGCGTGATCTTGACACCCGCGAGGATGGTCCTGGTGCTCCGATCAAGCTGACTATCAATGGCCCGCTGCAAGATTATGCCGCGCGGCGGATCGGGCTTGAATCGGGGGCGGTAGTCGTGATGGATTGTGCCACCGGCGATCTTTTGACCATGGCTTCGATGCCCAGCTATGATCCTAACAGCTTTTCCGATGGGATTGGCCGGATTGAATGGAAGATGCTGTCAGATGATGATCACGTGCCGTTGCGCAACAAGGTGCTGCGCGGGCTCTATCCGCCGGGATCGACAGTCAAGCCGATGGTTGCGCTTTCGTTTCTGGAGGCAGGGCTTGATCCGGGGGAAAGCGTATTCTGCAACGGCGGCCTGCGTGTCGGCAACCGGGTGTTCCACTGCTGGAATCGCCGCGGCCACGGCACGGTCGATATGGCCAAGGGCATCTACCAAAGCTGCGACGTTTATTTCTACCACTTTGCCCAGCGGATCGGGATGGATCGGATCGCCGCGATGGCGCGGCGCCTTGGGCTGGGCCAGGAGTTCGCTCTGCCGGTGGCTGGGCAATCCTATGGCACAGTGCCTGATCCGGCTTGGAAGCAGCGCAAGTATGGCAAGGACTGGGCGGTGTTCGATACGGTCAATGCCACTATTGGCCAGGGCTATATGCTGGTGAATCCATTGCAGCAGGCGGTGATGGCCTCACGCATTGCCAGCGGCAACGCGCTTGTTCCGCGGCTGATGTTTGACAATCGCCCCCCCCTGGTGAAATCCTTGGGGATCAGCCAGGAACACCTCGATCTGGTTCATTCGGCGATGAGCGAAGTGGTCAACGGGCGCGGCACCGCCGGGCGGGCCAAGTTACCCATCCCCAATGTGCTGATGGCTGGCAAAACCGGGACGGCGCAGGTCGTCGGCCTCAACCTCGGCAATGGTAAAGGCGGGCAATGGAAGCACCGCGATCATGGCCATTTCATTGCCTTTGCCCCCGCTGACAAGCCGCGTTATGCCTGCGCGGTGGTCGCCGAACATGGCGGCGGATCGGGTGCGGCCTATCCGATTGCGCGCGATGTGATGACTTTCCTGTTCGATCCGGGCAAAGCGATGGAGGTGCTGACCGAAATGGAAACCGGCTGGGGCGGCACCCCCCAGCAGCGGATGGCCACCAAATTCCGCTCTTACGAAGCCAAATACGGCACCACTGCGCCCAAACCGGCGGATGATGCAGGCGTTGCAGCTGAACAAGCGCGCGAGGACCGGGCCGGCACTCCGCCTCAACCAGCACAGACCAGCGCCGCCGCGCCTGCTCCCGAACCTGCGGCAAGCGAGAGCCCGGCGACTACTCCGCCAGCGGGTTCCCCGCGATGACGATGGGCCTGATCCCCGATCCGATTGCGCGCCAGCCATGGCAGGTCATTCTGCCACTGTTCGCACTCGTCCTGTTCGGGTCGGCTGTGCTTTATTCCGCTGCGGGCGGTAGTCTTGAGCCGTGGGCGGCCAAGCATGTCCTGCGCTTCTTGTTGTTCCTTGGCATGGCGACGATTATCGCGCGGATCCCGCGTGATCTGTTCAAGCAGGCGGCCTATCCGGGCTATGCTGCGCTGCTGTTGCTGTTGCTGCTGGTCGAACTGATCGGCGGGATTGGCGGTGGCAGTCAGCGCTGGCTCAATCTTGGCTTCATGACATTGCAACCCTCGGAATTGATGAAACCGGGCATCGTCCTCGTGATGGCGCGGTTCTATGATGCCATGCCGCCCGCGATGACCAAGAGCTGGCGGGCGCTGCTTCCGGCTGCTGCCCTGCTGGGCGTTCCGGCCCTGCTGGTCATGCTCCAACCCGATTTGGGGACTGCTCTGGCGATCTGCTTTGGAGCGGCGGTGGTGATCTTCCTTGCGGGTCTTCCGCTCAGCTGGTTCGTCGGCGCGGGTGCCGCCCTGGCGGTAATCGCCCCGATCGCCTTCTTTACCTTGCTCCATGATTATCAGCGCAACCGCGTGCTGGTGTTCATGAACCCTGAGGGTGATCCGTTGGGGACCGGTTATCATATCACTCAATCGAAAATTGCGATCGGATCGGGTGGTATATTTGGCAAGGGTTTTGGCAATGGCTCGCAAAGCCACCTCGATTATCTGCCCGAATCGCACACCGACTTTGTCTTTGCGACCATGGCCGAGGAATGGGGCTTACTCGGCGGATTGTTTGTGCTGACAGTTTTCGCGCTGGTCCTGCGCTGGGGCTGGTCCGTGGCCCGCAATGCGCCTGATCGGTTCTCGGGCCTGCTTGCCGCCGGGATGACCTGCACGATCTTTTTCTACATCGCGATCAACCTGATGATGGTGATGGGTCTGGCCCCGGTGGTGGGTATCCCCCTCCCCTTTATGAGCCATGGCGGTTCATCAATGATGACCAACATGATTTGCATCGGCTCGATCATGGCGGTGGATCGCTGGAGCAAGCGCGGCCACAGCGGGCTCAGCTGAACGAAACCCCTTTTCCTTCACGCCGCAATCGCTATAGCACGCTCTCCCGACGATTCGAGACGTCTGGTCGGGATTGCCGCAAGGTCGGTGTGGACGCATAGCTCAGTTGGTAGAGCAGCTGACTCTTAATCAGCGGGTCCTTGGTTCGAGCCCAAGTGTGTCCACCACAATTTCCCAATCCATGCGCAGAGTTGACCTTGTGCCCGCGCGTGGCATTGTGTCGGTTGTGGTATGCAACCGAACAACGGTGCGGCGGGAGGACAGGATGCGGACAATTCAGTTGGCAGCAGTGTTGATGCTGGGCTCGGCGGTGTTGGTTTCGGGCTGCGACAGGATCAAGCAGGCCTCTGGCGGTTCATCAGCCACAGTCGCTGAAACTGAATTCCCTGAGCGCGTGTTGTGGGGCGATACCCATCTCCACACTTCCAACTCGGTCGATGCGTTCGGGTTTGGCGTCCGGCTTGGGCCGGAAGAAGCATTGCGCTTTGCCCGGGGAGAGGAGGTCACTTCCAGCACCAATCTCAAGGCCAAGCTGGCCCGTCCGCTCGATTTCCTTGTCATCACCGATCACTCCGAAGGCCTCGGCGCAACCAAAGCACTCTACGATGCTCCGCGCATGTTGATCCGCGATCCGCAGCTGCTGCGCTGGCATGATATGATGCACGAAGGCCCGGCAGGATCGCTGCGTGCCACGGCCGAGCTGCTTGACGCCCGCGCGAAAGGCACCATGCCGCTGGGGCTGCAAAACGATACAGGCGCAGACAAGCGCACCAAATCAATCTGGCTCGACCATCTCGGCATTGTCGAGCGTTACAACGAGCCGGGCAAGTTTACCGCCTTGATGGGCTTTGAATATACGCTGATGGACGGCGGTAATAATCTGCATCGCAATGTCATCTTCCGCGATGGCAAGGATCTGGTCAGCACCGTCCCGCCAGCGTCAGCGGCAGGTCTGGTCGCGCCAGACAAGCTGTGGGACTATATGGATGCCTATGAGAAATCGACTGGCGGCAAGATTCTTGCGATTCCGCACAATTCGAATGTCTCCAATGGCCTGATGTTCATGCTCACCGACCCAAGCGGCGGGCCGATGAGTGCCGACTATGCCCGTCGCCGCGCCGCGCACGAGCCGGTGGTCGAAGTCACTCAGATCAAGGGTGACAGCGAGGCGCATCCGTTTCTTTCGCCCAATGATGAATTTGCCGGCTTCGGCGTTGCCGGTTGGGAACTCAACAATCTGCTCTCCACCCAGCCCAAGACTTCGACCATGTTTGCGGGCGAATATGCCCGCGAGGCTTTGAAGCGCGGGCTTGCGATCGAACAGCGGACCGGGGTCAATCCCTATAAGTTCGGGATGATCGGTTCGACCGATAGCCACACTGCGCTTTCCACCGGGGATGAGAACAATTTCTTCGGCAAACATACCGGCAATGAACCGAGTGCGACCCGCGCGATGTCCGAACAGAATCTGGGCACCCGCAAGGGCCGGTTCGGCTGGCATTACCTGGCCGGCGGCTATGCCGGGGTCTGGGCCAAGGCCAACACCCGCGCCGCGATCTTCGATGCGATGATGCGCAAGGAGGTTTACGCCACCACCGGCCCGCGGATGACAGTGCGGGTGTTTGCCGGGTGGGATTTTAAGGCCGACGATTTGAAGGGTAACTGGGTCCGCGCGGGTTATACCCGGGGGGTGCCGATGGGCGGAAGCCTTGCCCCGGCCAAGGGCGGCAAACCGAATTTGATCATCTCGGCACTGAAGGATCCGATCGGCGCCAATCTTGACCGGGTGCAAGTGATCAAAGGCTGGATCGATCAAGCGGGCGTGACCCGCGAAAAGGTGTTCGATGTGGTGTGGAGCGACATGGGCCAGCGCAAGGCAGCTGGCGGCAAGGTTCCCGCAGTTGGCGACACCGTCGATCTGACGACCGCGACCTACACCAATTCGATCGGCACGGCCTCGCTCACCACTGTCTGGACTGATCCGGCATTCGATCCGGCGGTGCGAACCTTCTATTACGTGAGGGTGATCGAAATTCCGACACCAAGCTGGCCAGCCTATGATGCGGTGCGGTACAAGCTGAAACTGACCCCGGACGTGCGGGTCAAGCAGCAGGAACGCGCTTACACCTCGCCAATCTGGTACACCCCCGTCTAGTGACAATGCGAAGCCGCGCAGCCGCGCTGCTGCGCGAACCGCTGGTGCATTTCCTGCTGGCCGGGCTGATGGTGTTTGCGCTGCTCTCAGGGCGACCCGCCGATCCGGGTGAGCGTCGGATTTCGGTGGACGAATTGGTGGTTTCCCGATTGGCAGACCGCTGGGCTCAAACCTATCGCCGTGCGCCGACGCCCGAGGAGATCGACGGACTGATCGGTGATTACGTCAAGAGCCAGGTCTATTACCGTGAGGCGCTGCAGCTTGGGCTCGACCGCGATGATGAGGTGGTCATGCGGCGGATGCGCAGCAAGATGATCGCCACTTCGACCAGCGAGGCAGAAGCTGCGAGCCCGACCGACGCGCAGTTGCAGGCGCTGCTGGACCGCGATCCGCTGCGCTATGCACTCGATCCGCACTATACGCTGACGCAGATCTATCTCGGAACCGATGATGCCGAAGCCCGCGCGGGTGCAGCTGGATTGGTTGTCAGATTGCGGCAAGGCGCCGCGCCCGACGGGTTGGGCCGCCCTGCCCCGGTTCCAACGCGGTTTTCAGCGGCACCAGCCAGCGAACTGGCCAGCATTTTCGGAGACGAGTTTGCCGCTGCGCTCCGCATCGCCCCGATCAGCAGCTGGACCGGTCCGATTGGTTCGGGCCTGGGTCTCCATCTGGTGAAGATCGACAGTCGCAAGATGCCAGCTGCCTCCCGCCTGGATGAGGTGCGCCAGCGGCTGGAAAATGACTGGCGCGCGGCCGCGATCAAGCGAGCCGAAGCAGAGAGCTATCGCAAACTGCTCGAAGGCTATGATGTCGTGATCGATCAGTCGCGATGATCCGGTTGTGCTGCCTGTTCCTGTGCAGCGTGCTGATCGCGCTGGCGGCCCCTGCCCGCGCCGACGAACTGCGTCCCGGTTATCTGCAGTTGACCCAGCGCGATGCAAGCCGTTGGGATCTGATCTGGAAGGCCCCGGTGCTCGGCGGTCTGGCCACCAGGGCACGCCCGGCGCTGCCCGATTTCTGCAAAATCACGCCCGGTCCGGTGCGCCTTGAAGCGGCTGCATTGGTCGCCAGTGCCAGGCTTGATTGCGCGCGCCCGCTCGATGGAGCCAGCGTCGGCCTTACGGGCATGGAATCAAGCTTCACCGATGCGCTGCTGCGGGTTGCTCCGCTCGGCCGTCCGGTTCAGGCTGAGCGGTTGACGCCTGATCACCCGGTAGTGACGATCAAGGCCGTGCCTGACCGTTGGCAAGTGGCGCGGACCTATGCGCTGCTTGGGGTGGAACATATCCTGACCGGATACGATCATCTGCTGTTCGTGGTCGCGCTGGTGCTACTGTTGATGCGCGGTTGGCCAGTGGTGCGCGCCGCGACCGCCTTTACCGTCGCCCATTCGCTGACGCTGGCCGGGACAACGCTCGGAATGTTCGGCCTCGCCCAAGCCCCGGTGGAGGCGCTGATTGCATTGTCGATCGTGTTTCTCGCGGTAGAGATCATCAAGCAACAGGACGGCACTCCGCGCCTGTCCGAGCGGCTCCCGTGGGTGGTCGCCTTTCTGTTCGGGCTGCTCCACGGCTTCGGATTTGCTGGCGCCTTGCGCGAAATCGGCTTGCCCGAAGGCGATGTTCCGTTAGCATTGTTGACTTTTAATCTAGGAGTGGAAGTGGGGCAGCTGGTTATCATCACGGCTTGCCTTGCGCTCGTCGCTTTGCTGCGCCGGTTCGCCCGGCCTGCGCTCCGCCCGGCTACCGTGCTGGCAACCTATGGGATCGGGACCATCGCCAGCTTCTGGTTTATCGAGCGGCTGGTTGGCTGAGGCCCCGCCCCGGCTTTATGGACTCGATGCTTTGCGCGGGATTGCGGCGCTGTGCGTTGTCGCGTTCCACGCCCACGGCGTGTTTGGCGGCTTTCCGCACTGGTTCGCCAAGGGCTATCTCGCGGTGGACTTCTTCCTGATGCTGAGCGGCTATCTGATGGCCCGGACTTCTGAGCCGCGTCTCGCGACCGGGCTCGCGCCGCTGCAATTCATGCGCGGACGGTATCGCCGGTTCTGGCCGATGATGGCGCTGGGTTCATTGATTGGCGTGCCCTATCTGTGGGTCCGGGCGGGCGACTTTGCCCACTTCCTGCCGGTGCTGATCGCCAACTTCATGCTGCTGCCTTGGCCGCTCGGCAGGTTGATGTTCGCACTGAACATCCCGGCCTGGACGATCTTTTTCGAGCTGGTCGCCAATGCGGCCCACGTCTTTGCCCTGCACCGGCTGAGGAACCGCGCGCTTGTCGGACTGGCACTGGTCGTTCTGGGGGTGACGATCGCCACGGCTGCGTCATTTGGCTCACTCGACCTTGGTTCACGTCCGGAAACTTTCCTCGCCGGCTTTCCGCGCATTTTCCTTGCCTATCTGCTCGGCATCTTGCTGCACCGCTGGGGTAAGGAGTTTAGCGGGCCAGCACCACTTGGCTGGTTGGCGCTGATCGCCTTGCCCGCCGTCATGCTGGGCAGCTGGTTTGGCGGTGCTAGTGGCTGGTATTTCGATCTTGGGTTTGTGCTGCTGGTCTGTCCCTTCTCAATTCTCGGCGGGTTGTTGCTGACCCGCCCGACCAGGCTGGGCTGGTTATCGGGTGCGATCTCTTTTCCGCTGTTTGCGGTGCACATGCCGGTGCTTGAAGGGATGCGTGAGCTGGGCTTCGGAGTACTACCCGCAGTAACCGCAGCCATTGGTGTCACAATCATCATCGTGTGGTGGACAAACCGGCCGCGCCGCATAAAGCTGCCCGAGCAAGTTTTAGGAGAGTAAGTGTGGATAGTCTGGTCGTTTACGAAGCCAATCCCGCTGGCATTGTCACCCTGACGCTCAACCGGCCAGAGCTGCGCAATCCGATCTCCGAGCCAGATATGATTGAAGCGCTGCTGGCCGCGCTTGATCGGCTGGAAGGCGATCCGACTGCACGGGTGGCGATCCTGACCGGTGCCGGCAAAGGCTTCTCCTCGGGCGGGAATATCCATGCGATGAAACCCGGCATGGGCCTTAACGCGGGGCTTCCGGCGCGCACCCGCGGCAATTACAAGCGCGGCATCCAGCGGCTTCCGCTGGCCTTTGCCGCGCTGGAAGTGCCGGTAATCGCTGCGGTCAATGGTCCGGCGATTGGTGCTGGGCTGGATCTGGCCTGCATGTGCGATCTGCGCATCGCTGGGGCCAGCGCCAAGTTCGCTGAAAGCTTCGTCAAGCTGGGAATCATTCCCGGCGATGGCGGGGCCTGGCTGCTGCAGCGAGTAGTTGGCTTTTCCAAGGCGGCGGAAATGTCGTTTACCGGCGATATGCTGGATGCCCAGGAAGCACTGGCCTGCGGGCTGGTTTCGCGGGTGGTTCCCGATACCGAATTGCTCGATGCTGCCCGGACGCTTGCGGCCAGGATTGCCGCCAACCCGCCGTTTGCGGTGCGGATGACCAAGCGGCTGTTGTGGGAATCGCGCCGCGCTGATCTTGCAACCGTGCTGGAAATGTCGGCTGCAATGCAAGCGGTGGCCCACGCCACTGGCGATCACGAGGAGGCGGTTGCGGCCTTTCTGGAAAAGCGCACGCCGTTGTTCAAAGGCGATTGATCAGACTTAATGTGATTTGATCTTGCCATATCACATTTTGATGTGATATCTTGTGATTTATGCCCAATACGATCATCGAAAAAGTGCGCCGCCTCGTCACCGAAGGAGGCATGTCTCGCTCAGGTCTGGCCCGTGCGGCCGGGCTCCATGCCAATAGTCTGCGCGAATGCACCGAGGCGGAGTGGAACCCCACCGCCGATACGCTGGCCAAGCTGGAGCGCGCGCTGTTTGACAGCGATGATAGCCCGGCCCTCGTCCCGATCGAGGAAATCATCGAAGAAGCCCGCAATGGGAGGATGTTTATCCTGGTCGATGATGAAGACCGTGAGAATGAGGGCGATCTGGTCATCCCTGCCCAGATGGCGACCCCAGATGCGATCAATTTCATGGCGACCCACGGGCGCGGTCTGGTTTGCCTCACGCTGGCCAAACAGCGGGTCGAACAGCTTGGGCTTGAACTGATGAGCCGCCAGAACGGCACGCGGCACGAAACCGCTTTCACTACTTCGATTGAGGCGCGCGAAGGCGTGACCACCGGCATCTCCGCCGCCGATCGCGCCCGCACCGTATCGGTGGCGATCGATGCCTCCAAAGGCCGGGATGATCTGGTCACTCCGGGCCACGTGTTCCCGCTGATCGCCCGCGAAGGCGGGGTACTGGTGCGGGCCGGCCATACCGAGGCATCTGTGGATATTGCAAGGCTTGCCGGGCTTAATCCGTCGGGCGTGATCTGTGAGATCATGAACGAGAACGGCACGATGGCGCGGATGGATGATCTCATCGCCTTCGCCCGCCAGCACGAACTCAAGATCGGCACGATCCGCGATCTGATCGCTTATCGCCGCAAGCATGATCATCTGGTCGAAAAGCGGGCGGAAATGCGCTTCAACAGCCGCTGGGGCGGCGAATGGACCGCGATCACCTTCTACAACAAGGCGACCGGCGACGAGACCATGGCACTGGTCAAAGGGCACATCACCGCCGACAAGTCGACGCTGGTGCGGATGCACACCATGTCGATGTTTGTCGATGTATTCGGCGAGGACAATCAGCGAGCCGGGATTCTATCCCGTTCAATGGAAATGATCGCCGAGGCGGGGTGCGGCGTGCTGGTGCTGATTAACAAACCGATGGCTGGTGTCGTCACCCGTTTCATGCAGCTGCGCGCCGAAGGCAAGGCAGCCGGCTCGCCCGAGGTTGAGCAGCTGCGCGATTATGGCGTCGGCGCGCAAATTCTGGCAGAACTGGGTGTGCATGACATGATCCTTCTGACCAACACCCACCACTCGCTGATCGGACTGGACGGCTATGGCCTGTCGATTGTCGGCGAACGAACCATCGACGGAACGGCAGGCGAGTAATGGCGAAATTTCTTATAGTTGAAGCGCGGTTCTACGATCACCTCAACGATATGCTGGTGGCGGGCGCGCGCGCTGCGCTGAAGGCCGCCGGACATCAAGTGGAGGTGATTACAGTGCCTGGTGCGCTGGAAATACCCGGTGCGATCGCGCTGGCCGATCAGGCCCAGCTTTATGATGGTTTTGTCGCGATCGGCGTGGTCATCCGCGGTGAGACCTATCACTTCGAGATTGTGGCTGGTGAAAGCGCCCGCGGCATCATGGCGCTGACGATGGATGGCGTCGCCATCGGCAATGGTATTCTTACCGTCGAAAACGAAGAACAGGCACTGGTCCGGGCCGATCCGAAGCAGAAGGACAAGGGCGGGGAAGCTGCCAAAGCGGCGCTAGCCATGCTCGCGCTCAAGGAGAAATTCGGATGAGTCAGCATCCTTCGATCAGCGGCATTGCGCTTGTGCTTGGCGGCAATGTGTTTGGCTGGACGGCTGACCGCGAGACCAGCTTTGAAGTGCTCGATGCGTTCTATGAGAACGGCGGCCGGATGATCGACACCGCCGAGGCCTATTCGGCTTGGGTATCAGGGAACAAGGGCGGCGAGAGCGAAACGATCATTGGCGCATGGCTGAAATCGCGTGGTGTGCGCGACAAAATGCGGATTGCGACCAAGACCAACGTCTTGGGCAGCGCGGGCGGATTGCGTCCTGAAGCCCTGAAGGCGCAGCTCAGCGCCTCACTTGAGCGGCTGAAAACTGATTATGTCGATCTTTACTATGCGCACCGCGATGATCCCGAGACGCCCCAAGACGAAGTAGCCGCTGGATTTGACCAATTGCGCAGCGCCGGGCTGATCCGCGAAGCTGGGGCATCGAACTTTACGGTTGAACGGCTCTCGTCAGCACTGCGGGCCGCCAAGTCGGCCGGGGTCAAGGGCTATGGCGTTTTGCAAAACCAGCTTAACTTGCTGGATCAAGGTGATTATCCGCAAGCGTTGCAGAACGTGTGTCTTGCCAACGATATTGTGATGCTCCCCTATTCGGGGCTCGCCAGTGGTTATCTCACCGGAAAATACCGCAAGGATGCGGATTATGACAAATACCCGCGCGGCGAACGGGTCCGGAAATATGCTGACAAAGGCAAGTTGCTCCTGCCGGTGATGGACCGGATCGCGGAAGAGTGTGAAGCAACCCTGGGACAGATCGCGCTCGCCTGGCTGCTGACCCAGCCCGGCGTCGCCGCCCCGGTCGCCAGCGCGACCACTGCGGATCAGGTTGACGATCTGATCGAAGCTATGGAAACCGAGCTCACGCCTGCGCAGATCGCCGAGCTGACTGCCGCAGTTTAGGCGCCCAAATCGGCAAATCCTGCAAGGCCAAGCGGGACATAGGGACCAAGGATCAGCTGTTCGAACACGCCAAAGCCTGCGCCATAGCGCTCGCTGGTGGCGTGGCAGGGCAGCTGAACGTGGTAATTGTCCATCCGTGCCGGATCGCAATCGCCGAGCGCATAATCCTCGCGCTCCACCTCCAGCGGTCCATGCCACAGCCCATGACCCCATTTGGGTGAAGTGTAGCCGAGCCCGCGCATCTGAAAGCGGCCAACCGGCTCAAGCGTGATCCGGTCCGGTCCGCCGGGCGTCATCAGATCGATCGTTCCACCAGCGGGCCAGCGCGAGCCGGCAGAAAGCTTCGCTGTCAGGTTTGCAGCGCTCGTCTCGAACTGGCTGTTTGCCCCTCCACTGTCAGGCGCGATACAGGCGCGGGTGTTCCAGGCGTGGCCTGCGGCATCGGCGCAGATGTGGAAAAACAGGCTTCGGTCGGCAAAATTGAGCGGAGTCCACTGCCAAAAGAATCCTGGCACCACGCCAGTGCCATGCGGCTGTTCATCGCGCGCGCCGACCGGGCGCACGCCCCAGCTGCGATCCCGCGTGCCCACCGTTCGGGGATGCAGCGCTTCGCGCTGGCCATCCACCTCAATCCAGCCGATGTAGCGCCCGTTCTGGGTCATGCGGGTGTAATCCATGAAGGTGCGCGGGCCGATCCGGTGGACAAAGCGCGGCTCCTCGATCGGGAACGCACGCCCCTTGAAGGTCAGTTCGGCCAAAATCCCCTCGCCCGCAACGGTGACGCGCAGCATCTGCAACGGCTCGACAATCTCGATCCGGATGGGCCCCACCTGCAAGTCCATTCGCTCCATCCCCAGTTCCCGCGAAGCGTGGAGATTGTGCTGGATGCCGTCACGGATCACCGAGAAATGGGCATCGGCAACATTGAGGTGTGGATAGATCCCAAACGCCACCGCAAAGAAGCCCGAGCCATCGGGGGCATAGCCATTGAAGAAATAGCGGTCGTAGAAATTGCGGTCTGTCCCGGCATAGGCGACCGGCTCGGGGGTTTGATGCAGCGGATAGTCGTCGCCTTTTGTCAGCATGGTCAGTGACCCTTTCGCAATGCGCCCAAGCTATCGTGATCAAGCGCCAGCTCGCAAGCGCCGCGCGCCATCGAGAGAAAATTTTCATCCCCACGCGGGGTGCGTTCGACATAGGCGGCGCTGAAGACAGCGGTTGAAACTCCGTGCAGCGCGCCGATCCGGTAGTCGTTCCATATCCCTGCCCGGTTCATTGGCACGCCCCGGAGGCTCATCTCATTGCAATAGAGCGCGAGCAGTTCTTCCTCATGCGGGCGGCGCAGGGCGCTGCCGATCCCGCAACCTAAGAAATAGCCAATGTCGGTCAGGCCGTTGCCCGCAGCGACAGTCTGCCAATCGAGCACTGCAATGGCTTCCGCCCCGCCATGGATATCGAACAGAAAATTATCGAGCCTGAAATCCCCGTGAATCAATGATTTCGTCCCACCCTCGCGACCGAACCATAGTTCGATCGATGTGTTCAGACCTTCGCACACCTGCATCAATTCGGGTGCGAGCAGCCCGGCATAACGCTCGCGGAAAATTGTCTGAGCATTGGGATAAAGCACATTGAGCTGCGCGATTACTTCAGGGCGCGGTTGAAGCCATTCGGCTTCGGTCAGCCCGGTATTGCCAAAACTCGGGGCGTGCAAAGCGGCAGCCTGGTGGATCGCAGCGCGGGCATCGTCGATGGTGCAACCGGCCAGTTGATTGCCGCCCCGGGCCGGGCCAAGATCTTCGAACAAAAGGATAAAGTCGATGCCATCCGCAGCAACTTCGGCTGCGAATGTTTGCGGCACGCGGACGTCAAGCGCTCCGCATAGCTCGCGATAAAAGCCGACTTCCTTGGCATAAAGGCCAAAAGCAGCGGCGGTCGCGCGGCTGGTTGGGTCGGCTGCGGGGAACTTGGCGACGATAGTAGCTGGCCCAGCATCCGGGCGATCATAGCTTAATGAAAAGCGGACACTGTCCCCCACCTGGCCGGTTCCGATCGGCACCCACCCAAGCGCGGTCACCGCGCCTGAATCGAGCATACCTGCGGCGCGGAGTTGCTGGCTCAGCCACTCGGGCTCAACGGCATCTGGATGCGCGGGAAATGTTGCCATAGCCTGCCGTACCCTCTCGCATAAGCAAGCGATTAAACGAGCGGCTACGGCGTGGCAACGGTTACCAGATCTTCACGCGCTTTTCCGGCGGCAGGTACAGCTTGTCACCTGGTTGGACATCGAAGGCCTTGTACCATGCATCGATGTTACGGACCGTCATTGCTCGGTACATTCCTGGCGCATGGCCATCGGTAGCGATCCGCCCGCGCAGGGCTTCGTCGCGCATCTTGCTCGCCCAGCACTGGCTATAGGCGATGAAGAAGCGCTGATCGCCAGTATAACCGTCGATCACGGCCGGCTCCCTGCCGTTGAGCGAGGCGCGGTAAGCTTCATAAGCGGCGGCCAGCCCGGCCACATCGGCAATATTTTCGCCCAAAGTCAGAGTACCGTTGACGTGCAGGCCTGGGAACGGCTCATAGCTGTCATACTGCGCGGCCAGCGCCTTGCCTGATTGGTTGAATTTGGCAAGATCCGCCGCAGTCCACCAATTGCGCATCTTGCCGCTACTGTCGAACGCCGCACCATTGTTGTCAAAACTGTGGCTGATTTCATGGCCGATTACCGCGCCAATTGCTCCATAATTGAAGGCCGGATCAGCGGCGGGATCAAAGAACGGCCGCTGCAGGATCGCGGCAGGGAAGTTCAGCGCATTCTGCACCGGCAGGTTGACTGCATTGACCAGCTGCGCATTCATCCACCATTCGCGCTTGTCGAGCGGCTTGCCGATCTTGGCGAGCTGCTGGACATAGTCGAGCTTCGTTCCGGCCTGCTTGTTGGCATAGGCATTGTCCGGCGTTACGCTCAGACTGGAGTAATCCTTCCAGCTATCCGGATAACCGACCCCGACTTCGATCGTGCGAACCTTTTCGAGTGCTTCCTGTTTAGTTGCCGGGGCCATCCAGTCCAGCGCTTCAACCCGTTTGGCGAAGCCGGTCTTGATATTCTCGACCATTGCCTGAACTTCGGCCTTGGCCGAGGCGGGGAAGTACTTCTCGACATACAGCTTGCCCAGAGCATCACCCATCCAAGCGTTGAGCGCGGCCAAAGCGCGCTTTTCGCGCGGCCGCGGTTCGGTCGTACCTTGCAGCGCAGTGCCGTAGAAACCAAAGCTGGTGGCATCGAGTTTTGAGCCCAGCACATCGGCGTTGCTGCTGATCTGATGGAAGGCCAACCAGTCCTTCCAGGCCTCCAACGGCTGCGACGCGACCAGTGCTGAGAGCTTGGGGATCGAGCCAGCATGATAAGCTGCGAATTTTTGCTGGCTACTCAGCTGAGCCCCGCCGAAAAAGGCGTCCCAATCAATCCCCGGGGCCTTGACCCCAAAATCGGAGCGGCTCCATTCCGCCGCAGATTTCTGGAAGTCTTCGCTTTCGGTCCGGGTTGCGCTTGCCTGCGCAATTTTAAGCTCGAGCTGATAGATCCGCTGCGCCTTGGCTGCCGCATCCGGGATCCCGGCGTCGGTCAGTAACTGGGCGATGTAAGACTGATACTTGCCCCGAAGTTCGGCCATCTTCGGATCGGCCGAAAGGTAGTATTCGCGCTCTGGCATGCCCAGCCCGCCTTGCAGCAGATAGGGCATGACCTCACCCCCGGCGAGCGCCTGGGTGACGAACACCCCGAATAGGTTCTCGGTCTGGAAATTGGTCGAATTGAGCGGATCGACGTCAGCGCGGGTCTGCTCGCCCAAGATGCGCGACAGGCCCTTCAGGTCAGTCACCGCTGCAATCCGATCAAGGTCTGCCTTGGCCGGGGCCAATCCTGCCTTGTCGATTGCGGCGACATTCAGATAAGCGGCATAGAAATTGCGGATTTTGCCTTTGTCGCTGTCTGCGGCGGCATCAGACTTGGCAAGATCAGCGATCAATTCGCCAAGCTGCTTTTCGGTTTTCTGGTCGGCAATATAGAACCCGCCAATGCTGGAACGGTCGGCCGGAATCTCGGTGGTTTTCATCCAGCTGCCATTGGCATAATTATAGAAATCGTCGCCCGGCTTGATCGTCTTGTCCATCGCAGCAGGATCAATGCCAACGCTGGTTCCGGTGGCAACTGTGGTCTCGGTTCCGACCATGTTGCATGCAATCGGGCCAGCGCCGATGGTGGCAACGCCCAGCAGCAGAGCGGCAATCAATTTGCGGTTACGCATCAAAATAATCCTTCAAAAGCGTGCTTGGCGCAGATTTATGATCGAAATCTTACGACTAGCGCGCAGCGTCCGCAATCCGCGCTCGTCGAAGGAATAGCACCTTTGGTGGAGCTGATCAGGCGGAAAGCCGCCCGAAAGCCCTTTCGCCGGCATAATGGCCGGCATCTCCCAGTTCTTCCTCGATTCGGATCAACTGGTTGTATTTGGCCAGCCGATCCGAACGGGCCAGGCTGCCAGTTTTGATCTGGCCGCAGTTGGTGGCGACCGCCAGATCGGCGATGGTTGCATCCTCGGTTTCGCCCGAACGGTGCGACATTACTGCGGTATAGCCATTGCGCTGGGCGATACTGACCGCTTCGAGCGTTTCGGAGAGCGTTCCGATCTGGTTGACCTTGACCAGCAGCGAATTGGCCAACCCTTTGCCGATGCCCATGGTCAGCCGCTGGGAATTGGTGACGAACAGATCATCGCCTACCAACTGGATCTTGTCGCCGATCTGGGCGGTCAGCGCAGCCCAGCCTTCGAAATCATCCTCGCCCATACCGTCTTCGATCGAGCGGATCGGATAATCATCGCATAGCTTGGCCAGGTAATCAGACATCTGGATCGGACTAAGTGACAGCCCCTCGCCGCTGATCTCGTATTGACCAGCCTTGAAGAACTCGGTCGCCGCGCAATCGAGCGCGAGCGCAACGTCGACACCCGGCTTGAACCCGGCTTTCTCAACCGAGGCCATGATAAAATCGAGCGCGGCGCGGGTGCTGGCAAGATTGGGGGCAAACCCGCCCTCATCGCCAACTGCCGTCGCCAAACCCTTTTCGTGCAGGCCTGTTTTGAGCGTGTGGAAAATCTCCGAGCCCCAGCGCACTGCTTCAGCCAAAGTCGGCGCGCCGATCGGCATGACCATGAATTCCTGGAAGTCGATCGGGTTGTCGGCATGCTCGCCGCCGTTGATGATATTCATCATTGGCACCGGCAAAAGATGCGCAGAGACCCCGCCGATGTAGGAATAAAGCGGCAGGCCGCGCGCGTTGGCCGCTGCTTTGGCTGCGGCAAGACTGACGCCGAGTATGGCATTGGCGCCCAGCCGGGCCTTGTTGTCGGTGCCGTCCAGTTCGATCATGATCCGGTCGATATCGCGCTGGTCCTCGGCATCGAAACCGAGCAAGGCTTCGGTGATCTCGCCGTTTACCGCCGCAACCGCCTTGAGCACGCCCTTGCCCATATAGCGGGTCGTGTCGCCATCGCGCAGTTCGACCGCCTCATGCGCGCCAGTCGAAGCGCCTGAGGGAACTGAGGCACGACCGAAACTGCCATCGTCGAGCAATATCTCAACTTCGACCGTGGGATTGCCTCGGCTATCGAGGATTTCACGGGCGTGGATATCGATAATGGCAGTCATGGTTGGTTAAACTCCCCTGCGCCGGGCCCGGCTGAACATTCGCCGGATCCCTAAGCAGCGGAACCTTGCGAGGCAAGCCGCATTACCCCATTATGCTTGGACCTTGCAGCGCGCTGCATTGAGTACCATTTCATATCCATCTGCTCCATCCGGGGGCATAGCGAAAGCAAAAGCCATGGCCACTATCAAGAAAACCGCTGCTCCAGCCAAGAAACCTGCTGCTACCGCCAGGAAAGTTGCCGCTTCCGAAGCCCCGGGCTCCGCAGCCAAGGCCAAGTTCAGCAAGGCGCTCGACGAAGCCCGCTCTGGTGCCAAGGCGCTGGGCCAGGAAGTGCAGGAGCGCACCGGGGCCTATCGTGAAAAGCTGGCCGGGGCAGGCAATGATTGGGCAGAAGAAGCCAAGAACTTGAGCGCACAGGCCAAAGAACGCGCCACAGAGCTGGCTCAGGACGGCAAGGCTCGCGCCAGCGACGCCATTTCCGGGCTGGGCAAGATCGTGGCCGACAATGCCGGAACGATCGATGAGAAGCTGGGCGCGCGCTATGGCGATTATGCCCGCACCGCAGCGCGGACCATGCAGGAAACCGCTGCCAAGATCGAAGCCAAAGACCTGGACGAGCTGGGCGATGATGCCAAGCAGTTCGTTCGCAAGAGCCCGGGCATGGCGATCGGCATCGCTGCGCTGTTCGGCTTCATGCTTTCTCGGCTGTTTAAGCGCTCGGGCGATTGACAGGATGCAGCGCAGGCGGTTTGTCTGCTTGCCATGCAGGATAAGCGCCCTCCCCTTGTGACCCCTTCCACTGGCGATGCGGCTGACCGCTCGCTGGTGGATGATTTGCGTCACCTGATCGATGACAGCAAAACTCTGGTCGAGGCCGAGCTGGCTTATCAGAAATCGCGCGCCGTGGTGGCAGGCGTCGGGATCAAAGGCGTGGTGACCTATATCGCCCTAGCGGCGACACTGATCGTTTTTGCGCTGGTGGCGCTGACTGTCGGGCTGGTAATTGGCCTTACTCCATGGCTCGGCGCGCTGGGCGCAACCGCAGCGGTCACGCTTGGCTTGCTGGGCGTCGCTGCGATTTGCGGCTGGGTTGGCAAATCGCGCTGGGCGGCGATGGCCCGGCACCTTACCGGCACCAGCGATCGTCCGAAGGATGGCGGGACATGAACGATCCCGCTGCGCGCCTCGTCCAGGATCGTGTCACGCGCGAGGCAGCTCTGGCGGCGTTCACTGCCAATCTGACGCAGGTTAAAAATGATCTCGAAGCGCGGGGAATTGGCGGGCGGATCGCCGATCAGGCCGGCAAGGAAGTCCGCGCCGGGTTTAATGAGGCGCTAGCGATTGCCGATGGCAGCAAAGGGATCGTCGCCGCCACGATTGCGGCGCTGGTGCTGTGGTTTTTACGCAATCCGCTGATTGAAAGCATCCGGTCGCTAGTGGGTGATCAGCCGAGCGATGCTTCAGCCAATCCACCCCAGGTTCAGGCACCCGTTGCAAGAGCCGTGCATAAAACCGAGGAGCCGATTGCGTGACCGACCAAGCCGATACCAAGACTTCGCGGATCAAGGACAAGATCGCCGCATCGCAGGCGCGGCTGCACCGCGATGCACCGCCGTCAGCAGAATCCCGCCCGTTGCGGGATGAATATCCGCCCGAGCATGTCTCCACCCTGGCCGGGCAGTATCCGCTGCTGACCCTAGCGGCGGGCGCATTGGCCGGGGTTGCGCTTGGTGCGCTGCTGCCGCGCGCATTGGGCCGCAAATTCAGTCGCCGGGCTGTAACAATCGTTACGCTTGCAGGAGAACTTGGCCTTGCGGCAAGCCGCCGCGCACGCGATGCTGCTGAAGGCGCGGGCCGACAAGGCACGGTTCGGCTTGGCGAATTGAACGAATCAATTGGTGAGGGAAGCAGCGAATTGGGCCGCACAGCTTGGCGGATTGCCGGGTCCGTCGCTGGCGGAGCACGCAGCACTGGGCTTACTCTCGCCCGTGAAGCGATCAAGCTGGCCGCCCGCGCCCGCAGCTAGGATTGACCGGCTGTGCCGGGCGCTATTGCCGACGCGATTCGTCCCCGGTATGGGCACGGCCATGCAAAAGCTACATCTTGTAATGGGCGGCCGGGTCAAGGATCCGCAGGGCCTTGAGTTCACCGATGTTGCAGGGCTCGACCTGGTGGGCGTTTATGATAATTATGCCGAAGCCGAAGAGGCCTGGCGTGACAAGGCGCAACGCACGGTCGATGATGCCGAAATGAAATATGTAGTGGTGCATCTGCACCGCCTGCTTCAGCCGGACATGTAGCCGCCGTCCCCGGCCCAACCAGGGAAAGCGCTAAACTCAGATGAATTCGATCTTCTCAACCTGATACGACCGGTCGCCAGATGGCACGGTTACTTCCACTTCCTCGCCGACCTTACGGCCAATCAACGCCTTGCCAAGCGGCGAGGCATAGCTGATCCGGCCAATTTTGGCGTCCGCTTCATAGGGGCCGACGATCTGATATTTGACCGGCTTGTCATCATCGTCGAGCATCGAAACGGTTGCGCCAAAGATGATCCGGTCGCCCGAAAGTGTAGTCGGATCAATTATATGAGCGCGGCTAATCCGGTCTTCCAGATCACCGACCATCGCCTCGACCTGACCCTGACGTTCCTTGGCCGCGTGATATTCTGCGTTTTCGGATAGATCCCCATGCGCGCGCGCTTCTTCGATCGCATCAACGATCCGGGGCCGCTCTTCACGCAGCGCCTTGAGTTCGGCGAGCTGCCGCTCATAGCCTTCCGCCAGCATCGGCAGCTTTTCGACACTTGCCATTACAATTCGTTCCCTTTGGCTCCAGCCCCAAGCAACGATTTTTCCGAATACCGTTCCACCCTGACGGGCTTCGAAACGGCATCGGGCAAATCGCGATGTCGGGGAAGTGCGTTAATTTCCGCTATAATAAGACTGAAGCGAGCGGACTTCAAGTTTTGTGCCGCGCAAGGCTGCAATTGCTTCAACAGCGGCCACCGAAGCGCTCGCCGTGGTGAAGTAGGACACCTTGCCGCGCAGTGCCGACCCGCGAATCGATTGCGAATCTTTCAGGCTTTGCCAACCTTCCGTGGTGTTGAAAATCAGCGCCAGATCGCCGTCGATGATCCGGTCAACGATATGTGGACGCCCTTCGGCAACCTTGTTGACCCGTTCCACCGGGACCCCGGCATCGGCCAGGTATTTCTGGGTTCCGCCGGTGGCGATGATAGTGAAACCCAGTTCGACCAGTTTGCGCGCTGCCGGCAGGATCACCGGCTTGTCGCTATCCTTAACCGAGATGAACACCGCGCCGCAGCTCGGCAAAACCATGCCCGCGCCCAGCTGCGCTTTGGCAAAGGCCATCGCAAAATCGGCGTCGAGGCCCATGACTTCGCCGGTCGATTTCATTTCGGGCGAAAGCACCGGATCAACCCCGGGGAACCGCGCAAACGGGAACACCGCTTCCTTGACCGCCATATAGTCAAACTCGCGCTTGAACGGCGGGAAGGTGGAGAGCTTTTCGCGCGCCAGCCGGACTGTGCCGTTCGTAGCCAAGGCGATCGGTCAGCCAGTAGCCAAGATCGCAGCGCGGGTGATGGCGGGCGAAAAGCTCTCCACCTTCCCGCCGTTCAAGCGCGAGTTTGACTATATGGCGGTCAAGGAAGCGGTGTT
>JANLQQ010000050.1:0-14864 GCA_031367905.1 Novosphingobium sp.
TCACGTGTGACCAGCGCGCCGATCGCAAAGCTGAACGCCACCGAAAGCCCGACATAGCCAAGATAAAGGGTCGGCGGATGGAACGCGAGGCCCGGATCCTGGAGCAGCGGATTAAGTCCCTGCCCTTCCGCCGCCGGAACCGGTAGCCGTTCGAACGGGTTGGAAGAGAGCAGCAGGAAGGCATAGAAACCAAGGCTGACAAAGGCTTGGCCGGCCAGCGTGGCCAGCATAGTCGGCTCGGGCAGGCGGCGTTCGACCAGCGCGACGAAGCCGCCCGCCAGCCCCATCACCGTCACCCACAGCAGCATCGAGCCTTCGTGATTGCCCCATGTTCCGGCGAACTTGTAGAGCAGCGGCTTGGCCGAATGCGAATTCATCGCGACCAGCTTCACCGAAAGATCGGTCTGGCAGAACAGCACAATCAGCGCGGCAAACGCCATTGCCGCAAGTAGCCCCTGGACGATCGCAACCGGCCGGACGACACTTGCCAGCGCCATCCTGTCCAATGTCGGGCCGCGCGGCGTCAGGGCGAGCGCGCCTGCGATCAATTGCAGTCCGGCCAAGGCCGCCGCAAGCCACAGGGCAGCAAGGCCAAACTCGGCGATCATTTGGTTGCCGCCACGGCTTGGCGGGCCTGCTCTGCGCTCATGTCCTTCATTTCGCGGGGCACATATTTCTCATCGTGTTTGGCAAGCAGATTGTCGGCCACAAAGGTCCCATCCGCGCCAAGTTTGCCTTCGGCTACCACACCCGAACCTTCAACGAACAGCGAAGGAACGATTCCGCTGAACCGCACCGGCACCCGGGCCTGGCCATCGCCGACGATGAAGTTGACCGTCACGCCGTCTGCTGCAGTTTTGAGTGAGCCGCGCTCAACCATGCCGCCCAGCCGCACAGCGCGGGCAGGTTCAGGGCGATCGGCGATAATTTCGCTCGGAACATAGAAATAGGACGCCTGATTACGCAGCGCCCATGCGGCCAGCAGTCCCGCGCCGATCAGCGCTGCAACCGCGATCAGCAGCAGCACGAGCCGCTGGTGCTTTGCCTTGATTACCGTGGCTTTGGGCGCGCTCATTTGCCCCGGCTCCGGTCACGGCGCGCTTCAGCCCGGCGCATCGCCAGCCAGCTCCAGCCGATCATCAGCGCGGTCCCGGCAATGCCGAGTGCGTAGGCCGCGTAGACAAAGCTCCAGGGATCAAGGATTTCGCGCATCGCCTATTCCATCGCCATTCGGCGCAGCCGCGCTTCGGCCTGAATATCGGCGAGGATCATCCGCATCCGCGCCAGCACCACCCCGCCAAAGATCAGCGAAAACCCGATCGTCGCAGCCAGCAGCGGCCAGAGGAACGCGGCATCGATCGCTGAACTTCCCATGGTGATGCTGGGCGGCTGGTGCAGGCTGTTCCACCACACCACCGAACGGTTGATGATCGGCACATTGACTACCCCGACCAGCCCGAAAATCGCCGCGACGCGGGTATTCCCCTGGCCATCGCGCTGGCTTGCATCGGCCAGTGCGATATAACCGAAATAAAGGAACAGCAGGATCAGCATGCTGGTCAGCCGTCCGTCCCACACCCACCAGCTGCCCCAGGCCGGACGACCCCACAGCGAGCCGGTGGCAAGGCAAATTGCGGTATAGACAGCACCAGGCAGCGCAATGGCCCGCGCAGCGATACTCGCCAGCGGATGGCGCCACACCAGCTCGGTCAGGCTGGCCATCGCCAGCGCAGTCCAGCCGCCCATCCCGAGCCATGCGGCGGGAACGTGAATGAACAGAATGCGGACTGTCTCGCCCTGGAGCCGATCGGGCGGCACGCGCCACAAGCCCCAGGCCAGCGCCAACCCGGTAATCACAATACCGCTCAGCAGCAGAACCGGTGTCAGCCACCGGGCGATGCGCAGAAAACGGGCTGGATTGGCAAAACCGTGCATGAAATTCTGGGTGCTCGAAAGTCAGCGCCCTTTGGCAGGTGGCACCCCTCCCGGCAAGCAGGATTAGCGCCCGATCAGCTTTTGGGCCATCGCATCGGCAACTTGATCGGACGACCGGCCCGAGGCCTGGCTTTCCTGCCAGATCGCGGTCAGGCGCACCGGAATCTGTTCTAGCCGGGCGTGAACTTCTTCTACCGCGCAGTGCTGACCCGATTGGCGGGCCAGATATTCCAGCGTCACCGCAATGATCCCGCCCGCGTTAATAACATAGTCCGGCGCATAAAGAATGCCGCGCGCAGCCAGTTCCGGGCCATGCTCGGGCCGGGCCAGCTGGTTGTTGGCACCGCCCGCCACGATCGGGGCATTGATCCGGGCCACGCCGCCATCATCCAGGATCGCGCCAAGCGCATTAGGGCTGAAAACGTCGCAAGCGACATCCATGATCGCATCGGCGGCAACCACCTCTGCGCCCAGTTCGACCGCCAGTGCCGCTGCCCGATCGGCGTTGACATCGGCCAGGGTCAGTTTGGCGCCGTCTTTGGCCAGCAGCCGCGCCAGTCCGCCACCGACGCTGCCGGTGCCTTGCATCGCGATATGCACGCCTGCTAGGCTGTCCCGGCCCAGCTTGTAGGCGACCGCAGCTTTGATGCCCTGAAAGATGCCAATCGCGGTGAACGGCCCGGGATCGCCGCCCGCCGCGCCGCTGTCGGCGTTGGGCAGGCCGGTAACATGGGCCGTGCGTTGCGCCACCGCGACCATATCGGCTTCGGTGATGCCAACGTCTTCGGCCGTGACATAGCACCCGCCCAGTCCTTCGATCGCATCGCCGAACGCGGCCAGCATCGCCGGAGTTTTGGCGCGGCTGGGATCGGCCAGGATGACTGCTTTGCCGCCGCCCATCGGCAGGCCGGCCATGGCGTTCTGGTAGCTCATCCCGCGCGACAGCCGCAGCGCATCGCGCATTGCCATGGCGGGCTGAGCATAATGCCAGAACCGCGTACCACCGGCGCCGGGGCCCAGGTGGGTTGAATGGAGTGCAATGATCGCAGTCAGCCCCGAGGTGCGGCAACGCACCAGCTGGACCAGCTCGTGGTCGTCGAAATCGGGTTCTACCCAGAACGCGGCCACAAGCACCTCCGTTTGAGGCATGCTTTATGCGGGAAAAGACTGGGGCGACCGAGGGGTCTCGAACCCCCGACCTCCGGTACCACAAACCGGCGCTCTAACCAACTGAGCTACGGTCGCCATAGTCTTTAACGCATGCCAAGGAGCGCGCTGTTAAGGAGGGCAAGGCCCCTCCGCAAGCGGCGATTAGCGCGGGTGCGGCCTGTTGCACAAGGTCAGGTTGTTTGGAAGCAAAAAGTGCGTGATCGCCGCGCAAACGTAATTTTGTTTCGCGGCGCTTTGCGCAGCTGGCGGTGAATTCTCGCGGCAATGCGAATCCAGCTTTGCCGGGTGGTTCGCAAATCAAATGTTAAGCCCCGGTCTTTAGACCCCAGGTTTAAGATCAGGCATCCCCCACCACACCTGGGATCAACCGATGCAAGTTGGAAACCGGTGAACGTCAGATGACTACAATGAGCAAACTTGTCACCATCCACGAGACCGAGCGATCCGCGTCAACCCCTGACCGGCGCAAGGCCATCCGGCATAGCGTGACGGCAATTGTGGCGGTATCAGATGCGTTCGGTGACCCTGTCATAATGCAAGTTGAAGACCTCTCCACCCATGGTTGCAGCTTGAACGGCGAAGCTGCCTGGCTGCGGATCGGCAAAATTCTCACGATCAAGCTGGAAGATGACAGCCCGGTCCAGGCGATTACCCGCTGGGTTCGCGGGAATGCTGCCGGGGCCGAATTTTTCCGTCCGCTCGCCGCCGAACACAGCTGCTGGCGGCAACTGCTTGAGGCCCAAGGCTTTTAAACCCAACAAAAAGGGCGGCACCGGGGCCGCCCTGTTCGTTTCTGCAATGCAGTTTGGTTTTAGGCTTTCTTGAGCGAAAGTCCGCCGAAGCGCTTGTTGAACTGCGCAACCCGGCCGCCTGCTTCAAGCTGACGCTGGCCGCCGGTCCATGCCGGGTGCGACGTAGGATCAATATCAAGCGCCAGTGTGGCGCCTTCCTTGCCCCAGGTCGAACGCGTTTCAAACACAGTACCATCGGTCATCTGGACCTTGATCATGTGATAATCGGGATGGATATCGGCCTTCATCGGATCAGACTTTCATTGCGACCGGTTCCGACCGGCCTGAAAAGGAAGCGCGGCGCATAGCCGCGGTTTTGGGGTTTGTCCAGCGTTCTGGCCGCTCCTGCCAGGCGAGGCCGGATGGCCTTGCCGCAGAAATCAGGCATCGGCGATCATCGCGGTGAACTGGACTTCGCAGGCGATCTTGCCCTCCAGCATCGCCTTGCCCCAGAACTTGCAAACCCGGGCGCGCTTTTGCGAGAAGCCAACATGGAGGTCGAGCAGGCAGCCAGGTTCCACCGGCGTGCGGAACTTGGCCTGTTCGATCGCCATGAAGTAAACCAGCTTGCCCGAGCCCGACAATTCGAGCGACTCGATCGCCAGAATGGCCGCAGCCTGAGCCAGAGCCTCAATCTGCAGCACTCCGGGCATGATCGGGCGTCCGGGAAAGTGGCCTTGAAAGAACTGCTCGTTGAAAGTGACCGCTTTTACCGCGTGGATCGTCTCGCCAATCTCCAGCGACAGGACCCGGTCGACCAGCAGCAGCGGATAGCGGTGCGGCAAGGCGCTGAGGATCTTGCGGATGTCATAGACCTGTCCGGCCTGAGCGGGTGCGGCCCCTGTTGCCGCACCCTGCCCTGATAGATCGCTCATCGCTGCCCCCCCATCACTGGCCCAGTACTTTGACTAGCGGCCGTCTGGCTGCGGAGTGGCGGGACGCGGCGCGGCTGGAGCGGCCGGGCGCGGCGCAGCAGCAGCGGGACGCGGAGCAGCAGCTGCGCCCTGTTGCTGGGCGCGCTGTTCACGCACCTGGCGCGGTTCCCAGCCCGCGGGGGGCACGAGCTGTGCATTCGGGATCAGGGTGTTGAGTTCATCAAGCACCGCTGTGTTCATATTGTAGGCGGCATCGGCATAGATTACCGCTTCAGGCGTGATGATCAGGCCAAGACGCTTTTTCGCAGCAGCCTGGCTGATTGCCTTTTCTAGCTGCTCGTTGATCTGTTCCTCAACATAGGCCTCGGAATAGGCAACCGGCTGGAGAATCCGGTTGATCTCCTGCTGGCCAGCCTGCTGAAGCTGCTGGATCTGGGCATACTGCTGCTGAAGAGCTGTAGCGTTTGGCGTTGCCGCAGCGCGATCGCGCTCAAACTTATCGGCCAGCGGCTTAAGCTGCGCCTGGATCGCCACGGCGCGGGCATTGGCCTGGTCGATCTGCGGCTTGTAGGTAGTCGGGCGCTGCTGCTGCGCCACCTTGTTGGCGTTCGAATTGACCTTGATCGCTTCGATATTGACCACGCCAATACCAGCAAGCACCGAGGTTCCGGCTGCCGGGGTGGCTTCTTTCTTGGCGGCCAAGGCAGGCTGCGCGCTTAAGGCAAGCAAAAGGCTGGCACCGATGATCGGCTTGAGAATGGTTTTCATCAGAATTGGGTTCCTACGTTGAAAGTGAAGCTTTTGACATCATCGCCCGGCTGCTTGAGCAGCGTTTTGGCAAAATCGATCCGGAACGGACCGAACGGCGAGTTCCAGTTGACCCCGATCCCGATCGCAACGCGCGGCTTGGCCGAATTGCCGAGGAATTCCTCGGTAAACGGTGCGATCCGCTGGCCCAGCGCGGTGTTGTTGGCCCTGTTCACGCCGGTCAAGCAAGTTGGCGGATTGGGGTTGATCGCGTTGGTCACTTTCGATGTCGCCGTGACCGTACAGACCGGGTTGGTCGTGCCGACGAGCGACGCCGCATCAATCTGGGTGTATAACGCCTGACCGGCTGCGTTACGCTGCGGGATCAGGATGCCATTGGGAAACGGACTCGAGGTGGATACCGGTGTGTTGATACCCCAGACTGCCCCGGCATCGACGAAGATCGACGGACGCAGACCCAGTTCCCTGGCGCCGGAGCCCAGCGGTATCTCCAGTTCGGCCCGAGTGAGATAATAGTACTTGCCGCCCAGCGCATCATCGGACCAACTATTACGGTCGGGATTGGGGCCGGGGGTAACCACAGTATCAGTCAGGTTGGTATCGAGATCGATGGTCGGCTTGCGCAGCACACGCGGACCGACGCCGCGAATGTCGAAACCGCGAATCTGCGGCTCACCCAGATAGAACCGGTCGGTCAGACGGACGCTATCCTTGCCGGCAACCGCCGTGGATTCAAATGACTTGATCGCCCCGGCTTCACCGGAAACAGAGAATATGAACCCCTTGCCAACCGGCCAGAACTGCTTCGCATTGCCGCGCAGCCGGGCATATTTGACTGATCCGCCCAGCCCGGCAAAATCGGCGCTAACCGATGCCGACCGTCCGCGCGAAGGGCGCACGCGGTTGTCGAGCGAATCGTAAATCAGCGACAGGCCGAGGATCGAGCTGGTCCGCTTGCCCAGCGCTTCGCACAGATAGCGGCCCGCCAGCAGCGGATCGCAGGCTAACAACCCGGCGGTCACGCGGTCGGTGAAGAACTGGTTCTGGTCCAGCGTCACATCATCGATGTTGAAAGTATAACTACCGACCAGCGACATGAATTCGGTCAGCGGCACGCCCGCGCGCAATTGGAGCCCGGTGGTCGACTGCTTGTAGGTCGTATTGCGGGAATTGTTGAGGTAATTAAAACTGTTGGAATCGCGCCGATAAAGGCTGGCAGCCGCTGAGATGTTGCGATCGAACAGATAGGGTTCGGTAAAGCTCAGCTCCGCGCTTTTTGAATAACGCGAATAACTGACACTGGCGCCCACCGTCTGGCCGCGACCACGGAAGTTGCGCTGCTGGATCGAGGCCTGAAGGATGAAGTTTTCGATCGACGAGAAACCGGCCGAGAGTTGAAGCTCACCGGTGGGTTTTTCCTCAACATTGGCTTCCAGCACGATCCGGTCGGGCGCGGAACCGGGCTTCTGCTCGATCTCGAACTTTTCCTGGAAATAGCCGAGCGAATTGATTCGGGCCGTCGAACGCTTGACCTGGAGCGAGTTGAACGCATCGCCCTCGGCCAGGCGGAACTCGCGGCGGATGACCTTGTCCTGGGTCAGAGTGTTGCCGTTGACTTCGATCTTTTCGACATAAACCCGCGGTGCCTCGGCGATCTGGAAGACCAGGCCCATGGTCAGGTCTTCCTTGTTGCGATCATAGTTGGGGCGGACATCGGCGAACGCATAACCAAAGGTGCCGGCAGTCTCGTTCAGCCGCTCGATCGTGTCTTCAACCAGCTTGGCGTTGTACCAATCGCCCTTCTTCATCGGCAGCTGGGTGGCGAGGCGTTCGCTGTCGAAATCGCGCAGCTGGCTATCGACCTTAACGTCGCCGAATTTGTAGCGCTGGCCTTCTTCCACCACATAAGTGATGATGAAGTCTTTCTTGTCCGGGGTCAGCTCGGCAACGGCCGAAACCACCCGGAAATCGGCATAACCCTTGGTCAGGTAGAATTGGCGCAGCTTTTGCTGATCGAACGCCATCCGATCCGGATCATAGCTGGTGCCCGAACTGAAGATCTTGGTCAGCCCAGCAACTTTGGTGACCATTTCGCCGCGTAGATCGCCGTCCGAGAAATTCTCATTGCCGATGATATTGATCTGACGAACCTTGGACTTGGGCCCTTCGGAGATTTCATAGACGATATCGACGCGGTTCTGATCAAGCTTGACCATCTTCGGCTCGACCGAAGCGGCAAACCGGCCCTGGCGCTTATACAGCTCGATAATCCGGGCAACATCGGCGCGAACTTTGGAACGGGTGAAAATCTGCCGTGGGGCCAGCTTGATCTCGGGCGTGATCTTTTCTTCCTTGAGCCGCTTGTTCCCTTCCAGCACGATCCGGTTGACGACCGGGTTTTCCTCTACCTCGATCGCCACATCGCCGCTGTCGTTGCGGATCTGCACGTCGGTGAACAGCTCGGTTGCGTAGAGATCCTTCAGCGCCTGATCAGCCGCCACCTGCGTATAGGGCTGGCCCAGCCGCAGCTTGATATAAGACCGGATTGTATCGGCCTCGAGCCGCTGGGCGCCGGTGACCGTGATCGAGCGGATTGCAACTTCAGCCTCAACCGGAGCCGGAGCAACGGTTGCGACAGGCGCAGGCACTGACGCCTTTTGGGCAGCCTTCTGAATAGTCTTCTGGGCCTGCGCTGCGGCGGGGACAGAGGCAAGGATCGAGGTTCCAAGCAAAAGAGCTGCAAGTCGGGTTCCCGTGCGGCCAGATTTTCCAGCGCAAACGGTATCACTGCGAACCATCGTGTATCCAATCATCAACACGGAATATCCCGTAATTCTGCATCGCAGGCTCGGCCCACCCCCGTGCGGGGCCGCGCTCGCTGCAGACAAGTCGTCGCCCTCTGCCCGATGCTGCCATGCCAATCAAGCAGAGTTGCCTTATTTTCCGCAGTTCCCAGCTTGTGCAGCCTAACTCCCGAACAGCGGGAGCGAGGCCAGATCATTCAGCGTGACGAACAGCATCAAAGCCAGCACGAATGCAAAACCAGTGCGGAACGCCCATTCCTGACCACGCGCACCAATCGGCTTCCGGCGGACCGCTTCAGCGGCGTAGAAAGCCAGGTGCCCGCCATCAAGCGCAGGGATTGGCAGGAGGTTGATGAATGCCAAGTTAATTGAAATCAGCGCCGCAAAATAGACGAACTCGGTCCAGCCGAGCGAAAATTGCTCGCCCGAAAATTTGGCGATTTTGATCGGTCCGCCAAGTTCGTCGATCGAGCGTTCGCCGGTGAAGATCTGGCTGATCCCGGTCACCATCATCCGCACGATGCCAAAGCTCTGCTTGAACCCAAGACCGACCGCTAAGACTGGCCCAAGCCGTTCTCGCACGATATCAGGTGAACGGATCCCGATCAGCCCGCGCCGGGCTTCATTGCCGAACTCGTCCGTCTGGACGTCTGACGTGATTTTGACCGGGATGGTCAGCAGTTGCTCGCCGCGCTGCGCCACAATTGTAACGGTTCGTCCGGGATAGATTGCAACATGCTGCGCCACTTCGCCAAAGTTGGCGATGGGATCGCCGTCAATCGCCACGATTCGGTCGCCCAGCTTCAAGCCGGCAGCCTGCGCGGATGAGGGTTCGGCAAAGCCTTCAATCACCGCCGGGGCAACCGGGCGGCCATAGGCTACGTTGAAAACCGCAAAGATCGCGACCGCAACCAACAGGTTCATCACCGGCCCGGCCAGCACGATCAGCGCGCGCTGCCACAGCGGCGCGGCCTGAAAGATGCCCTTGCGCGCTTCGGGCGAAGCATCGGCAAAAGCCGGATCAGGGACGCTGGCGGAGTTCATGTCGCCTGCGAATTGCACATATCCGCCAAGGGGCAGTGCAGAGAGCTTCCAGCGCGTTCCGCGTTTGTCCGTCCAACCCAGCAGTTCCTTGCCGAAGCCAACTGAGAAGGCATCTGCGCGCACCCCAAACAGCCGGGCGACCAGATAATGGCCTAACTCATGCAGCACCACCAGCGGGCCAAGCACGAGTAAAAAGGCGCCGATCATCATAAAGATAGAGGGGGAATTGACCAACTCAAGTTAACTCCAGCATCATCCGGGCGTGGATTCGCGCCTCGGCATCAATCGCAAAGACATCTGCCAAAGAGGCAGGGGCAACCGGAGCATAGCGCGCCAGCACTTGCTCGACCATTACCGAAATCCGGGTGAACGCGAACTGACTGTTCAGGAATGCGGCCACTGCCACTTCATTGGCGGCATTGAGCACCGCCGGGGCGGCTCCGCCTGCTTCGGCAGCGGCCCGGGCGATGCGCGTGGCGGGAAAGCGCAGCTCATCGGGCGCGCGGAAGGTCAGCTCGCCCAGCGCAGCCAGATCGAGCGGGGCGCAGGGCGTATCCATCCGGCTCGGCCAGGCCAGCGCCGAGGCAATCGGCACCCGCATATCCGAGGGGCCAAGCTGCGCCAGCGTCGAGCCATCGCGATATTCGACCATCGAATGGACCACCGATTGCGGATGGATAATGATCCGCAGCTTGTCCAGCCCGACCGGGAACAGATAATGCGCCTCGATCAGTTCCAGCCCCTTGTTCATCATCGTGGCGCTATCGACGCTGATCTTGGCGCCCATATCCCAATTGGGATGCTTGACCGCTTGGGCGGGGGTGGCGGCGGTGAGCTGCTCCAGCGTCCACTCGCGGAACGGCCCCCCGCTGGCGGTGAGGGTTATACTTCTCACATCCTGCAAAATATTACCCGCAAGACATTGAAAAATAGCATTATGCTCTGAATCAACCGGCAACAATGTCGCGCCGTGGCGGGCAACGGCGGCGATCATCACTGCGCCGGCCGAAACCAGCGCTTCCTTGTTAGCGAGCGCGATCACGCCACCCTGCTCGATCGCCGCCATGGTCGGTGCAAGGCCTGCACAGCCGACAATTGCGGCGAGGGTCAGATCGGCGGGGCGGGAAGCCGCTTCGATGAGGGCTGATGGACCACCCGAGGTTTCGATACCCGATCCGGCCAGAGCTTCACGCAGCGCAGGCAGGCAGCTTTCGTCGGCAACAGCCGCGATTTCAGCCGAAAACTCCCGCGCCAGTTTCGCCAGCTCGTCGGCGTTGCTGTTCGCCGTCAGCGCAACAACCCGCCACTTGCCCCGCTCACGCCGGATCAGGTCAAGCGTGGAAGCGCCGACAGAACCGGTCGCGCCGAGGATGGAGATGGTGCGGGTCATGCGATGCCGTATAAATAGACTAGAAGCGAAAACAGGCCGATGCAGAAAAGCACGGCAAGCAAGCCATCGACGCGATCCAACAAGCCACCATGACCGGGAATAAGGCTGCTGGAGTCCTTCACACCTGCCTGGCGCTTCATCCAACTCTCAAAAAAGTCTCCTGACTGGGCCACCACAGCAATCAACGCGCCAACTCCAAATACGAACACAAAGTCCGACCAAGGGAAATCCAACGCTATGCTCCGCCAGTCTTTGGTCCAAATGATAATCGGGTCGGTGGGGCAGTTATCATAGCAAAGCCGCGGAAATGTAAGAAAAAGAACGATTCCCGCAGCCAGCATCCCGCCAATCAAGCCTGACCAAGTCTTTGATGGGCTGATCTTTGGTGCAATTTTGGGACCGCCGAATGTCCGGCCCGAGAAGTATGCTCCGACATCGGTAGCGATGATCACTAAAATGAGTGACAGCGACAAGCTGATGCCATCGTCGAGCCGCAACTGCCAGAGTGTGCCGGCGGCGACAAAGACATAAACGAGGCCAGCCAAGTTCCACATCGTTCGATGGTGAAATTCAATGGTAAGGCCACGCCACTCCCATAGAACCCCCAACGCCACCAGCGCGACAAACGCCGTCCACACCCAGCTCCCCAGCCACAGGGCTGTCCCGGCGACCGTGACCATCACCACCGCAGATGCCACCCGCACGCCGAGGTCGGATTTTTTCGGTTGAGCGTTGGTCACGATCAAGTCCTTACCGACACTGCAAGGGTTTTAGCGCCCGCCATAGCGCCGCTCCCGCTTTGCAAACTCTGCCACCGCTTCGGCCAGATGCGCCGGAGTGAAATCGGGCCACAGCACATTGCTGAACACCATTTCGGCATAGGCGGACTGCCACAGCAGGAAGTTGGACAAGCGCACTTCGCCCGAAGTGCGGATCAGCAGATCGAGCGGCGGGAGGCCGGCGGTATCGAGTTCGGCCTCGATCGCCGCTGGGGTAATCGGGCCTTTGCGTGCCGCCTTGGTCGCCGCCCGGGCAATCTCGTCTTGCGCGCCGTAATTAAGCGCGATCACCAGCGTTGTACCGTCGTTGCAACCCGTTTGCGCCAGCGCATCGTCGATCATCGCGACAATGTCTGGCGCAAAGGCGGTATAGTCGCCGATCACTTTCAGGCGGATATTATTGGCAACAAATTCAGCCAGATCGGCAAGGATATAGCGCCGCAGCAGTCCCATCAGCGCCGAGACTTCGTCCTCGGGCCGCTGCCAGTTCTCGGTCGAAAAGGCATATAAAGTCAGCGCCTCCAACCCCATGTTCCGCGCCGCGCGAACCAAAGTCCGAACCGCCTCAACCCCGCGCTGATGGCCGATGGCGCGTGGCAAATGGTGTGCCTTGGCCCAGCGTCCATTGCCATCCATGATGATCGCAACGTGCCGTGCACCATGACCCTCGCCACCGCCAGAAGAGGCCGCCGCGCCGCTCACTGCGTCATGATTTCCTTTTCCTTGTGCGATGCCGCCTCATCGACGGCCTTGATGATCTCGTCGGTCAGCTTCTGGACTTCGGTTTCGGCGCGCTTGCGCTCATCCTCCGAAATTTCCTTTTTATTTTCATCGGCTTTGAGCATTTCCATCCCGTCACGCCGAACATTGCGAACCGCGATCCGGGCCTTTTCAGCATATTGCCCAGCCAGCTTGGCCAGTTCCTTGCGGCGTTCCTCGGTCAGGTCCGGGATCGGCAGCCGCAGCGTGTTGCCATCGTTGATCGGATTAAGCCCAAGCCCGGCCGAGCGGATCGCCTTTTCAACCGGTCCGATATTCGTCTTATCCCACACCTGGACCGAAATCATGCGCGGTTCGGGCACCGAAACGGTCGCCACCTGGTTAAGCGGCATATTGCTGCCATAGACCGTGACCATCACCGGATCGAGCAGCGAGGCATTGGCGCGGCCGGTCCGCAGGCCCGAAAGATCGCCCTTCAGCGCCTCAACCGCACCCTTCATCCGCCGTTCGAGATCGGCCTTATCATATTTGGCCATGGGTTACGCTTCCTCTTGCACTATCGTTTGTATGCCCTGCCCCGCCAGAACCTTGGCGAGATTGCCTTCCTCGCGGATCGAGAAGACCACGATCGGGATCTTGTTGTCACGGCACAATGCCACCGCCGAGGCGTCCATTACCTTCAGATTATTAGCGAGCACTGTATCATAACTCAATGTTTCATAACGTGTTGCTGATTTAACCTTCTTGGGGTCAGCATCATAAACGCCATCCACGCTGGTCCCCTTGAACAAGGCATCGCACTTCATTTCCGCAGCACGCAGGGCTGCGCCGCTATCGGTGGTGAAATAGGGGCTGCCGACACCAGCGGCAAAGATCACCACCCGGCCTTTTTCCAGATGACGCTCAGCCCGGCGGCGGATCACCGGCTCGCACACGGCGTCCATCTGAATCGCGGACTGGACGCGGGTCTCAACCCCGATCTGTTCCAGCGCATTCTGCATCGCCAGCGCATTCATGATCGTGGCCAGCATGCCCATGTAATCTGCCTGCGCCCGGTCCATGCCGGCCGCGGCGCCCGCCATGCCGCGGAAGATATTACCGCCGCCGATAACCAGGCAGAGCTGGAGGCCGGTCTCCTTGGCTGCCTTCACCTCTGCCGCCAGCCGCGCGACGAACAGGGTATCGATCCCATACTTCTGTTCGCCCATCAGCACTTCGCCCGAGAGCTTCAGCAATATGCGTTTGAATTTTGGCATCGGCATCGTTGGATCTCGCTTTGAGCGATAGGTTGGCGGTGCAATAGGAGCATGTCTGGCCCCTGCCAAGCCCGCCCCTGTTTGAACTGGGGAGGCATGCGAAGGGCGGCGCCCTTTCGGACGCCGCCCCCCAAAGCCTACCGTCGCAGGCTAACTCTAAATACGATCAGTTCAGGCCGAAAGCGCTGCGACTTCTGCGGCAAAGTCTGTCGCGACTTTTTCGATCCCTTCACCCAGCTGGAAGCGGACATAATCGACCAGTTCGATCTTGGTGCCGGCAGCCTTGCCAGCCGCTTCGACCACCTGGGCAACGGGTGTCTTGTTGTCCATCACAAAAATCTGGCTGAGCAAAGCATTATCCTTGGCGAACTTGGCCACTGCGCCATCGACCATCTTGGCCTGCACTTCGGCTGGCTTGCCGCTTTCGGCAGCCTTTTCCGCCGCAATCGCCCGTTCGCGCGCGATCATTGAAGCGTCAAGGCCATCAGCGTTCAGCGCCTGCGGGAACGCGGCGGCGATGTGCATGGCGATCTGCTTGCCCAAAGGCTCAAGCACATCAGCGCCGGCATCGGACTGCAGCGCAACCAGCACGCCGATCTTGCCCAGATTGGGGGCTGCGGCATTGTGCATATAGGGTACGATCACGCCGCTGGTGACCGATACGGTCTTCATCCGGCGCAGCTTCTGGTTTTCGCCGATAGTGGCGACATTATTGGTCAGCTTGTCGGCCACCGTGCCGCCATCGGGATAAGCGGCACCCTTCAGTGCTTCGACATCGTCCGAACTCTGGCCCAGCGCAACTTCGGTCGCCTTGCGCACAAAATCCTGAAACTGTTCGTTCTTGGCGACAAAATCGGTCTCGGAGTTTACTTCGACGGCAACACCCCTGGTGCCCGAAACGGCGACGCCGACCAGACCCTCGGCCGCGCTACGGCTGGACTTTTTGGCGGCAGCAGCCAGGCCTTTGGCACGCAGCCCGTCAACCGCAGCTTCGATATCGCCGCCAGCTTCGTCCAGCGCCTTTTTGCAATCCATCATGCCGGCGCCAGTGCGCTCGCGCAGGTTTTTCACGTCAGTGGCGGTGTAAGCCATTGCGTATATCCTTTTGAAATGGAAGCGGCCGAGCTGTCAGAGCCCGGCACGCCTCCAGTTTGATATCCCCGGGCTCAAGCCTCGGCGGCGGGTTCTTCAGCTGCGGCTTCTGCCATGGCTTCTTCGACTACAACGGCTTCTTCGACAGCAGCAGGAGCTTCTGCGGCGGCTTCAACAACCGCGACTTCTTCAACTACCGCGATCTCTTCCGGCAGCGGCTCGTCCATCGCGCCGATATCG
>JANLQQ010000051.1:0-7664 GCA_031367905.1 Novosphingobium sp.
TCGGCCAAGCCGATTTCCCACGGACTGCCCGCATGGGTCAGCGAAGTCAGCGGGGATGCGCCAGTGCCGCCTTCATAGCCCGAAATCGTGACATGATCGGCCCGCGCCTTGGAAACGCCTGCTGCCACCGTGCCGACCCCCACTTCGGAGACCAGTTTGACTGAAATCCGCGCGAGTGAATTGACGTTTTTGAGATCGTGGATCAACTGGGCCAGGTCTTCGATCGAATAGATGTCATGGTGCGGCGGGGGTGAGATCAGCCCGACCCCGGGGGTCGAATGGCGCACTGCAGCGATGTGCTTGTCGACCTTGTAGCCGGGCAGCTGGCCGCCTTCGCCGGGCTTTGCACCCTGCGCCATCTTGATCTGGATATCATCAGCATTGACCAGATATTCGGTGGTCACGCCAAAGCGCCCAGAGGCGACCTGCTTGATCGCCGAGCGCATCGAATCGCCATTAGCCATCGGTTTGAAGCGGTCCGTCTCTTCGCCGCCTTCGCCGGTGTTGGACTTGGCCCCGATCCGGTTCATCGCGATTGCCAGCGTGGTATGCGCCTCGCGGCTGATCGAGCCAAAGCTCATTGCCCCGGTGGCGAACCGCTTGACGATCTCGCTGGCTGGCTCAACCTCGGAAATATCGAGCGGCTTGTCGGCCAGCTTCAGTTCCATCAATCCGCGGATCGTCAGCAACCGCTGTGATTGCTCGTTGATCGACTTGGCGAATTCGGCATAGTTTTTGGGATCATTGCCGCGCACAGCGTGTTGGAGATTGGCGATGTTATCCGGCGTCCAGGCGTGATCCTCGCCGCGCAGCCGGTATTGATAGATCCCGCCAGCGTCGAGCATGTCGCGGTAGATCGGGTTGTCGCCATAGGCAGCGGTATGACGGCGGACAGCTTCCTCGGCCACCTGAGCCAGCCCAACCCCCTCGATCGTGGTTGCGGTACCGGTGAAATATTTGTCGATGAAGGCCGATGACAGCCCAACCGCATCGAAGATCTGCGCGCCGCAATAAGATTGATATGTCGATATGCCCATCTTGGACATGACTTTGAGGATGCCCTTGCCGACTGCTTTGATGTAATTCTTCTGCACATCGTAGGTTGAGAGCTTCAGCTCCTTGCGCAGGCGAATCTGCTCAAGCGTTTCGAAGGCCACGTAGGGATTGATAGCTTCGGCGCCGTAACCCGCCAATGCGCAGAAATGATGCACTTCACGCGCTTCGCCGGTTTCGACGACCAGACCGGTCTGCATCCGCAGGCCCTGACGGACGAGGTGATGGTGGACCGCCGAGGTAGCGAGCAGCGCGGGCATCGGGATCCGGTCTGCGCTTTGGGCGCGGTCGGACAGGATCAGGATGTTCTTATCGGCCAGCACCGCTTCGGTCGCGGTCCAGCACATTTCCTTGATTGCCTGTTCAAGGCCCGCAGCGCCATTTGCCGCATCCCAGCTCATGTCGATGGTTTCAGTGCGGAAAGCGCCATCCAGCGCGGCCTCGACCGAACGGATCTTGGCCACCTCCTCATTGGTCAGGATCGGCTGGTCGACCTCAAGCCGCTTGTGAGTGCCGGCATCACGGCCGAGCAAATTGGGGCGCGGACCGATCATCGAGACCAGGCTCATCACTAGCTCTTCGCGGATCGGATCGATCGGCGGGTTGGTCACCTGGGCGAAGTTCTGCTTGAAATAGTCAAACAACAGGCGCGCCCGCGTGGAGAGCACCGCAATCGGCGTGTCGGTGCCCATCGAGCCAAGCGGATCATCGCCCGCAATCGCCATCGGCTCAAGGAACCGTGAAATGTCTTCCTGGGTATAGCCAAACGCCTGCTGGCGCCCCAGAAGTCCATTTTTGGCCAGCAAGCTGGTAGTTTCGATCGGCAAATTGACCAGCTCCGGCTCGACCACTTCGAGATCCTTGAGCTTGTACTGCGCCGAATCGAGCCACAGCTGGTACGGTTCATCCTCGGCCAGCTTGGCCTTGATTTCCTCGTCCTCGATGATCCGGCCTTCCTCAAGGTCGATCAGCAGCATCTTGCCGGGCTGGAGCCGCCACTTGCGGACGATATTGTCTTCCTTGATCGGCAGCACGCCGCTTTCGGAGGCCATCACCACCAGATCATCATCGGTGACCAGGAAGCGGGCGGGGCGCAGGCCATTGCGATCCAGTGTTGCGCCGATCTGGCGGCCATCGGTGAAGGCGACCGCAGCCGGCCCGTCCCACGGCTCCATCAGCGCGGCGTGGTATTCATAAAAGGCGCGGCGCGCGGGGCTCATCAGCGGATTGCCGGCCCAAGCTTCGGGGATCAGCATCATTACCGCGTGAGCCAGACTGTAACCGCCAGCGAGCAGCAGTTCGAGCGCATTGTCGAGGCAGGCGGTGTCCGATTGGCCATGCGGGATCAGCGGCCACATCTTGTCGAGATCGGGGCCAAGCAGATCGCTCTCCATGGTGCGGCGGCGGGCATTCATCCAGTTGACGTTGCCGCGCACCGTGTTGATCTCGCCATTGTGGGCGATCAGGCGGTACGGATGCGCCAGCTTCCAGCTGGGGAAGGTATTGGTCGAAAAACGTTGATGGACGAGGCCCAGCGCAGAAACGCATTCGGGATTGCGCAAATCATCGTAGAAGCTGCCAACTTGCGTTGCCAGCAGCAACCCCTTGTAAACCACGGTGCGGCTGGAGAAGCTGGGCATGTAAAGTTCGGTCAGACCGGGCAGGCCGTGCTTTTGGGCAAGGGCTGCCAGCGGGTTCTGCGCCTGCTTGCGAATTACCAGAAGCTTGCGCTCGAACGCATCTTGATCGGCGCAGTTCTCACCGCGGCCGACGATGCACTGGCGGATCACCGGCATCTGCGCGATCACTGCCTTGCCCAGCCCATCCAGTGTGGTCGGCACATCGCGCCAGCCGATCAAGATCTGGCCTTCCTTGGCGATGAACTTTTCGAAATTGGCGATAGCAAAATCGCGGGCTGCTTCGTCGCGCGGCAGGAAACACATCGCGACGGCATAATCGCCAGCAGCCGGAAGCGCTTTGTCCTCGGTCTTGGCCCAGCTGCGCAGCAGCGCGTCGGGCAACTGGATCAGGATCCCTGCGCCATCGCCGAGCAGCGGATCGGCCCCGACAGCGCCGCGATGATCGAGATTGTGGAGGATTTCCAGTGCCTGGGCAATGATCGCATGGCTTTTGGCGCCCTTGATATGGGCAACAAAGCCCACGCCGCAGGCGTCATGCTCATTGCGCGGATCATACAGGCCCTGGCGCGGCGGAAAACCCATCGAAAACTCATCCTGTCGTCAGCCGGAACCGCACAATAGCTGCATTCCGGGTAATGAAGCGCGACTCACCTTGCCGCGAAAAGCAGCGAAAGTTGCGCAAGAGTTTCTCATGACGACAGGAAGCTGTTTTTGCAACTGCGAACAAGCCAACAAGCACTTGGGCTGGGCCAAGCGCTGCTATGAACGGGATTTAAGCTTGTGAAGTGCGGCGTTCAGGCCGTGCCGCTCATCCGCTGGAGCGAACTGAGCGCAGTGCGCAGGGCGCGTTCGGTTTCATCCGGATCGTGCGTTGCGCCCTCCTGATCAGGAGTCCTGGTGCGGCGGAAGGTGCCGCGCTTTGCAGGAAAAGCTGGCGGTTGCCCGTCTATTTGGCTTATAGTCTCCGCAGGTTCTGGCCCCTCGGCGAGGGGTGCCAGGCCCGGAGCGATGGTTGTCGCCATGCGGGCCGCCTGGCCGGGGAAGATAACCACTGGTTCAGCCAGTGGTTCCGGTTCGCCAACAACCTGTTCGACGATCTGGCGCGAGGCGGTAAGCCGGCTGAGATTGATCAGCGAACTATAGCCGTCGCCCTCGTCAATTGGCTCATCAACGGTATCCTCGTTGAACTGCTCACCATCGCTATCCTCGGCAATCAATTCTGCGGCCGGCACAAGCGAGGGCAGCCGGATCATCGGTGGCGAGGGCAGACGGCTAGGCAGTTCTTGCTCGTTGTGGTCATCATCCATTGCGACTGGGCGCATCGAGTCTGGCAGCGCAAGCGGGGAGTCTGGCAGCGCAAGCGGGGCGGACGGCAACGCGATTTCAGCTTCGGCGGGGTCTTCAAAAATGCTGCAGGCGCGCGCAGCATTGCGCATCCGCCGGCGCTCCATTGACTGGGCGAGGCGATCGACCAGTAAAACCAGATTGGCCGATGCTATGTCGTGGGTCGTGGCAGGTTCGGCAGCCGCAACTGGCTCGCTCACTGCACTGTCGGTTGCGGGCTCAGCATCCTTTGCGGGCTCGCTCGGACCAACCGGTGGTTTGGTCTCGGCCGGATCAACGGAGGCAAGGTCAGCAATGTTCAGGATCAGCGGTGCGCCGCCGGGCAGCGGGGCAAGATCATCGATTTCGTCGTGATCGGGCAGGGCGAGCGAGCGGCGGCACCCGGCAAGCGCCGGCTGGTCCAGGGCCGCTGGCAAAACCGCCTTATCCTCGCGTGGCTCGCTGACGCTGCCTTCATAAGCGCTGGCCTCGCCAGTGTTGATCTCATCATGGGCCGAGAACGGGCGACGCGCCGGGGCATCCGGGTGCGCATCGCGCGCACGCCGAATCACCGGATCGTCCGGTTCGATTGGTATAGTTGAAGCCGGGTCGTCGATGCGCGCCGTTTGGGCGAGGCGGCGGCCGATTGCCAGACCCAGCACTGCGCCCAGCGCAGCCATGGCCAGGCCCAGCAAGATCCGCGCTGTGATGCCCAGCGGCGGTGCAGCTGCGGGAATGATGCGGCCGAAATCCACTGCAATAACCAGCGATTCAAGCAAGCGCGGGTGGATCGCCAGGCTGCCCAGCCCAAACAAAGCAGCCACCCACAGCGCGACGATCGCCGGGAACAGCCGGTGGCCGGCAATTGGCTTGCCTTGCGGCGCCTTGCGGTTCTGCTTGGCCAAGACTTCACACCCCATTGAATTTTCCTGCCACCCCGGTGCGCGACTGCCTCAGGCAGCGACCCGACCAGAACTAACCGCCTGGTTGGCTAGCAGCGTTCGGTAAACAGTGAGATAACAGCGCACATTGCACGCCCAATCGTGGTGCGCTGCAACATGGGCGCGGCCAGCGCTTTGCCGCGCCTCCCAGCTGGCCGGGCTGGCCAGCAAGGAAGCAAGTGCGATGGCGCAAGCCGCCTGATCATCGGGCGCAAACAGCGTGCCGGTAATCCCATCGCTGATCAGTTCCCGGTGTCCGCCAACGTCAGAGGCGGCGACCAGCTTGCCCTGAGCCATTGCCTCAAGCGGTTTTAGCGGTGTGACCAGCTCGGTCAGGCGGCTGGCTTTGCGTGGATAGGCCATGATGTCCATCAGCGCATAATAGCGCTCCACCTCGCGGTGGGGCACGCGGCCGGCAAAGTGGATCGCAGTCGCGGCGCTCGAGGCCTGTGCCTGCGCCTGCAACGCCGCTGCGCAGGGGCCGCCGCCAACCAGCAAGAGGCGCGCTTCAGGCTGGACCGCGATCAGTGCGGGCATTGCCGCAATCAGATCGTCGAGCCCTTCATAGTCATAAAAGCTGCCGATAAAGCCGATCACCGGCCCGCTTCCCAAGCCCAACTGTGCTGCAAGATTCGCATCACGCGGCGCTGCCCCACCGAATAACGACAGATCAACCCCATTTGGGCTGATGAATATCCGGGCCGGATCGGTCCCCCGGGCGACGAGATCGTCTTTAAGGCCATGGCAGATTGTGAAAACCGCGTCGGCTCCTGCCACGACACGGCCTTCAAGGCCGCGGGTCAGGCGATATTTGAGGCCGCCTTGCCGCCCTGTGCCGTTGCTGACAGCGGCATCTTCCCAGAACGCGCGGATCTCGTAAACCAGGGGCAACCCGCGCGCCCGCGCAACCCGCAGAGCTGCTAGGCCACACAGTGCGGGCGAATGGGCATGCAGGATATCGGGTTGCCACTCATCGCACAGCCGCTCGATTGCGGCGGTAAGCTGGCCGATCTCGTGCCATTCCCGAAGACCCGGCAGGCCACGGGCAATCCCGGGAGTGCGGTGAAAGTGGATGCCATCGGCTTCCTCGCGGCTCGGACCATCGGCCAGATGGCGCTGCCCGGTAATTCCGCGCACTTCCAGCCCTGCCACCTGCTGCGCTTGCAATATCGCGCGGGTGCGGAAGGCATATCCGCTGTGGAGCGGCAGCGAGTGGTCGAGGACATGGAGAACCCTGGTCATAGGCAGTTCTTCTAGGCGAATGAAGCTTAACGCCGCGTCAACTGCTCGCTGTTAAGGCAAACGTCCAATGGTTGACTACTTCGCTCTTGCCATCACCCATCTGCTGCTGGCGCTAACCGCCTGGCGGCTGATGACGCGTGACGATCTCGATTGTGATCCAGCAGGCGGCAATCCGCAATCCGCGCCGGACAAGATTCCCGACAATGCTTGATCTGGCGCTAACCGGGTTTGTCCTTGGGTTCATGGCGCTGGGCCTGCGTCGCCCGTTTCTGTGGGTGCTGGCCTATCTCTATATTGATGTGGTTGCGCCGCAGAAGATCTCCTATTTTCTGCTTGCCTCGATCCCGATCTCGCTGATCGCCTTCGCCGCCGCTTTTGGCGGCTGGCTGCTGGCTGACGACAAGACCAACAGCCGCTTTGGCTTGCGCCAGGGGCTGATCCTGCTGCTGCTGATCTATTGCGGGTTGACCACCATGACGGCTGACTTCCCGGCTGACGCAGCAGCGAAATGGGGCTGGGTGTGGAAGGCGCTGGTCTTTGCGATGTTCTTGCCGCTGACCTTGCGCACCCGCCTGCGGATCGAGGCCACGGCACTGATCATGGTGCTTGCGGCCGCCTCGATTATCATTACCGGCGGGATTAAAACTGCGTTTTCAGGCGGCGGCTACGGCAGCCTGCGCTTCTTCGTCAACGACAATACCGGGCTGTATGAAAGCTCGATCATCTCCTGCGTCGCAATTGCGATCATCCCGCTGATCTTGTGGCTGGCGAAATATGGCACGATCTTTCCCGGCGATTGGCGGGTCAAGCTGTTCAGCGCCGCGCTGGTATTTGCCTGCCTGCTGATCCCGGTCGGCACCGAGGCGCGCACGGGGCTATTGTGCATCGCCCTGCTTGGCGTGCTTTGGCTGCGCAATATCAAGCGACGCTTCCTTTATATTTCGATGGTGGCCGCAGCAGCCCTCGTTACCATCCCGTTCCTGCCGGACAGCTTTACGCAGCGAATGGGCACGATCGAAAATCACGCATCCGATGAATCCGCCTCGACCCGCCTGGCCGTCTGGGCCTGGACGCTGGAATATGTTCAGGACCACCCCTTCGGGGGCGGCTTTGATGCCTATCGCGGCAACCAGCTGCGAATCGAAATCCGCAAGGGCGACAACGGCGGCAACAACCAGTCGGTTGAAGTGACCGAGGAATATGACGCGGCCCGGGCTTATCATTCGAGCTATTTCGAGATGCTGGGCGAGCAGGGCTGGATCGGCCTGTTGCTATGGCTGTGGCTCCAGGCGATGGGGCTATGGCAGATGGAGCGGATCCGTGTCCGCTGGAAGGAGCGCACCGGGCCGGGCGAGCAATGGCAGTCGCCGCTTGCCAATGCTCTGCAGCAGGCCCAGCTGGTCTATCTTGCAGGCTCGTTGTTTGTGGGCATCGCCTATCAGCCCTTCGTGTTCATGCTGATCGG
>JANLQQ010000081.1:0-10527 GCA_031367905.1 Novosphingobium sp.
ACCACATCAGGCCCCAGCCCCAAAAGGCTGACAGGCCGCTGCCAGCCATGGCGTGAACCGCCGACTTTTGCGACCAGATGAACTTCAGGGTCTCCATGACAGTCGGGGTCTTGTCTTCGGCAACGGCGTCAAGGCGGCCACGCACAGGTTCCTTGATCGTTACCATGATGATCAACGCCAAAATGATCCCGGGAATGCCGAGCACCAGAAACGCCGCACGCCATCCGTGCAGCGTTGAGACATAGCCGGCAATGTCGGAACCCAGCCAGGCACCAATTGGTGCGCCCAGGGCGAAGACGGTCATCGCCATCGAGCGCCGGTCAGCCGGGAAATAATCGGCAATGATCGAATTGCAGGCGGGCGTTCCACCGGCCTCACCGATACCAACTCCAACCCGCGCCAGCAGCAAGTCCCAAAAGCCGCGCGTATACCCTGTCAGCGTCGTCATGAGCGACCAGACTGCCACCGATGCCGCCAAAAGGGTGCGGCGGTTGGTCCGGTCACACAACCATGACAAGGGCAGGCCCATCGCCACGTAGAACAATGCCAGGGGAATCCCGAGCCACGCTGCCCCGGTGTCGCTCAACTGTAATTCTTTGCTGATCGGGCCGATCAAGGTGGAAAGAACGTAACGGTCAGCTATGCTGATGGTGTAGACCAGCATCATGATGAACAGCACATACCAGCGCTGCCCCAGGGTCGATGCGCTGTCTGCGCTGATTGGTGCTGCACTCGCCATCGTTGTTTCCCTCAATTTGAGACCAGTTCCGGTCCCAGAATATTGCGCAGCGGATCGAGCCACGGGCTGAAATTCTCCCATTGATCGACCCCGCTGGTGAAAATCGGTTGCCTGACCTGCTCCGAACTGGCGGTGCGGACCGCGCGTTCGGTTTGGTGGAAATTGACGCAGGCTTCCTCAAATGGCAGCCCGCAGAAATCGAGCAACCGGCGCACCTGTGGTTCAAGCTCGGCCACCACCGCTTCATAGCTGACCTGCAGCACCTTGCCCGGCAGCACCTTGTCCCAATGGTCCATCAGGGCGACATAATCGGTGTAGTAATGCCCGATTTCCTCGAGTCCGTAAGTGAACTCCTGCCCTTCGGCGAACAGCTGCTTGAACCCGCTGAAACAGCAGCCCATTGCCCCGCGCCGGGCATCGATGATCCTGGCATTCGGCAGGATCAGATGGATCAGGCCGATATGACGGAAATTGTTGGGCATCTTGTCGATGAAGAACGGCGTGCCCTGCTTGCGATGGATCGCGGTGTCGCGAATATAGGCCTCACCAAACCCGGTCAGTTCATCGGCGGTCAGCTCGGATAAATTGGCCGGATAGCGCGCCTCTTCATCCACCCGCCGCCGCCCGTCGAGCTTGTGGGCCAGCGCAAGGATATTGGGCAGCTCCATCGTCCCCTCAACCTGCGAATGCGAGGCGAGGATCTGTTCGAGCAAGGTCGATCCGGCGCGCGGCAGGCCCAGGATGAAGATCGGATCGGGCGCGGGGCTGCCTGATCCGGCGAGGCCAGCAAACAGCGCCGGGGTGCAATGTTCGATCTGCAGGGCGATTTCCTTCGAAATCTTGCGCCAGTCATAGCCCACCTCATCGCGTTTCAGCCGGTTGCCGCGCTCGTAATAAGTGAATGACGCGGAATAATCCTCGCGATCTTCGAGCGCCTTGCCCAGCGCAAAACACAGATGATAGCGGTCGGCCAGCTGGGTTGAGGGCGCCGCTTCCTGCGCCCGCATCGCCGCGAGCTGGGTTTCATCGAACTTATAGGTTTTGAGGTTGGCGAGGCTCCAATAGGCATCGCCGAAATCGGGGCGGATCTTGTAGGCCTGGCTATAGGCTTCGATCGCTTCGGACTGCTGGCCGATGGTTTTGAGCGCATGGCCCAGCGTCAAATGGATATTGGGATAGTCCGGCATCTGCGCGGCACATTGGCGATAGACCGCCAGCGCCTCGTCGAAATTGCCGACCGAGAGGTTCTCGTTGGCATAGAGCATTTCGATCTGCGGGCTGTCCGGCTCTTTCGCTCGCAGCAAGCTCGCCTGTTCGAGCGCCGCCGCGAATTTCTGCCGCTTGTGCAGCACTTCAACATAATCAAAATGCGCACCGGCGTTGTCCGGCTCTAGCACGAGCGCGGATTCGAGCAGGAACTCGGCCTCGTCAAGCGAGTTGAACTTCGACCCGATCTCGGCGAGCATCCGCATCGCCTCGACATGATGTCCGTTGGTCTGAAGGAAGGCGCGGCAGAGCTGCTCGGCTTTGAGCGGACGCCCCTCCTTGATGAAATTGGTCACTGCCAGAAGCTCGGGCGGCAAATTCGCCAGATAATCGCCCTGGGCCTGGGCAAAATCAGCCGCAGTTGCGCGTCCGGCCGCGCGATGCAGCTTTTCCAGCATCCGCCAACTGCCAAGCAGTGCTGGATTGAGGCCAACCGCGCTTTGATAGGCCGCCAGCGAGGCATCGCCGCGGCCCATATCTCTGAGACAATGCCCCAGCTCCTGATGCGCGCGGGCATAGGCGGGATCAAGCGTGATGAGGTCTTCGCACAGCTTGCGGCAGGTTTCGAATTCGCGTTGATACCGCGCCGCAACCGCGCGCAGATACAGCGCATCGCGGTAGGCTGGCTCATCATTGGCGATCTGCCCGGCCAGCGCGGCAGCCCCGGCAAACTGGCCGCCCTGCATCAATCCCCGCGCTTGCCCAAGCAAGCCGTCGCGATCGATTGGAACAGGGTCGGCCTGAGTCATGCCCGGTTCCTTAACTGCGGTCACGGACATAGTCGATATGCGCTCCAGCCAAGGAGGATTTTGATTGGCGAAATAGCTTGCCAGATTTGCTTGAAATAGGGCGGGTCCTCTTTCCGAAGAAAGAGGGCCCGGTGCGACCCGTACTCGTTTACATCTGGTAGGAAAGGCGCAAGCCTGCGGTCAAAGGCCGCGAGGTGGTGATGCGCATTTCGCCATCGTTCCCGGATTTATAGAGCTCGGGACGAGCGTTGGTCAGGTTTTCTCCGTAGATTTCAATCGACCAATTATCCTTGCTCACCCCGATTGCGGCACTGAGCGTGGTATAGGCTTTCTGCTTGAGCGAACCCCTGAGCGGCACCACCACATCACCTGGATTGACTGTTACGCCGTTGTAAACAATCGGAACCTGAGTGGCATAACCAGCCGTCGCGTTGAAGCTGGGAAGGCGAATGTCGACATTATCGATCACCGACGAGATGCTTGATCCGACATGGTGAACTGCGGCCTGGATATAAGGACGCAGGCCCGAACTGGTCTCAGTTTCATAGCGCATCCGCAGATTGCCCTGGAACTTCGGGCTGAGCGCCAGCGGGCTGCCAATCGGGACCAGCACGGTCGCCGCCTGACGATATTTGGTCAGCTTCGAATCATTATACGAGAAGGCGGCATTTACCGTCAGCTCGCTCGTCGTCCGCCACGTCACGTCACCTTCGATCCCGCGGATACGGGCGTCGGTGAGGTTGGTGGTGAAGGTCTGGTTCGAGATATTCTGATCGAACACCGTCATCTGGATATTCTTCCAGTCGATCTGATAGGCTGCTGCGTTGAACTGCAGCTTGCGATCAAGCAACGAGAGCTTCCAGCCGATTTCGTAGTTGGTCACATTATCCGGCACATACTGCTTCAGGCCGTTGCAGGCCGCGGTAAGGGCATTGCAGGGCTTGCGGTTGAAGCCACCCGGACGGAAACCTTCCGAATAGGTCGCATAGGCCAGCGAACCTTCCCCAAATTTGTAGGTGACGTTGCCCTTGAAGATCACGCCCGAAAATTTGCCGGGCGAAAGGCCAGCCAGTGTTTCAGCGAGGTTTGCACTGCAGGAATAATATTGCGGAGGAGTAGCGCTGGGCGAGTAAGTGCCAGTCGCCGGGTTATAGACAGCACGCCCACCAGGATTGGCCGGACAACCAGGCGTCGCGCTACTCGCATAACGTGGAAAACTCATGTTCGACGAGCCGGTCATCGATGCCTTTTCATCGTAATAACGAGCCCCAGCAGTGATTGTCAGCTTGTCAGGAACAACGTCGTAGGAAGCTTCCCCATAGACCGCGAGCTGGCGATCCTTGCGGGTGACATCGTTGAAGAAGCCAACCTGGAGTGGCTTGATGCTTGTATCGTTCGCGTTAACGAGCGGATTGGCGCGGCGCGGATAGATAAAGCCAGCCGCCGACTGGAGATAAGACCAGTTGGTCACGTCCTTGAGCGTGTTGACATCATAGAACAGCCCGGCGGTTCCCCGCAGCCGGTTTTCGGCCGGGGTCGTCACGCGGAATTCATGGGTCCAACGCTTGGTCTTGTTATCAACCTTGTAGCTCTTCGACGGGGTGTAGCAGGTCTTGCCGATATTGCCGTTGTAAGCCGCCGTGTAATAAACTCCGCGATCGCATTCGTAATAGGGCAGGTAGAGCCCGATGTTCGAATAGGACGCATAGTCCGCCACCTGCACCGCACGATGATTGAGGTATGATCCGGAATAGATCAGATCAAGCATGCCCAGCCGACCGGTGAGTGTCAGCGTGGTCAGGTTGAACTTGTCGGCAAGCGTGTTGGGATTGAACTGAGTGACCTTGAGATCGCCCACGCCCGGCTCGTAGCTGAACACACCATCGGTATCGAGCGACTGGCGCGCGTGCATCACATCAATCGACCAGTCGTCGCTGAGCTTGACCGCCAGCGCGATACGGCCGCCGGTATAGGAGGCATCGTTGTAGTTATCTTCAACGAATTGATCATTGTTGATCGTCTGGCGGATCGGCGCAGCATAACCGGCGCCGGTGCAGTTGGCCACGCCCGAGCAGGATTCCAGGGCGCGGATCACCAGCAGCGGGTTGCCGGTCGGGAGCATACCCGGCTGGCCGACATGGCCATCGAACGGCATCTGGTAGGTGCCGGGGACGTTATCGATATAGCCGCCCTGCTTGTCGGTGTAGATCACCGCACGGACCGCGATCCGGCCCTCGACGATCGGCACATTGACGAAGGCGTTGCCAGCGGAGCTTTCATCGCCGCCCTTGGTGAAGGCATAGCTGGCATTGAAGCCGGCCTTGAACTCGTTCAGATCGGGTTTGTTGGTGATATAGCGCACCGCGCCGCCCATCGAGCTTGCCCCGAACAGGGTGCCTTGCGGTCCGGCCAGCACTTCAACGCGCTGCAAATCGGCCGCATAAAGATCGAGATTGCGTCCGACCAGCGAGGCAGGCGCATCATTCACATAGAGCGCCACAGTCGGATAAGGACCGGCGGTGCCAAGGATCTGCAGGCCGGGGGTGTCAGTCGACAGCCCGCGAATATAGATCGACGAAGTGCCCGGCCCTTGCGAGGCGGTGCGGACATTGGGCAGATACTCGATCAGCTTGTCAAAATTGGTGACATTAAGCTTGGCCAGCGAATCGCCGCTAAGCGCCTGAATGGCGACCGGAATCTTGTTCAGCGATTCCTCGCGCCGGGTGGCGGTCACGACGATATCGGCGATACTGCCGTCATCGGCCTGAGCGGCGGTATCCTGGGCGAAGGCCGGAGCCGCGCCTGCACCGAGCATCGATACGGCCACGATAGCCGTCGACAATTTCCAGCTGGATTTCAATTTCTGTACTCCCCTGAGTTCCCTCGTGCACGAAGGTTTTTTGATTGATTTATACAACATGAAGGCTGCCGCCCGTCGCATCAAGCGGCAATTGACCAATTTTTCCTGACCGGTAAATTTTATTCTCGCACCGATCACAACATCTACATGTTGCAATCAGAACGTCTAATGTAGTCCCCCGCCAATGGACCGCTCTGCCCCTCGGGGCTAGCGATCCGCCATAATAATCTGACCGGGATTTGAGATGCAAAAAGCCGCCGATTTTGTTCTGTTGATCGCTAGCGAAGACCGCAAGGGCATCGTTGCCGGGGTCGCTAATTCGATTGCCAGCCAGGACTGCAATATTGTTGAAAATTCGCAGTTTGGCGATGCCTCGACCGGGCGGTTTTTCATGCGGGTGGCCTTGTCTGGCCCGCCGGGCATGACGATCGAAAGCTTTACCGCAGCCTTCACCCCGGTTGCAACGGCCTTCCGGCTCGATTGGCGGATCCATGATCTTGCGCAAAAACTGCGCGCCATGATCATGGTCAGCCAGGGGGGACACTGCCTGAACGACCTGCTTTATCGCACTTCGACCAAGCGGTTGCCGATGGAGATTACCAGCATCGTTTCCAACCACACCACCTGGCAGCGACGTGCCGAACACGAAAGGGTGGCGTTCCATCACCTGCCGATCACCCCTGAAAACAAGCTGGAACAGGAAGCCCGGCTGATCGAACTGGTCGAGGCGCAGCAAGTCGATGTGATCATCCTGGCGCGCTATATGCAGGTGTTGTCAGACCAGCTGTGCCGCAAGCTGGACGGCCGGGTGATCAACATTCACCACAGTTTCCTGCCCGGCTTCAAGGGAGCCAAGCCCTATCACCGCGCTTATGAGCGCGGCGTAAAGATGGTGGGGGCGACTGCGCATTACGTCACCCCAGACCTTGATGAAGGCCCGATCATCACCCAGGACGTCTCGATCGTCGATCACGCCGACACAGTTGAAGACCTGATTGCCCAGGGCCAGGATACCGAAAGCCGGGTGCTGGCCCGCGCAGTCAAGCTCCACCTTGAGCACCGGGTCATGCTGAACGGTGCCCGCACGATCATCTTCAAGTAGGCGCGGTCCGAACGTGACCCCTAAGCAGCCTCTGTTTGATGCCCTTGCCGCAGCAGGGATCGCCTGGACGCTGCACGAGCATGAGGCGGTGTTCACGGTGGAAGCCAGCGAGCATCTCCACCGGACCATCGCCGGAATGCACACCAAGAACCTGTTTCTGAAAGACAATGGCGGCCAGTTCTGGATCGTCACCGCGCCGCATGATGCGCGGGTCGATCTGAAGGCGCTGCCCGGCGTGATCGGCGCGAAGAAGTTCAGCTTCGGCAAGGCAGAAGACATGGAGCGGCTGCTGGGGATCAGCCCCGGCTCGGTCACGCCTCTGGCGGCGATTGGCGATACTGGCGGCGCGGTCAAAGTGGTGATCGACGCGCGGCTTGCCGCGGCAGAGTGCGTCAATGTCCATCCGCTGCGCAATACCGCCACAATTGGTCTCTCGGGGGCCGAACTGATCCGCTTTCTGACGAGCACAGGCCATCCCCCGCTAATTGTGCTACTCCCGGTGCCGCAATGAGCATCAGCAGCTTCGAACTGTTCAAGATCGGGGTCGGCCCGTCGAGCTCGCATACGGTCGGGCCGATGGTGGCCGCGCGGCGGTTTGGCGAATGGCTGGAAAACTGCGCCAAGCTGGGCGCGGCGCGGAGGGTCAAGGTTGAGCTCTATGGCTCGCTGGCGCTGACCGGCCGCGGCCACGCCACCGATACCGCCGTGATCCTCGGCCTGCTGGGAGAAACACCCGCCACGGTCGATATCGATACGGTCGCCGGACTGGTCGAGGCGGTTACCCGCACCGGAACGCTGCGGCTTTACGGTCAGCAAGCGGTCGCCTTTGATCCGGCTGCCGACCTGATATTCCACCAGCGCGTCCGCCAGCCGTTCCATACCAACGCCATTGCATTCGAGGCGCATGACGAAGCGGGTGGATTGCTGGCGCGGCGGATGTATTATTCGGTCGGCGGCGGGTTCGTGGTCGATCAGGACGAGGCCGGCAGCAACAGCCGGACCGCCCCGGACCACGCTATCCTGCCCTATGATTTTGCCTCGGGCGATGAATTGCTCGAACTGGGAGCGCGCAGCGGCCTCAGCTTTGCCGAGCTGGTTTTCGCCAATGAATGCGCCCGGATGCCCGCCGCAGAAGCTGAGGCCAGATTGGACGGCATTGCCCAGGCCATGGCCGACAGCATCGATCGCGGTTGCCGCCAGACCGGCATCCTGCCGGGCGGACTCAAGGTCAAACGACGCGCCGCCAAGCTTGCCTGTGAACTGGCTGCCCGCCAGGAGGCCAACCTCACCGATCCGCTCGCGGTGCTCGACTGGATCAATCTGTGGGCGATGGCGGTCAATGAAGAAAACGCCGCCGGCGGCCGGGTGGTGACAGCCCCCACCAATGGCGCGGCCGGGATCATTCCGGCGGTGATGCGCTTTCATGACCGCTGCTATCGCGGCACGGCGGAGACCCGGCGGACATTTTTGCTGACCGCTGCTGCGATCGGCGCGCTGTACAAAAAGAACGCCTCAATCTCGGGCGCGGAGGTCGGCTGCCAGGGCGAGGTCGGGGTGGCCTGCTCGATGGCCGCAGCCGGGTTGACGGCAGTGCTCGGCGGGACCAATGCCCAGATCGAGAATGCTGCCGAGATCGGGATGGAGCACAATCTGGGGCTGACTTGCGATCCGGTTGCAGGGCTGGTGCAAATCCCTTGCATTGAACGCAACGCGATGGGGGCGGTCAAGGCGATCGACGCCTCGCGGCTGGCGATGATGGGGGATGGATCGCACATGGTCAGCCTTGACAAAGTGATCGAAACCATGCGCCAGACCGGCCTCGACATGCGCGCCAAATACAAGGAAACCTCGCTGGGCGGCCTTGCCGTCAATGTCGTAGAATGTTGAATTTCAGGAGAGCCGACCGATGAAAACCCGCGCCGCCGTTGCCTTTGCCCCCAAAACCCCGCTGGAGATTGTCGAGCTTGATCTCGAAGGCCCCAAGGCGGGTGAAGTGCTGGTCGAGATCATGGCCACCGGGATCTGCCACACTGATGCCTATACGCTCGACGGGCTTGATTCAGAAGGTATTTTCCCCTCGGTGCTGGGCCATGAAGGTGCCGGTATCGTGCGCGAAGTTGGCCCCGGCGTAACCAGTGTAAAGCCCGGCGATCATGTTATCCCGCTCTACACCCCCGAATGCCGCCAGTGTAAGTCCTGCCTGTCGGGCAAGACCAATCTGTGCACCGCGATCCGCGCCACCCAGGGCAAAGGGGTGATGCCCGATGGCACTTCGCGCTTTTCCTACAAGGGCCAGACCATCTTCCATTACATGGGCTGCTCAACCTTCTCCAACTTCACGGTTTTGCCTGAAATCGCGGTCGCCAAAATCCGCGACGACGCACCGTTCAACACCAGTTGCTACATCGGCTGCGGGGTGACCACCGGGGTTGGCGCGGTCGTGAACACGGCCAAAGTTCGCCCGGGTGACAATGTCATCGTGTTCGGGCTGGGCGGGATCGGCCTCAACGTGCTGCAGGGTGCGCGGATGGCCGGCGCCAACATGATCATCGGCGTCGATATCAACCCTGCCCGCGAGGAATGGGGCAAGCGGTTCGGGATGACGCACTTTGTGAATCCCAAGACGATCGATGGCGATATCGTCGCGCATCTGGTCGCGCTGACCGATGGTGGGGCCGACTACACTTTCGATTGCACCGGCAATACCACGGTGATGCGTCAGGCGCTGGAAGCCTGCCACCGCGGCTGGGGCACCTCGATCATCATCGGGGTGGCCGAAGCGGGCAAGGAAATCTCGACCCGGCCGTTCCAGCTCGTCACCGGACGCAACTGGCGCGGAACTGCGTTTGGCGGAGCCAAGGGGCGGACTGACGTGCCCAAGATCGTCGACTGGTATATGCAGGGCAAGATCGAGATCGATCCGATGATCACCCATGTGCTGACCCTGGACGAGATCAACAAGGGCTTTGATCTGATGCACGCCGGGGAATCAATCCGCAGCGTGGTGGTCTTTTGATGGAGCAGCTCAGCGCAACACACAGCCACGGCGGCACGCAGGGCGTTTACACGCACCAGTCCTCCGCAACCGGTACACCGATGAGTTTCTCGGTGTTCGTGCCGGATCACGAGCCGAGCGCGAAGCTGCCCGTCCTGTGGTATCTTTCGGGACTGACCTGCACCCACGCCAATGTCACCGAAAAGGGCGAGTTTCGAGCGGCTTGCTCTGAACATGGGGTGATTTTCATAGCGCCGGACACTTCCCCGCGCGGCGACGATGTGCCCGATGATGATGGCTATGATTTCGGCAAGGGTGCAGGCTTTTATGTCGATGCGACGCAGGAGCCTTGGGCCGCGAATTTCCGGATGCGCTCATACATTGAGCAGGAACTGCCCGCGCTGATCGCGGCCGAGTTCCCGGCCGATATGAGGCGGCAAGGGATCACCGGGCATTCGATGGGCGGCCATGGCGCGCTGACGATTTCGCTCCGCAATCCCGGCCGATTCCGTTCGACCAGCGCCTTCGCGCCGATCGTCAGCCCGCTCAACTGTCCGTGGGGCGAGAAGGCGCTGGGCGGCTATATTGGACCGGATAAAGCTGATTGGCGTCAATATGACGCATGCGCCTTGATCGAGGATGGCGCGCGGCTGCCCGAGCTGCTGGTCGATCAGGGCGAGGATGACAACTTCCTGCATGAACAGCTCAAGCCCGGACTGCTGGTCCTGGCCTGCAAAAAGGCGGGGATCCCGGCCACGATCCGGATGCAGCCGGGTTATGACCATTCCTATTACTTCATCTCCAGCTTTATGGCCG
>JANLQQ010000093.1:0-6095 GCA_031367905.1 Novosphingobium sp.
ACGGCATGGTCGTGCGATAAATATCCAGCGCCATTGTAACGGTCTGTTCCGGAGTAAGCCCGGGCTGCGGTTCGGGGGTCGGCACCAGCAACGCGAAAGCCAGGCTCGGCAGCATGAAAAACACCCCCGCAAGCGCCAGCAGGACGTCGCGGTTGGCCGAAACCGCTTGGACTGCGTCCTTCCAGGCTAGGTTGCTATCGAAGCGCATGTCAGATCTCCCGTTGCTGCCCCTTGATAACCACAGCGAATGGCGCCACGCAATGCGCGATGGTTGGAACACTGCCCGGTGACATCGAATTGCGCCAAGAAAGCGCGCTGGTGCCCTACCGCACGGCGCTGGAGGCAATGTCGCTGCGCAACGCCGCGATTGCCCAGGGAAGCGCGCGGGAATTGATCTGGCTGCTCGAACATCCGCCAGTCTATACTGCCGGAACCAGCGCTGCTGTCGCCGAATTGCTCGATCCGCGGTTTGAAGTGGTCGAGGCCGGGCGCGGCGGGCGCTATACCTATCACGGTCCGGGCCAAAGGATCGGCTATGTGCTGCTCGATCTCAAGCAGCGCACGCGCGATGTGCGCGGGTTCGTCCACGCGCTGGAAGGCTGGGTGATCGCTACGCTGGGGGATTTCGGGGTCGAAAGCTGGCGTGCGCCGGGCCGGATCGGGATCTGGACCCGTGATATCGACGCCCGCGAGGCAAAGATCGGTGCAATCGGCGTGCGGATTCGCCGCTGGGTGACAATGCACGGGTTTGCGGTCAATCTTTCGCCCGATCTTGCGCATTTTTCAGGGATCGTTCCCTGTGGGATCGAGGAGTTCGGGGTTACCAGTCTGGCCCGGCTGGGAATTAAGGTTGATTCCGCCACCTGGGATCGGGCATTGCTAGCCCGCACCGGGGAATTCTTGGCCGCGCTTGACCAGTCAAGTCCTTCGGAGTCTGCCCAATGACCAAGCTGCACCGTCTCGTTGTAATCGCCGCGCTGGGCCTCGCACTTGCAGCCTGCAAGGATAATCAAAAGGCCACGGGCGGCACCGCCGATGGCGAAATCCTGCCCGGTTCGGCCAGCGATGCGATGCTGCCGCTCGATAGTGTTCGCTCGCAAGCGCCATTGGCGCCGCATGGTGAAAAGCCAAAAACTGGCGCCAGCGATGCTGTTAAGCCGGACGAGCCCACAGCAACGCCCGACAGTGCAGCGCCGGTTGAGCCCGCACCCGCACCCGCACCCGATCCGGCCTCTGCCGAACCCGGAGAATAAGTCTATTCGTCGATGCCGAGGATTCGCTGCGCCAGCTTCAGGTGCGGGCGATCAATCATCTTGCGTTCGATTTGCAATACGCCTGCTTCGGGCTCGGCCGAAAAGGCTGCAACAATCGCGCGGGCTTCTGCCAGTTCTGCCTCGCTTGGGGTGAAAGCCGCGTTGATCACGGCACATTGCGCCGGATGGATCGCCAGCATCCCGCCAAAGCCATCGGCCCGCGCTGCTTCGGCGGCGCGCTTCAATCCTTCGGTATCGGCAAAATCAGCGTGCAGCGTATCAATCGCGGCTACCCCTTTGGCATGAGCGGTGAGCAGTGTTTGCGCACGGACCAGCCGGAAGGTGTCGGTCCAGCTGCCATCGGCATGGCGCTTACGGGTCGCTCCGATCGCAGCCGAGAGATCCTCTGCCCCCCAGGTCAGGCCAGCCAGACGCGGCAAAGGCGCGCTGGCATAGGCTCCGATCGACATCGCCGCCGCCGCAGTTTCGCTGACCAGCGGCATGATCCGGGTCGTGCCGGACTGGATCTGGTTGCGCTGCTCCAGCTCATAAAGTTCGGCGGCAAGCTGCTGCACCGATTCAGGGCCAGCCGATTTGGGCAGCATGATCCCATCGGGCGCGCCCGCCATCACTGCCGCCAGATCGTCGCGCCACAATTCGCCGCTGTCGAACGCATTGATCCGCACCCAGCGGCCCTGCCGGCGGGATTGATCGCGCAGTTCGATCACTTGCCGGCGATGCGCCACCAGCCAATCGCGGGTCTTGGTGCGCGCCGCGTTCTTGTTGGTGATGGCAATCGAATCTTCCAGATCGACGATAATCACGTCGGCTCCGGTTTCAGCCGCCTTGCCTAGCTTCTTGTCGCTGTCGCCAGGAACGAACAGCCATGATCGCTGCGCCATCGCAATCCCTTCCTTAGGCCGGCCCTTCCTTAGGCCGGCCCTTCCTTAAGCCGGTTCCAGCACCGGATAATCGATATAGCCTGCAGGCCCGGGCCAGTACCAGCTTTTTGGGGCATCGACATTGGGAGCCCATTCGGCACCTGCCTTGATCCGGGCATCAAGATCGGGGTTGGAGATATAGGGCCGTCCGAAACTGACCGCATCGCAATTGCCGGCAGCCACATCGGCGGCGGCGCGCTCAGCGGTATAATCGCTGTTGAGGACCAGCGGACCTGAATAGAGCTTGCGGATCAGGGGGCTTTGCCCCGGCACATCGGTGCGGCCAAAGCTGCCGTCCGGTCCCGGCTCGCGCAGCTCGACAAAACCGATGCCAAGCTCTTCAAGAATGCGCGCTGCCTCGCCGAAAATGCTCGGCGGATCGGCATCGTCGCAACCTTGGGTTGCGCCATTGGGGGACAGCCGGATCGAAACACGGTCCGCGCCCCACACCGTGATAAGCCGCTCCAGCACCTCGCGCATGAAGCGGGTGCGGTTTTGCACCGAGCCGCCATATTGATCTTCGCGCAGATTGGAATTGCCGCGCAGAAACTGATCAACCAGATAGCCGTTGGCGCCGTGGAGCTGAACCCCATCGAAACCCGCCGCCTTGGCGTTTTCTGCGGCGTGGCCATAATCTTCGACCACGCGGGCAATTTCCGCCACACTCAGTGCATGGGCTTGCTCGTTCGGCTTGCGTCCCGTTGGCGTATGGGCATGATCAGGCGCAGTCGTTGCCGAAGCCGAAACGCCAGGCTTGCCGCCGAGGAAATCGGGATGAACCAGCCGGCCCATATGCCACAGTTGCAGGATGATCCGGCCGCCAGCGGAGTGCACTGCTGTGGTCACCAGCTTCCAGCCTGCAACCTGCGCATCGGTCCAGATCCCCGGAGCCGACGGCCAGCCAAGTCCTTCTACGCTGATCCCGGTTGCTTCACTGATGATCAGCCCGGCCCCGGCGCGCTGGCGGTAATAGTCCGCCATCATCGCAGTGGGGATGAAACCGGGATCGGCGCGCCCGCGGGTCAATGGGGCCATCACGATGCGATTGGGCGCGTCAATCGCGCCAAGCTTGATCGGCTGGAACAGTTCTTCGTGCACGCTGGTCTCTCTCTTCAATTTCGTTTTGCAATTTAGTCGCTGCGGCTAAGGCATGGCGATGGGGAATGCAACTGGAGCAGCGCGGGCGGGGGCGGCAAACTGGAACGCGGCGCACTTTGCAGCGCTGATCGGCGGCAATGTCGCGCTGGCGATCGGCTCGTGGCCCGTGCGTCTCGCGGATACGGGGCCAGTCTCCGCCGGGTTCTGGCGCTTGATCCTGGCGGTGCCGCTGCTGCTGCTGTTGGCCCGCGCAAATCGTCAGGCGTTGACCGGCTTTTCCGCGCGGACATGGGCAATCATGGTTGGCGCCGGGGTGTTCTTCGCGCTCGACATTGCCGCGTGGCATATCGGGATCGGCCAGACGCGGCTCGGCAACGCCACGCTGTTCGGCAATTCGGGCAGCCTGATCCTGATGGCCTGGGGCGTCTTCGCGCTGAAGCGCTGGCCCCACCGCGCCGAGGCACTGGCGCTGGCCGCCGCGCTGGGCGGATCGGCGATCTTGCTCGGTCGCAGCCTCGAAATCGACGATCAGGCGCTGACCGGCGATCTGTTCTGCCTGCTCGCGGGCTTTCTTTATGCCTTCTACATCCTCCTGTTGCAGGGCGCGCGGGCCAATCTGGGCAGCTGGACGTTGCTCGCCTGGTCGAGCTTGGCCGGAGCACCGCTCATGCTCGGCATTGCGCTGATGCTAGGCGAGCCATTCTGGCCGCAAAACTGGACCCCGATTATTCTGCTGGCGCTGGGTAGCCAGGTCGTCGGGCAGGGGCTGCTGGTTTATGCGCTGAAGCATTTCACCCCGTTGGTGGTCGGTCTGGCGCTGCTGACCCAGCCTGTGGTTTCAGTTGTGGTCGGCTGGTTCGGGTTTGGTGAGACGCTGGGCTGGCTGGACGGGATCGGCATGGCGCTGGTCGCAGCCGGACTGGTGCTGGCGCGGCGCAATGAACCGCAAGGCTGACGCTGCTTTTGCGCAATTGTGTTGTCAGCCACTGCAATTCGGCGGAAAAGTTGCCGCGAATTGCAGCTTTTGCTTGCTGCTTTGGAAGAGTTTCCTAGCCTCACCCCATGATGCTCTTTGTCGAATCGTCGGCTAGGGCGAAAGTCCTCGGGAGCATGTCATGGCCAAAAACAGCAACAGCGCAATCGCACAGGAAATTGCGGAAAATACTGCGGGCAACGATATTTTCGAAGTGCTGGGCAAGAACCGGGTGAACGATCCGCTTGCAATCACGCGTGACGATCCGTTGTCCTTCAACCTCGATGATTATGTTGGCGCAACCTACCGGGGCAAACCAGTGGTTGGATTGGACGTGGTGATCGACAAGATCGATTCCGGCCGCACCGACACGGTAAATGCCGGGGTGATCACTTATGGTTTCCTCGAACTATCGCATCTGACCGGCGTTTATAACAATCCCAATTTCGGCTTCACCGCTGGTTATGGCGTGTCGCCGTTCAGCGCCGATCAGCGCGCTGCGGCGCGTTTGGCAATTGGCATGTGGGACGAACTGATCGCGCCGACTTTCGTGGAAAAGAACGGCCGCGGCGCGGATATCCAGTTCGCCAACAGCTATGATCCGGCCCAGGCCTATGCCTATTACCCCGGCGATCAGGGTTACAAGTACCAGAGCGACGTATTCGTCGCCGATCCGGCGATCAACTGGACCAACAAATGGTTCGATTACGGCGGCTATGGCAATACGACCCTGGTGCACGAGCTGGGCCATACGCTCGGCCTCTCGCACCCCGGCGCTTACAATTTCACGCCGGGGCAAAGCCTTAACTATACCAATAACGCCGAATACGCGCAGGACAGCAACCAGTACACCATCATGTCCTATTGGTCCCCGGGTGAGACTGGTGCGCGGGCGATCAACTGGAGTGCGTTCATCAATAATTACGCGCAGACCCCGATGCTGCACGATATCCTGACCATCCAGGCCAAATATGGCGCCGATCTAACCACGCGGGCGGGCGATACGGTTTATGGCTTCCATTCAACCGCTGGCAACGCGGTGTTTGATTTCAACCTCAACCCCTATCCGCTGCTCGCGATCTATGACGCCGGCGGCAACGATACGCTGGATATGTCGGGCTTTACGGCGGGCGTGTTCATCAACCTCAATGACGGCAGCTTCAGTTCGGTCGGACAGGGCGCACCAACGCTGGCCGCGGTCAATGCCGAACGGGCCGAACTTGCCGGGCTGCAAGGCGGCGGATTCGCGCCCATTTCACAAGCCGCGCTGACCGGGACCTTTGGCAACTTCCAGAACGCCAATGCCAATTCGATTGCGGCAGACACCGGCGTCACCGGGGTTCGGGCGAGCGAATACCAGAACATCGCGATCGCCTATGGCACGATCATCGAAAACGCGGTGGGCACCGGGCAGCGCGATCTGCTGTGGGGCAATGAAGTGTCCAACAACCTGTCCGGCGGCGGCGGCGATGACGTACTCTACGGCTTCGCCGGCGCAGACGTTTTGAATGGCGGCGCAGGCGCAGACGTGTTGAACGGGGGGACGGGCGCTGACCGGTTCGATTTCTCGAACATCGAACTGGGCGACCGGATTGCGGACTTCGTCAGCGGCACCGACAAGGTCGATCTGCGCGGAACCGGCGTTGACTTCAGCTGGATCGGCGGCGCTGCCTTCTCGAACACGGCGGGCGAACTGCGGTTTGCCGGTGGTTTTCTGCAAGGCGATGTCAACGGCGATGGAGTGGCCGATCTCTCGATCAGCCTGGGCAGCGCCCTGATGATCCAGAGCGATGTGCTGATGGTGTAAAGCTTACCTTCGGGGGGAGAGCG
>JANLQQ010000011.1:0-6060 GCA_031367905.1 Novosphingobium sp.
CCGGGTTGTAGTGCGTTTCGATCGATATCTCGACCTTATCTGCCTTGCGTCTCAGCGCTGTCCGCAACGCGCCGGGGCGCGCCGCCAGATATTCGGCAAAGCTTCGCCCATCGACCCGGAGGATATGGTTGGTGTCGCAAACCGAACGAAATACCCACCAGCCTGCGCGGCGGAACGCTGCGGCAATCGCGGTGGTCTCGCCAGCTTCGTCAGGCAGCGGGGAAAGCACGATGCGCGTAGCTTCACCGGTCAGATCGCGCGCCAGTGCGGTCAGCAGCGCAGCTGGGTCAGCGCCGGAGGAGAATAGCGGACCGACGCGAAAATTGTACCAGTTTGCAAAAGCTTCAAGCCGTCTTTGAATGTGATACATTGGTAAGACCGCGCGATGCTCGCCGTCTTTGGCGATCGCCATGAAAGGCATCAGCCCGCATTCTGCCTCCAGCGCCCGCCACCATTCCAGCCGTTCAAACGGCGCGTTTGCGCTCGGCGCGCTGAGCAATTCCGCCAGCACGCCATCGGCTTGCACTTCTTTAAGATCATCGTGATACTCAATGATGATCAACCGTCCGATCCCCCTGCCTGGAGCCAAACCCAACCCGTGCGCGCCGAAACTGACCAATTGATCCGGCCGCTCGACCATTTGGTCTTGCGCGGAGCCGATGCAGCCCCGGCGCTTATCCTGCGCGAGGCTACGCTTAGCTTCAAGGACTTAAGGATGCGTGTCTCCCGCCTGGCCGGGTGGCTGCGGGATCGGGTGCCTGATGCCGGTGCCCGGGTCGCAAGCTGGGCCGCAAAGGGGGAGCTGACTTGCCTCATGCCGCTAGCTGCGGCGCGGGCCGGGCTAGTCTATGTGCCGATAAATCCGCTGCTCAAACGCGGCCAAGTGGTTTATATCCTTGGCGATAGCGGCGCATCCCTGCTGCTGGGAACGCCAGCGCGGCTGAGTTCGCTTGAACCCGGCGATGTCCCTGATGGGTGTGTGGTTATGCCCGAGGGCGCCGCGCTGGAAGGGGGAGCAGAACTTCCCCCATCTGCGGCCGCCCCGAACGATCTGACAGCCATTCTCTATACCAGCGGCTCGACCGGTCAGCCCAAAGGCGTGATGCTGAGCCACGCCAATTTGTGGCTCGGCGCCGAAAGTGTCGCCAGTTTTCTTGGCCTGGCAAGCGAGGATCGCGTGCTGGCGGTGTTGCCATTGTCGTTCGACTATGGGCAGAACCAGTTGTTTTCAAGCTGGTATGCCGGGGCCAGTGTTGTTCCGCTCGATTACCTCACACCCCGTGATGTGGTAAAAGCAGTTGAGCGACACGGCGTCACCACGCTGGCCGCCGTGCCGCCACTGTGGATCCAGTTGGCTGAACTGGAATGGCCGCGCGAGACTGCCGCAAAGCTGCGCCGCCTGACCAATAGCGGCGGCGCGCTGGCTCCTGATCTGGTGGGGCAGCTGCGCATGCGGTTTCCGCAGGCAAAGCTGTTCCCGATGTATGGGCTTACCGAGGCGTTTCGGTCCACTTTTCTCGATCCGGCGCTGGTCGATGCGCACCCCAGCTCGATCGGTAAGGCCATTCCGCACGCTGAAGTATTTGTTATTTCAGACAATGGTTTGCCCGCAATAGATGATCAAGAGGGTGAGATGGTTCATTGTGGTCCGCTGGTGGCTCAGGGCTATTGGCAGGATGCGAAGCGAACAACAGAGCGGTTCAAGCCGGCCCCGGCGGCATCTCGCTATGGCGGAATAGCGGTCTGGTCGGGCGACCGGGTCCGGCGCGATTCCAATGGCTTGCTCTATTTCGTCGGTCGCCGCGATGCGATGATTAAAAGCGCGGGCAACCGGATCAGCCCGCAGGAGATTGAGGAGGTTGCGCTGGCCAGTGGGCTGGTGGCCGAGGCGGTTGCGCTTGGAATTCCCGATGAGCGATTGGGGCAGGCCGTGCACCTGATCGTTCGCGCCGCCCCAGGAAGCTCGGATGCGATGGAAGTGTTACCACGTATCCTCATGCAACAATTGCCTAATTTTATGCAGCCAAGGAAAATTCACTGGCGCAGTGCGATGCCGATCGGACCCAATGGCAAGATTGACCGGCCCGGGCTTTATGCGGAACTTGCGGCATGAAGCCGCTCGGTCCGATCCCGGCAGGATATGCTGCCATCGATGGCGAGCTGGCGATTGATGGTCAGACGGCCTCGGCGCTGGTCGCGCAGGCGGGATCAACCCCGTTATTTGTCTATTCCACCGCCTTGCTTCGGCAACGTATGGCCAGCTTGCGCGCGGCAATGCCTGAGAGACTGGCGATTAATTATGCAGTGAAAGCAAATCCGTATTTGCCGCTTCTTCAGGTAATGTCTGATTTAGTTGATGGCTTTGACATCGCCTCGTCCGGCGAGCTGGCGCTGGTTGAGGAAGTGGGCATTGCACCCGCGCTGGTCAGCTTTGCTGGCCCTGGCAAACGCGATGCTGAGCTGCAAGCGGCAATCGCCGCTGGCGTGACCTTGAACCTTGAATCCGAGGGCGAGGCGGGGCGGGCTCTGGCGATTGCCGGGCGGCTTGGCAAAACTCCGCGGCTGGCCGTCAGGGTAAATCCCGATTTCGATCTCAAAGGTTCCGGCATGAAGATGGGCGGGGGAGCCAAACCGTTCGGAATTGATGCTGTGCGGGTGCCTGCGCTGGTCCGCCAGATTATCGCCAGCGGCGCAGAATGGCGCGGATTTCATATCTTTGCAGGCAGTCAATCGCTGGATGCTGAGGCGATTATCGAGACCCAGCGCCAGACCCTGCAACTGGCTGCAAGGTTGTCAGAAGATTGTGGTGCCGCCCTGACCCATTGCAATCTGGGCGGTGGTTTTGGCATTCCCTACTTCCCCGGCGACGCCCCGGTGGATATCAACTGCATCGGCACTGCACTGGGTGAGCAATTCTCCCGTTTGCCCGTTGCACTGGCTGATACCCAATTCTGTATCGAACTTGGCCGCTATCTGGTTGGCGAAGCCGGAGTTTATCTGACCCAGATCGTTGATCGAAAAATCAGTCACGGTGAAACCTATCTGATCACCGATGGCGGGCTACATCATCAGCTCGCCGCATCGGGTAATTTTGGCACGGTGGTCCGGCGCAATTATCCAGTTGCGATCGCGAGCCGGTTCGATGCTTCGGTCGAAGAGGTTGCGTCCGTCGTCGGTTGCCTGTGCACGCCGCTTGATCGGCTGGCCGACAAGGCTGGTTTTCCCCGCGCCGAGGTGGGCGATCTGGTCGCGGTGTTCTGCGCCGGGGCCTATGGTGCGACGGCTAGCCCGGCGCTGTTCCTGGGCCACGGTCCGGCGCAAGAGCTGCTGGTTTAACCCTTTCGGCAAGCGCCGTCCTGATTCGGGACGAGGCTGACAAAACTCCCCATATCGAGACGAGTTGCGACAGGGCTAACGCAATGTTCACCCTTGTAAACCATAGCGTAGCTTGAATAGTCGGGCCTTCGCGTGGGAAGGGCATGCCCAAACGGCGGCGCGGCTCTGATTGAGGATATGCCCAATGCCGCAGAACCGCGCCACTCGCCTGCTTGCCTTCAGCGCCTTGGTCAGCGTTACTCTTACCGGTTGCGCTGGCTCGTCCAGCGGTCCGCAGCTTCCCGCCGCGTCGTTTGTGGCGATGCAGGAGGGCCCGGGTGAGGAGTATGTGATCGGCCCGATGGATGAGCTGACGATCTTCGTCTGGCGCAACCCGGAGCTAGGTGCGAGCGTGCAGGTGCGGCCCGATGGACGGATCACCACGCCGTTGATCACCGATATGCCGGCGGTCGGCAAGACCCCCTCGATGCTGTCCGAAGACATTAAGCTTGAGCTGTCGCAATATATCCAGGAGCCGCTTGTTTCGGTGATCGTCAACAAGTTTGCCGGCACTTTCAGCCAGCAGGTCCGGGTTGTCGGTGCGACTGCAAAACCAGCCTCGCTGCCTTATCGCGCCAATATGACGTTGCTTGATGCGATGATTTCGGTCGGCGGGCTGTCTGAATTTGCTGCGGGCAACCGGGCCAAGCTGATTCGGTTCGACAAGGAAAGTGGCCGCCAGAAGGAATATGCGCTGCGGCTGGGCGATTTGCTCCGCAAGGGCAATAGCGCCGCCAATGTCATGCTGAGGCCCGGCGACGTCATCATCATCCCTGAGAGCACATTTTGAGAAAGGCGCCGACAGGACCGCAGCGATGAACAGCATTTACGATGAATTGCGCTCGGCGCTCTATTCGGTCTGGCACCGCCGCTGGCTGGCGCTTGCCGTTGCCTGGGCGGTTTGTCTGCTAGGCTGGCTGGTGGTGGCGATGGTTCCCAATTCGTATGAATCACGGTCGAGGATATTCATCCAGCTTGATGATGCGCTGGCCGAGCAAATCGGCATCGGCACAAATGATCGCAAGCGCGATATCGAACGGGTGCGTCAAACGCTGACCAGCGCGGTCAACCTTGAGAAAGTGGTCCGCTCAACCAGCATCAATGACACTGTGACCACGCCCAAGCAGATGGAAAACATGGTCCTTTCGCTGGCCAAGCGAATCAAAGTGAGGAGCGAGCAGGAAAATCTGTTCGAGATCACCGCCGTTTCAAACGACGGTTCGCTGTCCGATGCTGAAAACGCCAAGCTGGCCCAGGAAATCGTCCAGAAAATGATCGATATCTTCCGCGAAGAGAATCTGTCCGGCGGCCGGGGCGAGATGAGTGGGACCATCGGCTTCATGGATCAGCAGCTGGCCGATCGCCAGAAGCAGCTTGAAACAGCCGAACAGAAACGGCTGGCGTTTGAAGCGCAGAACCCGATGCTGGCCCAGGGCGGCACCACAGTGATCCAGCGGCTTGAAGCAAGCCGGGCGGAACTGCGCGGGATTGATGCCGATCTGGCTGCTGCCCAAAGCGCTTTGGCGGCGATCAACGGTCAGCTGGCCGGCACGCCAGCTTCGATCGCCAGCATCGGCCCGGTCGGCGGAGCGCGCGGGGCCTATGCGCAGGCCCAGGCCGATCTATCGGCGATGCGCGCGCGCGGCCTGACCGAAAACCATCCCGATGTGATTGCGGCGAGGAACCAGGTCAACGCGCTGCGCGGAGCGGCGGGGGCTGAAATCGGCGGAGGGGGGATGCCAAATCCGGCATACAGCTCATTGTTGTCGATCAAGGCTGAGCGTCAGGCGAACGTCCAGTCGCTAAGCTCGCGCCGGGCCTCGGTTCAGTCCGAAATCGCGCAGATCACGGCGCAGCAATTCTCCAATCCAGCCATGGCCGCCGAACAACAGCGGATCAATCGCGATTACGACGTGCTCAAGCAGCAGTATGACAAGCTGCTGCAGGACCGCGTAGAACTGCGGCTGCGCGGTCAGGTTGAGACAGAGCGCAATGCGGTCAAGTTCCAGATCATCGATCCGCCAACCACTCCGCGAGCGCCGATCGCGCCCAATCGCCCGCTGTTGCTGTTTGGTGTGTTGATGGTGGGGCTTGGGGCCGGAGCCGGGTCTGCCTTTGCGCTGGGTCAGCTGCGGTCAACCTTCGCCACTACAGCTGGGCTGGAACGTGCGCTCGGCCTGCCGGTGCTGGGTGCCATCACCCAGACGTTAACCGATGCGGGCCGGGAGTTAAGGGCCAGACGGTCCAGATACTTCGTCGCCGGAAGCGGGGCGCTGGGTGGGTTGTTTGTCCTGCTGCTCACAGTCGAATTCATTCAGCGCAGCATGGTTGCGTGAGGGGCGGGCATGACTGAGCAGAGTAAAATCCCCATGCCCCCGACGGATGAAGCCCGCGACGGAGAAAAAGCGTGCGAAAAGGCCACGCTGATCGAGCGGGTCGTGCGCAATTATGATCTAGCCCGGCTTGGCCCGCCGCCGATCCCCGAAGAACTATTGGCGTCCACCACCAAACGCGCCAGCCGATATCGCCGTCAGGCCGATGTAGACGCTGAAGTTGCGGCAGAAGGAGTCCAGCCGAACGCCGCGACAGAAGTTGCAGCTATGCCGCGTTCGCCCAAGCCAGTGCTCGATCCCGTGCAGTTCCCGGGCTTGCGTCATCCGATCGACCGCCAGCATCTGCGCGATC
>JANLQQ010000106.1:0-12017 GCA_031367905.1 Novosphingobium sp.
CTTGTCTTTCAAATCGCGCACATCGACCGCAGTGAGATTGAGCAGCTTGCCCAGCTCATCCACGGTGCGATCGGCATCGACCAACCGATCAGGGATCAGATCGACCCGGAAATCGGCGCGGTTTGAGGCGAGCGGTGCGCCACCACGATCCAGTACCCAACCGCGGCGCGGTGGGATCAGGGTCAGATTGACCCGGTTGCTTTCTGCTTCCAGCTTGTATTTTTCATTCTGGGCAACGCCAATCCAAGCCATCCGCGCGGCCAGCAACACGCCAAGCCCGCCCTGAACCGCCCCGATCACCACGCTGCGCCGATCAAAACTGTTTTTCAGTGTGCCCGAACTGACATGCTGCGCCGCCCCGCTGATCATCACAGCTCCCGGATCGGAAGCAGCCGGAAGCGATCGGCCAGCCCGGCAACCCGGCCGGTCAGCGGATAGATCAGGATCGACACGATCAGCTGCGGGGCAATCACCGCAAGTGCGGTTCCCCCGCCACCGGCATTGGCCAGCGCCAAGGCAAGGATCAGGCCTGCGGTGATAATCGCGGCTGCAGCCAGCCAATCCTGGGCAAAGCCGCGCCAGGGAAACTGGTTCTCGATCATCGCAATCGCAATCATTGCCAACGACCACAGTAGTACAGCCGAACCGAACGGCTGACCGCTGAACAGATCATCGAACATGCCCAGCGGCAGGCCTGCCCAGACCGGAAATAACCCTGGGCGCAATTGCTGCCAGGCAATCAGAAACAGGAAACCGAACGGCGGAAGCACCGGGGCCGAGGCGATGATCGGCCAGGTCGGGCTAAGGCTGCCGAGCATGACCAGAACCCAGGGCACGACCATCGCCAGGCCCGGAGAAGGCGCCCGGTTGATCTTCTTGCGGGTCACATCGCGCAGCTGGCGCGGCAGAGGAATGGGAAGCTGTGCCGGCATCAGGGCTTCGCTTGCTTAGCGCCCGGCGGCGGCAATTCAGCGCCCTTGGTCGCCTCTTCCCAGACCGGATCGGCTACCACGAATTCGGTTGTCCCCGGATCGCTGAGCGGCTTAGCAATCGCGCCGTCCACGGTGACCCGAGCGACGACCGCGATGGCAATACCGGGGCGGTAAAGTCCGCCTGATCCGGATGTGACAAAAGCATCGCCGCGCTTCAACGGATTGATCCCCAGACTGATCAGGCGCAGCTGGATGGTGCCGTCAGCCCGGCCCGTGGCAAAGGCAGGAATTCCGTCACTCGCCCGCCGTACTGGCACCACGCTCTCGGTATCGGTAATCAGCAACACCCGGGCAGACGTGCGGCCCACTTCAAGCACGCGGCCGACCAGTCCTAGCGGCGAGCGCACTGGCATGCCAACGCCAATGCCTTCGCGCGATCCCGCGCCAAGCGTTGCAAACCGGCGGGTGCTGGATGAAGTTGAGCCAATCAGCCTTGCTGCAGCAACCGGCCTTGGCACTTCTTCGATCAGCCCCAGGACGCCCTTCAGCCGCGTGTTTTCTTCCTTCACGGCGGCCAATTCGGCCAGCCGGACGCGGGACTCTTCGACTTCGCGGCGCAGCCGCGCGTTCTGACTTCCCGAGACGAAATAACCCGAGATCGTGGCCCATAGTCCTTGCGAGGAGGTCCGGCTGGTGGTGGCAAGCTGCGCGGCGGGCGCAGCAGTATCCTGCGCAGCAGTGCGCAGACCGGAAAATGCGTTGGCGTTATTCACAGAAATCAGCAGCAGCACGACGCCAACCAGAGCGCCCGCAATTGCGATCACATAACCGACAAAATTTGAATATTGCGCCCTGCGGGAATGTCCGGAGCGCCGGTTGGTCGGCGGCGCCATGCGCTCTCCTTACTGCAGGGCGGTCAAGCGGTCATCAACACGCCACGATAGATCGGATCTTCCATAGCACGTCCAGTGCCAAGCGCGACGCACGAAAGCGGATCTTCCGCGACGCTGACCGGCAGCCCGGTTTCTTCGCGCAGATATTCATCCAGCCCCTTGATCAAAGCGCCGCCGCCAGTCAGGACGATGCCCTGATCGACGATATCGGCCGCCAGTTCCGGCGCGGTGTTTTCCAGCGCGATCCGCACACCTTCAACAATCGCGCCGATCGGTTCGGACAAGGCTTCGGCGATGTTGGCCTGGGTGATGGTGATCTCCTTGGGCACTCCGTTAACCAGATCGCGGCCCTTGATCTGGATCGATTCGCCGATCCCGTCAGCCGGAACCGTAGCGACGCCGTAATCCTTTTTGATGCGCTCTGCGGTCGCTTCACCGATCAGCAGATTATGGTGACGGCGGACATAGCTGACGATCGATTCGTCCATCTTGTCGCCGCCAACCCGGACCGAAGTGGTGTAGGCCAGCCCGCGCAACGACAGCACCGCAACCTCGGTCGTCCCGCCGCCAATATCCACTACCATCGAGCCAACCGGCTCGGTCACCGGCATGTCGGCGCCGATTGCGGCAGCCATCGGCTCGAGGATCAGGTAAACTTGGCTTGCCCCGGCGTTGGACGCCGCATCGCGGATCGCCCGGCGTTCGACCGAGGTTGAGCCCGAGGGGACGCAGATGACGATTTCGGGATAACGAAACAGGCTCCGCTTGCCGCCGTGGACTTTGCGAATAAAGTATTTGATCATCTCTTCGGCGACTTCGATATCGGCGATTACCCCGTCGCGTAAGGGGCGGATGGCTTCGATGCTGTCAGGCGTCTTGCCCATCATCATCTTGGCCTCATCGCCCACAGCCTTGACCCGCTTGATCCCGTTGATAGTTTCAATGGCAACCACCGAAGGCTCATTCAACACGATCCCGCGGTCCTGAACATAGACCAAAGTATTGGCTGTCCCCAGATCGATTGCCATGTTTTGGGCGCCGAATTTCAAGAATCGCGAGAGGATCGAGGCCATATAATTTCCATACACTTTTCAGCCACTTGCCGCAAAATTGTGCGGCAGCGTTAGGCCGGTGGTTGGGCGTGAATACGCGGTCCTTAACCCAAGCCCGGCGCAAAGGCCAAAAATTTGTGTCGATTGATCGTATAAGATGTTCTGCCTGGCTCGAAATCCCGCCACTTCATCGCTAGGGTAAGCCGATGCCAAGTATTCGCCGCCTTCCAGAAGCCCTGGTCAACCGTATCGCGGCGGGCGAAGTGGTTGAACGTCCGGCGGCTGCGCTCAAGGAGCTGGTCGAAAATGCGATCGATGCCGGGGCAGGCGCAATCGCAGTCAGGCTGGTCAGCGGCGGGCTCGATCTGATCGAAGTGACCGATGATGGCTGCGGGATGGACCCGGCCGAGATTACCCTGGCGCTTGAACGGCACGCCACCTCCAAACTGCCCGATGAAGCGATTGAGCTGGTCACCACGCTCGGCTTCCGGGGCGAGGCATTGCCTTCAATCGCCAGCGTTTCGTTGCTGACCATCGAAAGCCGCCCTCAGAGCGCCGGAGAAGGCTGGCGCCGGGTAATCGATCATGGCGAACTGGTGAGCGATGGCCCTGCAGCGCTGCCGCCGGGAACCCGGATCCGGGTTGAGCGACTGTTCGGCAAGGTCCCGGTGCGGCGCAAGTTTCTGCGTTCGCCGCGCAGTGAATATGCCGCTTGCCTCGATGTGGTCCGCCGCCTGGCCATGGCGAGGGCTGACGTCGGCTTTACGCTTGAGCATGATGGCCGGCGGGTGTTGGCGGTTCAGCCGGGCGAGGAGTTGGCCGAACGCGTGGCCCGGATCGTCGCACGGGAGCTTGCCAACGATGGCGTGGCGATAGCGGTTGAGCGTCCGCTCGGCGATGGTCTTGCCCGGCTGACTGGGGTCGCCGGCCTGCCCACTTACAATCGCGGCGTGGCCGATCATCAGTATCTGTTTGTCAACGGCCGGCCAGTGAAGGACCGACTCCTGATCGGGGCGGTGCGCGGGGCCTATTCGGATATGCTGGCGCGCGATCGGCATGCGGTGCTGGCGTTGTTCCTCGATCTCCCGCCGCAAGAAGTCGATGTGAATGTCCATCCCGCCAAGACCGAAGTGCGCTTTCGTGATCCGGCCTTCATCCGCGGTTTCCTGGTTAGCGGTCTGCGCCATGCGCTCGAAGGGGCGGGGCAGCGCAGCGCACAAGCGCCCTCTGCGGCGGCGATGGGCAATTGGCAGGCAGAGCCGATTGCCCCGGCGACGCAGTCATTGGGAGCGCTGTTCGACCGGGAATATTCCGCGCCGCCATCGCGGGTTGCCGAAGCCGGGCAGGCCTGGCGCGGCTACGAAGCGGCGATCATGGCTCCACCATCCGCGAAGGCCGAGGAGGCAACTGCCGAGAGCGCCGACTATCCGCTGGGCGTCGCGCGCGGGCAGGTAGCCATGACCTATATCATTGCCGAGGCGGCTGACGGCCTGGTTATCGTCGATCAACACGCCGCGCATGAGCGGCTGGTGCTGGAGCGGCTCAAGGCAGCCGGCGCGCAAGGAGCAATCGCTGCTTCGCAAGCGCTGCTGCTGCCCGAAGTGGTCGAACTGGACGAGCCGCACTGTGATCGGCTTGAAGAACGTGCCGGGCAGCTGGCGGAATACGGCCTTGCGCTTGAGCGGTTCGGACCAACTGCGATGCTGGTCCGGGCGGTTCCAGCGGTGCTGGGCAAGGGCGATGTCCAGGCGCTGGTTCGTGATATTGCCGATGATCTGGCCCAGAACGGTGATGCACTGCTGCTGGGCGAACGGCTCGATCTGGTGCTGGCGACGATGGCCTGCCACGGCTCGGTCAGGGCCGGGCGGATCCTCAGCGTGGCCGAGATGAACGCGTTGCTCCGCGAAATGGAAGTAACCCCGCGCTCGGGTCAGTGCAACCACGGACGGCCAACCTGGGTCAAACTGGCGCATGGCGATATCGAAAAGCTGTTCGGGCGGCGCTAAGCTGCGGGATTGCGCACGCGGATCAGGCCGATTGACTTCATGCTCATCACCATCACATCATTCTGATTATAGACCTGAATGATCGAGCGCATGCTGCCCATTTCGGGACGGGAGCGACTGCGGGTCTTTTCCGTCAGCTCTGTTTCAATCCGCAGGACGTCACCGGGATAGACCGGTTTGAGCCAACGCAGTTCATCCTGTCCGGGTGAGCCGAGTCCGGCCTGCTTGCGCGAGTCCATATTGTCGACCAGCATCCGCATCACCATCGCGCAGGTGTGCCAGCCGCTCGCGGAAAGCCGCCCGAAATGGGTTTTTGCGGCGGCGGCATCATCGAGGTGGAAGGCTTGCGGATCATATTTGCGGGCGAATTCGATCACCTCGTCGCGGGTTACCTCATAACGGCCAAAGCTGGCCTTGGCGCCGACTTCAAGATCTTCAAAAAACTGCACGATCGGCCTCCGCTCAGACATTGAACCTGAAGTGCATCACATCGCCGTCCTGCACCGCATATTCCTTGCCTTCCTGGCGCAGCTTGCCGGCATCCTTGGCTCCGCTTTCGCCGCCCAGCGCGATGTAATCATCATAGGCAATAGTTTCGGCGCGGATGAAGCCGCGCTGCATGTCGGAGTGGATTTCGCCTGCCGCATCGGGTGCCTTGGCCCCGGCGTGGACAGTCCAGGCGCGGGCTTCCTTGGGGCCAACGGTGAAAAAGGTGAGCAGATGGAGCAGTTCATAGCCCGAGCGGATGATCCGGGCGAGGCCGGTTTCATGCAGGCCCATTTCCTCAAGAAACACCATCCTTTCCTCGGGCTCCATCCCGACCAGCTCGCTCTCAATTGCAGCCGAAACGATTACCGCATTGGCTCCTTCGGCTTTGGCTTTTTCGAATACCTGGGCGGTAAAGGCGTTGCCACTCGCGGCGGATCCCTCCTCGACGTTGCAGACATACAGCACTGGCTTGGCGGTGAGCAGTTGGGCCTGCTTGAAGACCCGGTCTTCTTCCTCGTCCTTTGGCTTGGTCAGCCGGGCGGGCTTGCCTGCGCGCAGCAAATCGAGCGCCTGGCCCAGCACCGAGGCGATGATTTTTGATTCCTTATCTCCCTGCGCTGATTTCTTCTGTGCGGCGGGCACCCGCTTTTCCAGGCTTTCCAGATCCGAGAGCATCAGCTCTGTCTCTACCGTATCGGCATCCGACACCGGATCGATCTTGTTTTCGACATGCTGGATGTCATCGTTCTCAAAACAGCGCAGCACGTGGATGATCGCATCGACTTCGCGGATATTACCAAGGAACTGATTGCCAAGGCCCTCGCCCTTGGAGGCACCGCGCACCAAACCCGCGATATCGACAAACCCAAGCTGGGTCGGGATAATCTTTGCGCTGTCAGCAATCGCGGCGAGCTTATCCAACCGAGCATCGGGTACGCCGACATTGCCGACGTTGGGCTCGATCGTGCAGAACGGATAATTCGCCGCCTGCGCCGACTGTGTCTCGGTCAGCGCGTTGAACAGGGTGGACTTGCCCACGTTTGGCAGCCCGACGATCCCGCATTTGAAACCCATTATTCGCTCCTGCGCGCAGGCGAATGCCGCCGTAGCGGGCGCCCATAGCGGGGCTGTGGCGGTTTGGCCAGTTTCACGGATATTTCAGTCTTTGGGTATAGGTTGCACAGCATGAAAAAGCTGCTCATCCTTCCAATCCTGCTGGCGCTGTCGGCTTGTGGCGACAGTCCGGCCGAGAGTTTTGCCAAGGCCCAGACGGCGTTCGCCCGACACGATTATCCGGTTGCCCGGATAACCATTGCCTCCGCCCTGGCCAAACAACCCGGTGACCGGGCGATGCTGCTGCTTCAGGCCAGGACGCTGATCGCGCTGGGAGACGGCGAAGGTGCGGGTGCCGCCTTGGAAAAGCTGGTTAGGGCTGGTCCGGCGCAAGGCGATCTGGCCGAACTTTCCGCCGAAGCCGCGCTGCTGCGCCAGGCACCGGACATAGCGTTGGCGCTGCTCGGCGATGTGAGCTCGGTCGAGGCCGAGCGGCTGCGGGCCTTGGCGGCAATCCAGAAACGCGATCTGGCGGGCGCGGGCGATCACTTCGCCAAGGCGATGGCAGCTGGCGGAAACGCCCGGACTTTTGCGGATTATTGCCGGTTCCGGCTGATGGCCGGGGACGTTGCCGGGGCTAAGGAGCTGGCCGGACGCGCCGCCAAAGCTGCACCCGATGGTCTTGATACACTGTTGGTCGGCGGCCAGCTTGCGTTGCGCCAGGGCGATCTCAAACTTTCATTGGAGCAGTTTACCCAAGCCGCAAAGCTCTATCCCAGCAGCCTTGCTGCCCTGACCGGGCAGGCGGCGGTGCTGGGCGATCTTGGCCGGTTCGATCAAATGCAGGCGGCGGTCACGCGGGCATCCACGTTTGCCCCCAAAGACCAGACTGTGGTCTATCTGAGCGCGCGCGCTGCCGCAGCGCGCAAGGATTGGGCTGCGGTGCGCGCTGCCGTCCAGTCGATCGAGGCGGGGCTGCCGCGACAGGATCCGATCCGGCTGCTGTATGGCGAGGCGCTGCTGCGGCTCGGCCAGAGCGAGCTGGCGATGGCTCAGTTCACGCCAATGACCCGCAGCGGGCCAGGCGCAAGGCTTGCGGTGCGGCTGTTGGGAGAGGCTCAGCTGGCCTCTGGCGATGCGCAGACCGCGCTTGCCACTTTGCGGCCGCTGGCGATGCTGGCCGATGTCCGACCGGAGGAATTGAGCTTGATTGCCAAGGCTGGCAAGCTGAGCGGCGATCCGCAAGCCGCCCAATTGGCACCGCTTGCGGTCACACCCGCTTCACAGGCACTGGGGCGTGACCTGGCCGATGCGGACGCCGCAATGCGCCGGGGGAGCTGGGCGCGGGCGGCGGCTGCTTATGATCGAATATTGGCGATGACCGACGGACGCAACGTCCTGGTGCTCAACAATATGGCCAATGCCCAGCTGATGCTTGGCAACGATGCCAAAGCGCTGGAATTCGCTCAGCGCGCAGTAAAGCAGGCACCGGCCAATCCCTCGGTGCTCGATACGCTGGGCTGGGTGCGCTTCAAGTCAGGCCAGGATGTGAACGAAGCAAAACGCCTCCTCCGCCTTGCGGCAGAGAAGGCGCCAGCCAATGTCACCATTGCCGCGCACCTCGCCGAGGCGGAGCACGCGGGGAAATAGGGTCAGGCGTAAGCCGGAGTGAAAGCTTCAGGCGGGGCCACACGGCGCCGGCGCAGCAGCGCAATCGCGATGATACCACCAGCCAGCATACCAAGCACACCGGGTTCAGGAACCGAAGTCCCGCCCGAAGTGGTCGAAGTCATGGTTCCGGCACCGCTGGCCGAAGTGATATTGCCAGCGCCGGTGATCGACTGATACCGCACGAAGAAATCGCTCAGCGTCAGCGAACTGATCGGAGACGAAAAGTTAAGTGAGAAGCTGCCGGTGCCGGTCGTACCTGTGGTCATGCCGCCACCGCCGCCGCCGGCACAACTGCCCGTGGCCGCATCCTTGAAGCAGACATCGACGCTGCCAATCCCGTTGGGATAGGTCGAATCAAGCGTGGTATAGCTGAACGCGCCGGTGGAGGTTGCGCTGGAGATTGTCGGATCGGTGTTGAAGGCGAAGCTCGACACGCGCGAAGTCAGCGGGCTGCTGGTGGTGTTCGCAACGCTGTAGTCGAAGGTATAGCTGTTTGCCGTCGTACCCGTCAGTGTGAAGGTCGTGCTGGCCGTCAACCCGTCGATCGTTGTTCCGCTGGAAAAGCCATCATAGTTGAACGTATAGCTCTGCCCGACTGTGGAAGCATCAAGCGTGATCGGATCGGCAAGCGCCGGAGTGGCAGCGAACGCAAGACTGGCGGCGGCAGCGATCGGTAGAAGTTTTAGCAACAGCGACATAGATTTCCCCCCAAACGGAACACGTGGTTTACGACAAATGACGCAAACCATGTGCCAAGTCAGGAAACTAAGCTGTTTCAGTGGTTAACGACAATCTTGGAGCGACCGCTTTGTAAGCGGGTCCGACGGATTTTGGCTACTCAGCCAACCTCATCGCCACATCATTCATAAACCGCGCGTCATCGCCTTTGGCCAGCCACTCCGCCTCGGCCGAAATCGCGCCCAGCGTGTCTGCCAGATCGTCCAGTTCTGTTTTGGCATAATTGCCCAGCACATAGTTCGTCACCCGGTCCTTGTGCCCGGGATGGCCGATGCCGATGCGGACCCGGCGGAAGTCCGGTCCGATGTGCTGATCGATCGAGCGCAGGCCATTATGCCCGGCGGTGCCGCCGCCGTGCTTCAGCTTGACCTTGAACGGGGCTAGATCGAGTTCATCGTGGAACACGGTCAGCGCATCAGGCTCAAGCTTGTAGAACCGCAGCGCCTCGCCCACCGCGCGGCCGCTTTCGTTCATGAAGGTGGCGGGTTTGAGCAGCAGGATCTTGGTCCCGCCGATCCGGCCTTCCTGAATCCAGCCAGAGAATTTTTTGCTGACCGGACCAAAGTCGTGAACGTCGGCCAGCGTGTCCGCAACCATGAAGCCGACATTGTGCCGGTGCATAGCATATTGCGGACCGGGATTGCCGAGGCCGACCCAGAGTTGCACCACTTGCACCCCTCCCCTTCAGGGGAGGGGCTGGGGGTGGGGCCTCTCCGCTGGGTCTAACTTTGAGGATGGGCCCCACCCCAACCCCTCCCCTGAAGGGGAGGGGCTTAAGGAGCCTCAATCCTCAGTCGGTGCTTCTTCGGCTTCACCCGCTTCGCTCTTCAGCGCAGAAGGTGCAACGATTGTCGCGATGGTAAAATCGCGGTCGGTGATGGCCGAGACCGAACCTGCGGGCAGAACCACATGGCTGATATGGATCGACGCGCCAACCTCAAGACCGGTAACGTCGATCTGGATATCATCGGGGATCTTGTCAGCATCGCAGACCAATTCCAAATCGTGGCGCACGATGTTGAGCACACCGCCGCGCTTCAGGCCGGGTGATGCGTCTTCGTTGATAAACAGCACCGGCACATCGACTGTAACCTTGGCATCCTTGGTAATGCGCAGGAAATCGACGTGGAGCGGGCGCTCATTGACGGGGTGGAATGCCACATCCTTAGGGAGGGTACGGATCGACTTGCCGCCAACTTCGACCATCACGATCGAGTTGGTGAAGTGACCGGTGCCAAGCTGGCGACGCAGTTCCTTCTCTTCGACATGGACCGCAAGCGGGGCTTCCTTACCACCATAAATAACGGCGGGGACGCGGCCTTCACGACGCAGTGCACGGGAGGCTCCCTTGCCTGCCCGATCACGCGTCTCAGCCGGCAGGGTATGAGTATCGCTCATCTGAACTACCTTTTCAAAACACTATTTGCACAATTCGCCCGTCACGCCTCCAGGGATGACCATGATCGGGGAAGCGCGCGCCATTAATCGCAAAGCGGGCCAAAAGCAAGGCTATTGGAGCCGGCGAACCTTATAGCCTCGGGCGGTGAGCAGCGCCGGCAGTCCGTCTACCCCGACCAGATGCAGCGCGCCCACTGCCACCAGCGGCCGCGCGCCCTGCTGGAGCATGACCGAGAGCCGGTTTGCCCAGGCATTGTTACGGTCAGTCAACAGCGCTTGATGAAGTTCAGGATCGGCCAGCATGCCGGCGCGAGCCTCGGCCTCCATCACTGCCAGATCGCCGGTGCGCCAGGCGTTGCCAAGGCGGTCTTCACCGGTGTCCTGCGCGGCTTCAACTACGATCGCAGTCAGCAGATCGCGCTGCTCGGCTTCGGGCATGGCGTCAAACAAGCCGAGCTGGGCAGCAGCGCCTTCTAGTTCGCCGATCGGCTTGCCTTTGGCTGCGCTCAAAATCTCGCGGTCGAGGCCGAACTCGGCGTTGGCCTCGGCTTGCGCGGCATTGGCGATGGTCAGCGCAGCGGCCCAGGTTTCGGTTTCGCCGAACTGACCGGGATCAAGTTTGAATTCGCGCATCAATGCCAGCAACTGAGGCCGGACTTTGCGCGAGACACGTGTCTCCAGCGGCGGCTGGCCGGGGCTGGCGGCCAATCGCGCAAAGATCTGCGACAAGGCCGCCTGGTTGTCGATATTGGCGATTTCCAGCACCAGCCGGTCCGATCCCGCCAGTGCCACTTCAACCTGAGCGGAGCGCCATTCGACCGGCGCGGGCAGCGCGTGGATTGTGCCGAACAGCCAGGCTTGCTCACCCCGATCGCCAGTTACTTCCCACATTGCCGGGGTCACCACCTCACGTGGCTGGGGTTTGCAGGCAGCCAGGCTGAGTATCAGGACGACGAGAACGCGGCGCATTATTGAACCCGCAGTGCCGAAATTCCCAGCATCGAAAGCTGGTCCTGCAGGCTGCCCGGTCCGCCAAGATGCCCGGCACCCACCGCGACAAAGCTGGTGCCGGGAGCTGCGAGCCGGGTCTTGATCCAGCTGGCCCAGGTCCGGTTGCGATTGGTCAGCAGTATGGTGACCATCGCCGGGTCATCTTCTGCCGCATTCATCAATTCGGCCAGCTTTGCGGCATCACCCTCGCCCCATTCGCTGACGATTTCATCAACGGTTTTGCGCAAGGTTGGCAGTGCCTCGATTACTTCGGTGAGGTAACGCAGCTGGGTGCGCTGCGGGAGGCCATCGAACAGCGCCAGCTGATAATCGAGCGTTTCCAGCCCGATGCGGGGTCGGCCGCGTTCCTTGACTCGCTCTGCCAGGGTATTTTCCACCCCGCTACCGACGGCAAAACCGTCGCGCAGCAGCGGAATTGTCGCCAGCACAACTGCGGCGTACCAGGGCTTGTAGCTATCAAAACTGGCCACCGGCAGTTTGAACCCGGTCAACGTCGCTTCAAACCTGGCCCGCTCTCGCTTGGTCATCAGGCCGCGCAGGCTTTTGCCCTTGGGCAAAACGGCGCGGGCCATCAGCGAGGTCTGCACTGTGCCATCGCCCTCTTCGGGAATTTCGGTGACCAGCTCGTCCGCGCTGCCGACTGCATCGGCTAGCGGGCCGTTCAGCCATTCCATCCCTTGCGGGAGCAGATGGATCGTCCCGAACAGATAGATCGTGGTATCCGCATCGGATACTTTCCACAGAGCGGGCCGCAGCGGCGGCGCTGGCGGAGCA
>JANLQQ010000127.1:0-14166 GCA_031367905.1 Novosphingobium sp.
AGCGTTACCGCGCTGCTGGAAGAGTTCCGCATCGTCAAACGCCAGCTGCTGCTCGCCACGGCCGAGCTTCGCCAAAAGGGCATGGGCGGGGCCGCGCAGCGGGTGCTGATCTGCTCGCCCCATTCCGGTGAGGGCAAAACCTACACCGCCGTCAATCTGGCACTGTCGATCGCTGCGGAAAAAGACAGCGAAGTGTTGCTGGTCGATGCCGATTTTGCCAAGCCTTCAGTGCTGTCCGCACTGGGCCTGCCAGGCGGCTCAGGTCTGATGGATGCGCTGGCGGATCCATCGGTTGATGTGGCGGATTGCGTGATCGGAACTGACGTGCCGGGCCTGTGGGTGCTGCCGGCTGGCAATGCGACCAATTCGGATAGCGAATATCTGTCTTCCACCCGGACGCTTTCGGTGTTGAACCGGCTGACCGAGGGTGCGCCCAATCGCTTCGTCATTTTTGATTCGCCGCCGGTCCTGGCCGCATCCCCAGCGGCAGAGCTGGCTAAATATGTTGGGCAGGCGGTGATGGTTGCGCGCGCCGACCGGACCGGACAGGGTTCGCTCGAAGACGCAATTTCGCTGCTGTCGGGATGTCCCAACCTTCAGTTGCTGCTCAACGCGGTTCACTTCAGCCCCAGCGGTCGCCGCTTTGGGACTTACTATGGATATGGCGCATGAGCATGATGGCTCACCTGACACATCGGCTTGCCGTGCTGGTGGCCGGCCTCGCGCTTGCCCTGCCGCTCTGCGTCCAGGCTCAGACTTTGTCTTATGACGATGGGCCAGCGCTCGCCACTAGCGATGATGGCGATGCAACCGCTTCGGCCCGGTCAATCAAGCCGCAGCGCCTCACGATCACGCCCTATATCGAGGCAGGCCAGGTGGCGAACATGGAGCTTTCGCCCGGCAGCGCAGCCTCGACCTATTCTGTGCTCGCGGCAGGCGTCGATGCCGCAATCCGTGGGCGTAATAACGAGGGCTCGGTATCGCTTCGCTATGAGCGGCGGATCGGCTGGGGCAACACCAGCGCCAATGGCAATGCGATCAGCGGAGTTGCGCGGGTTTCGGCCGCAATCGTCCCCCATGCGCTGACGATTGAAGCTGGCGCACTGGCGGCGCGGAGCAAAGTTGAAAACAATGGCGCCGCAGTGCTCGGCCCGCTCGCTCCGGGATCTTCGGTCACGCAGGTCTATTCGGTTTATGCTGGACCTTCGCTGTCTGGCCGGATGGGCGACGTTGCCATCAATGGCGGCTACCGGATCGGCTATACCAGGGTTGAAAGCCCAGCTGCGGTTGCGATCGCGCCGGGACAGACCCGACTTGACGTGTTCGATGACAGCATCGTGCAGAGCGCCAGCATTCACGCCGGAACCCGTGCGGGTGAGGCTTTGCCGATCGGGATCGGGGTTGGGGCCGGTTACGACCGCGAAGATATCTCCAATCTCGATCAGCAGGTCGAAGACTTTCACGTACGCGGCGATGTGACGCTGCCGCTAAGCAGCGAGATCGCGCTGGTCGGCGGAGTGGGCTGGGAAAAGGTCCAGGTTTCAAGCCGCGATGCCGTGCGTGATGCAGGCGGGCTGCCGGTGATTGGCAGCGATGGCCGGCTGGTGACTGACAATTCGGCTCCACGGGTAATCGCTTATGATACCAGCGGGTTGATCTGGGATGTTGGCATGATCTGGCGCCCAAGCCGCCGCACCGCTTTTGAAGCGCATGTCGGACGGCGCTATGGCTCGACCACTTATTATGGTAGTTTCGGCTACGCGCCCGATAGTCGTAGCAGCCTCAACATCTCGGTTTATGACAATATCACCGGATTTGGTGGCCAGCTCAATTCGGCGCTTGCGGGCTTGCCCACCCAGTTTGAGGTGGCGCGCAATCCGCTGACCGGCGATATAGGCGGCTGCGTCGTGGCGCAGGCGGAAGGTAATTGCCTGTCGGGCGCGCTTGGCTCGGTGCGCTCGGCGGTGTTCCGCTCACGCGGGATGATGGCCAGTTATGGCGTCACCTTTGGCCGGATCCAGGCTGGCCTTGGTGCGGGTTATGATCGCCGCAAGTTCATTGGCGCACCGGGCACTGTGCTGGCACTGGCCAATGGCGTGATCGACGAGAATTATTGGGCGGCAGCATATCTCAACGGCACAATCGATCGCAACTCGAAGTTTAGCACTAATTTCTATGCCAATTGGTACCAAAGCGGAGATGCCTTGTCTGGCGATGTCAGCTCGCTGGGCGCAACGGCGGCCTATTACCGTTCGCTTGGCGGCCGACTGACTGCAACTGCTGCTGTGGGGATTGATGGGGTCAACCGCGAACTATTGCAGGATATCTGGTCAGCCTCGGCGCTGGTCGGCCTGCGCTATTCGTTCTGAGCCTGATGGAGTGATTTGAAATGTTCGATGATTTCTATGGGTTTACCGGGCGACCTTTCCAGCTTACCCCAGATCCGGCGTTCTATTTTGAAAGCCTGACGCACCGCAAGGCGCTGTCCTATCTGGGCTATGGACTGGCCCAGGGCGAGGGCTTTGTGGTGATCACCGGCGAGATTGGCGCGGGCAAGTCCACGCTGGTCGCGCATCTGATGGCAACGGTCGATCCGGCGCGGCTGACCGCGGCGCAAATCGTTACCAGCAAGCTCGATGGCGAGGAGCTGGTGCATGTCGTGGCGCAAGCGTTTGGGCTGATCGTCGATGGGCATGACAAGGCCTCGGCGCTGGGTGCGATCGAAGCCTTCCTGCATGACGAGGCCCGCGCGGGGCGTCGCTGCCTGCTGGTGGTCGATGAATCGCAGAATCTGACGATCGAGGCGCTGGAAGAGCTGCGGATGCTTTCCAACTTCCAGCTGGGCGCGCATCCGCTGCTGCAGACGCTGCTGCTTGGCCAGCCCGAGTTCCGCAGCATGATCCAGGATCATCCCCAGCTTGAACAGCTGCGCCAGCGGGTGATCGCTGCCCATCACCTTGACGCAATGGAGGCAGGCGAAGTCCAGCCCTATGTCGAGCACCGCCTGAAGTGCGTCGGCTGGAACGGCAATCCGGCATTCGATCAACCCCTGTATGCCGAACTTTACGAGGCTTCGGGCGGCGTGCCGCGCCGGATCAACCAGATTTGCAACCGCCTGCTGTTACTTGGCTCGGTCGAACAAAGCGCGCGGATCGACGCGGCGATGATGACCAACGTTCTGGATGAGCTGGCAAGCGACGGGACCCTACCACTGACCCGCCATGCCGGGGAAACCAGAGCCGGGGAAACCAGAGCCGGGGAAGCTCCAGTGGAGCGTTCAGCGGCGGCGGTCGACGCGGTCACCATGGCGCAGCTCAGGGCTGCTTTGGCCGAGCGCGATGATCAGATTGCCGAGTTGCAACAGGCCGTTATCGAACTGGCCAATCAACAAGGTCCGCAAGCTTCCACTGGCGCTTCGGTTGCTGGCCTATCGGGGTTTGAGGCCAAACTTTCCACCCTCGAAGGCCGGATGCTCGAGCAGGAGCGGACCATTCGTCATACGCTGGGCATGCTGATCGAATGGATTGAAGCCGACGACGCCAATCGCGCCGCCGCTTGATCAAGAATTGAGGACGAATCCGTGATAAAACCCCGCCCGATCAACGGCCTTTCAGTCGATGTTGAAGACTGGTTCCAGGTCGGCGCCTTCGAAGGCGTGATTAACCGAGATACTTGGGACGGGCTGAGTGACCGGGTTGTGCGCAATTGCGATGCGATCCTTGAAATGTTCGACGAAGCAGACGTCAAGGCGACCTTCTTTACGCTCGGCTGGGTGGCGCAACGCCATCCTGCTTTGCTACGCCGGATTGCCGATGCCGGGCACGAACTGGCCAGCCACGGCTGGGATCACGCCCGGGTCTTCACGCTGGACAAGACCAGCTTTGCCGCCGATCTGGATAAGAGCCGCAAGGCGATCGAGGATGCCTCCGGCGTTTCGATCACCGGCTACCGCGCGCCCAGCTTTTCGATCGATCAGCGCACACCCTGGGCTTATATGGTGCTGGCCGAACAGGGTTTTACCTATAGCTCCAGCGTCGCGCCGATCGCGCATGATCATTATGGCTGGCCCGAAGCCCCGCGGTTTGCCTTTCGCCCGCTACCGTGGTCCGATCTGCTCGAACTTCCGGTGACCACAGCCGAATTTGCCGGGAGGCGGCTGGCTGCCGGAGGAGGGGGGTTCTTCCGCGTGCTACCCTATGGCTTTTCGCGCTGGGCAATCCGCCAGGTCAACACCCGTGACGGCCGTTCGGCGGTGTTCTATTTCCACCCGTGGGAAATTGATCCGCAGCAGCCGCGCGTGACGGCAGCTTCGCTCCGTTCAAAGTTCCGGCATTACACCAACCTTGATGTGATGGCGGACAAACTCAAGCAGTTGATCATGGAATTCGATTGGGGCCGGATGGATGTGCTTGCCTCACGCGAAGCCGGGCGGGCGACGGAACTGGCTGCTTGAACGCGCCTTTCGCTCCCCAGCGCACGGCCATCCGGCTGATAGATTTTGGCCTGCCGCTTGGTCCGGGCGAGGCGGTGCGGCTTGACGCATTTGTCGCGCGGCACCCGCAAAGCACGCCGTTTCATCGTCCGGCATGGCAAGCGGCGGTCGCTGCCGGTTCTGGCAATCGCGCGCTGGCGCTGGTCGCCGAGCAGGCCGATCAGCTGACCGGCTATCTCCCGCTGCTTGAAGTGCATTCACCGCTGTTCGGGCGGGTGATGGTGTCAAGCGGCTTTGGCGTAAGCGGCGGGATACTGGTCGATGCGGCGGGCGCCGAAGCACCGTTGTTTGCGGCTTTGGAAGAACTGGCGCTGCGCCGTTCATGCCCGGCGATCGAATTGCGCGGCGGGGTGTTGCCAGTTGACCGGCCGGGTTGGAAAATTCGCCATGATACGCATTGCGGATTTGTCAGCGATCTGCAAGCTGACGACGAAGTGCAGCTGCTGGCCATTCCCCGCAAACAGCGCGCCGAAGTCCGCAAGGGCTTGGTGAGCGAGCTGACGATCGAGATCGGCACAGCAGCGCGGGATCGCGCCGCCCATTATGCGGTTTATGCAGAAAGCGTGCGGAACCTGGGAACGCCGGTTTTTCCGCGCGCTCTGTTCGAGCAGGTTCTGAATAGCTTTGGCGAAAATGCTGATATTCTGACAATTCGCGAAGATTCTATGCCAGTGGCGAGCGTCTTGTCGCTATACCATAAAGGCGTGGTGATGCCCTATTGGGGCGGGGGAACTCGCGCCGCCCGCAGGCTGCGCGCTAATGACCGAATGTATTTCGAGCTGATGCGCCATGCCCACCGACGCGGCTGTAGCCAGTTTGATTTCGGCCGTTCCAAAACCGGCAGCGGGGCGTTTGATTTCAAGCGCAACTGGGGATTTGAGCCGCAGCCGCTGGGCTATGCCAGCTGGACCGCGCCGGGGATGGACGCCCGCGATGCCGATCCCACCAGCGCCAAACATGCCTCGCGGATTGCCCTATGGCGCAAGTTGCCGCTGACGCTGGCCAATCGGCTTGGCCCGCTGATCGCTCGGGGGCTGGGATGAGCGACCAGATCCTGTTCCTGGCGCACCGGATGCCGTTCCCGCCGGATCGGGGCGACAAGATCCGCTCGCACCACATCCTCAAGGCCTTGGCCGGACTTGCCCCGGTGCATGTCGCAACCTTTGCCGACGATGATCGCGATATGGCCGAGGAAGCGGCGCTGGCGGGGCTGGCGCACAGCTACCGGCTGGTCCGCCGGGTCAAGCCGCTGATCCTGGCTGGGATCCAGTCGCTGCTGCGTCACGAGCCGGTCAGCCTGCCAGCTTTTTACAGCCCGGAGATTGCCAGCTACGTCGCCAATGTGCTGCGGGATCATCCGATTGGCACGATCTATGTCTTCTCGGGCCAGATGGGCCAGTACATTCCCGAGGATTACGACGGACGGGTGATTTTCGATTTCGTCGATGTCGATTCGGCGAAGTTTGAGGCTTATGCCCAGGCTCATTCGGGCATCAGGCGCTGGTTGGAGGCCCGCGAGGCGCAGCTGCTGAAGATTGAGGAGGCCCGGCTGGCGCGACGCAGCGATATCAGCCTGCTGGTCTCGGTTGCAGAAGCCGCCGTATTTGCAGCGCGGCTTGGCCCGGTGGACCGCGTCGCTTGCGATATCCGCGCGCTTGGCAACGGGATCGACAGCCAGTTGTTCGATCCAGCCGTGGTCAAGCCCGAACCACAGATGCTTGCATGCGCCGGGCCACGCCTGATCTTCACCGGGCAGATGGATTATTCCCCCAATGTGGCGGCAGTGCTGCGGGCCGCACAGCAGATCCTCCCACTGATCCGTGCGCAGCTGCCCTCGGCAAGTTTCCACGTTATCGGACGCAATCCAGGCAAAGCGCTGGCCGATCTTGATGGGATCCACGGGTGCCACATCTGGGGCAGCGTTGCCGATATGCGCCCGTGGCTCAGCGCCGCCGATCTGGCATTGGTCCCGCTGGAAATCGCCCGGGGCATCCAGAACAAGGTGCTCGAGGCGATGGCGATGGGCCTGCCCGTGGTGCTGACCAGCGGCGCGGCGACCGGCATCGCGGCCATGCCGGGCAAGCATTTTACCGTGGCCGATAGCGACGAGGATCTGGCTGCAAAATGCATCGCGCTGCTCTCGCAACCCCGCAAAGCCCGGTTGATGGGCCTTGAAGCCAGACGTTATGTGGTCAGCCAGATGAGCTGGCAGGCCATGCTCGCCCCGCTGAGCGGCTTGTTGAAGCTGCCGGGGCGCCCGGTCCGCCATGCCGCCTGAACCTGCCGTTGGGCCGTGGCGCGGGGCGATGCTGCAGCTCGCCGGTGCGTGGGCTGCATTGGTGTTCCTGTTTGCCAGCGATTGGCAGGCGATGGCGGATCAGTGGTGGAATTCATCGACCTATAACCACATCCTGCTGGTCCCTGCGATCACCGGCTGGCTGATCTGGCTGCGGGTCCCGCAGCTGTGGCGTCTTGCTCCCTCAACCTGGTGGCCCGGGCTGATCGCTGTGGCAGTGGCGTGCCTGATCTGGGTGCTGGGCGCTTTTGCTGCCTTCTCCCTGCTTCGTCAAATCGGCGCGGTTGCCTTGCTGCCGGCATCCGCGCTGTTGGTGCTGGGTCCGCGGGTTTGCGCTGGGCTGATCTTTCCGCTGGGTTACCTGGCCTTCCTCGTACCCTTTGGCGATGAGCTGGTCCCGCCGCTTCAGACGATTACCGCCAAGCTGACGATTGTACTCACCCACCTCAGCGGGATTCCAGCGCAGGTCAACGGGGTGTTTATCGATACGCCAGCCGGACTGTTCGAAGTGGCCGAGGCGTGCTCGGGAGTGAAGTTCCTGATCGCGATGGTTGCGCTGGGCGCGCTGGTCGCCAATGTTTGCTTCGTCAGCTGGAAACGCCGCGCAGGGTTTCTGGCGCTTGCTATCGCTGCTCCGATCCTAGCCAACGGGGTGCGGGCCTGGGGGACGATCTATGTCGCCCAGTATAAGGGCGCGGCCTATGCCGGCGGGGTCGATCACATCATCTACGGCTGGGTCTTTTTTGCAATGGTGATCGCCCTGGTGCTGGCGCTGTCGTGGCGGTTTTTTGATCGCGCGGTTGAGGATCAGATGATCGATGCCGCTGCGCTCGCCGCCTCGCCACTGCTGGACCGGCTGGAGAAGGCCAGGCTGCACTGGGTGGCAGCACTGGCCGGGCTGCTTGGATTGGCAGTAGGTGGGCAGGCCTGGGCGCAGTTGGCGGACCGGCAAAGCGCCGCAGTGCCCGCAAACCTCGCCCTCCCGGTGGTTTCGGGCTGGCACCGGGTCGATTATCGTCCAGCGGTCTGGTGGGAACCGCGCGCGGGCGGTGCCGATCACCGCTTGCTTGGCCGCTACGAGGACGCGAGCGGACGTAAGGTCGATGTATTCTACGCGCTTTATTCAGCGCAGCAGGAAGGCCGTGAAGCTGGCGGTTATGGTGAAGGGGCGCTGCGGCCTGACAGTCCCTGGGCGTGGGCCGCAAGTGGCCCCGAAGTGCCCCATGCCAAGGCCGATCGGTTGATTGCCGAAGGGCGGGTCGAGCGTCTGGCCGAGACCTATTACCGTACCGGAACGCTGCTCACTGGTAGTAATATTCGGCTCAAACTCGCTAATATCGAGGACCGCCTGCTGCTTCGCCCGCGCCCGACGATGGTGCTAATCCTTTCGGCTGAGGAGCACGCGGCCGGCCCGCCAGAAGCCAGCCTGGCTGCATTCCGCATTGCCACCGGTCCGCTCGATACGTGGATGGACCGCATGGCCCACCTCCGCTAACGAACGCCGATGTGCGGGATTGCCGGAATATTTCATGTGAGCACACCCAAGCCGGTTGACCCGCTGCGGGTGACGCGGATGTGCGACGCGATGGTTCATCGCGGGCCGGACGGGGCAGGGGTGTGGACCGGGCCCGGGGTTGGCTTGGGTCATCGGCGTTTGTCGATTATCGACGTTGCGGGATCGCCGCAGCCAATGGTCTCAACCGATGGACGGGCGATCCTGACCTTCAACGGCGAGATTTACAATTACCGCGAATTGCGCGAGGAATTGCGCGCCACCGGGGCTATTTTTCACACCGATGGCGACAGTGAGGTCATCCTTGCCGCGTGGCAGCGCTGGGGCCCTGGTTGTGTCTCGCATCTCCACGGGATGTTCGCCTTTGCGATTTATGATACCGAACAGCGGACCCTGTTTCTGGCGCGTGACCGGCTGGGGGTGAAGCCGCTGTTCTATGCGCAGCTGAGTGACGGAAGCATCGCCTTTGCCTCGGAATTGAAGGGACTGCTGGCCCATCCATTGCTGCGCCGCGAAGTCGATCCGCTGGCGATCGAGGATTACCTGGCTTGGGGCTATGTTCCCGATCACCGCTCGATCCTGGCCGGGGTGAGCAAACTGCCAGCCGGGCATGCGTTGCTGTTGCGATCCGGCGGACCATTGCCAGCCCCGGTCCAGTGGTGGGATGTGTCTTTTGCCGAGCGGCGCAACGGCAGCGCTGCCGACCTTGAGGCGGAGCTGCTCCATTTGCTGCGCCAGGCGGTGACGTCACGGATGGTCGCCGATGTACCGCTCGGGGCGTTTCTCTCGGGCGGGGTCGATAGTTCCAGCGTGGTGGCGCTGATGGCCGAAAACAGCCGCGAACCGATCAAAACCTGCAGCATCGGCTTTGATGTCCCGGCTTTGGACGAGAGCAATTACGCGGCCCAAGTCGCTGCGCTGTTTGGCACGGATCACCGCAGCCGCCGGGTCTCGCCCGATGATTTTGAGGCGGTGGACGGCCTTGCGGCGATGTTCGATGAGCCGTTTGCCGATGCCTCGGCCTTGCCCACCTGGCGGGTCTGTCAGCTCGCCCGCGAAAGCGTCACCGTGGCGCTATCGGGCGATGGTGCGGACGAAGCTTTCGCCGGATACCGGCGCCATATCTTCCAGCACGGCGAGGAACGAATGCGCTCGCTGGTGCCGCAAGCCATTCGCGGGCCGCTATTTGGCTCGCTCGGCAGGGCTTATCCCAAGGCCGATTGGGCGCCTCGGCCGCTGCGCGCGAAAACGACACTGCTCTCGCTTGGATCAAGCGGTGAAGATGGTTATGCCCGCGCGCTGTCTGTGATCCCGCCAGAACTGCGCGATACGCTCTATTCGCCCGATTTTCTAAAGTTGCGCGGCGCTTACCGGGCAGAGCAGCCGTTCACCGATTTGATGCGCAATGCCCCGGCGCGGTCGGGGATCGATCGGGCCCAATACGCCGATCTCAAATTCTGGTTGCCCGGCGATATTCTCACCAAGGTTGATCGCACCAGCATGGCGGTGAGCCTTGAAGCGCGTGAGCCACTGCTCGATCACCGCCTGATCGAATTTGCCGCAGCTTTGCCGGAATCGTTGCGGCTGAGGCGGGGCGAGGGGAAGTGGCTGCTCAAGAAAACAATGCGGCGTTACCTGCCCGACGAGATTCTCTACCGCCAGAAGCAAGGCTTCGTCACCCCGATCGCCCAGTGGTTCCGGGGGCCATTGGCAAGCGCCGCGCGGGAAATCGGCAGCAGCGCGGCGCTGTCACGCATTGGCTGGTTTGATGGTCCGCGACTGACTGCGCTGGCCGAGGCGCATATTTCCGGGCAGTCCGATTACTCACGTTTGCTGTGGCAACTGCTGATGCTGGACAGGTCGCTGGCAAAATTGGGCATAAGCTAACGCGTGATGCGAAAAAGTGGGAACCGGTTTTTCGGGATAAATCACGTGACAACCAAGAATTATAGAGCGTGATGCGATACAGCTTTATCGCATCACGCTCTCTAGCTGTGCTGGTCCTCGATTTTGGACCATTTTGGATCAATGATTGGCAGAAGCCAGCGGGTTAGAGCAAGTGCGAGGAGCGATTTTCAAGTATTCTTAACCATATCGCTGGTACAGGGTTGAAGTCAGCCAAACCAACCTCAGCGGGTCAATGCGCAACAATTTGAAATCACCCCTGATCATTGCCCTCGTGGTAGCGGCTCTGTGCGTCTGGACCAAGTCCGCTCAGGTCATCGATCATGCGTATTGGAACGCTTGGTATAAAGTAATGCCTACGCGTGACTATGTTGTCCAGCAGGGGACGGTAATCTCTCTCGACGGTGGCATGCCTGTCAGCGCCGGATCAGTGGCTGGATCGACGAATGAGCAGGCTAAACTCCTGAGCATGCTGGTAAAATCCGGGGTCAGGCATGTATTCCTTGATTTTCCAACGGTTACAGGTCTTGATCCCGCAGGCGACCAGAAGCTCAACGCGGCGGTAAAACTAGCCGGGAACCAAGTGACTTTGGTATATCGCGGCACGGTCAAACCCGCACACAATAGTTCCGAAATAACTATTCCTAAATTCCCGGCTCCACCTGACACCAAAGTTGCTGCATCAGCCTGGAATGTAAATTTTCAGGGATTTGCACTCAATTCGCCTGCGAGTTTCGAGGTTTCAGGTAAAATTGTCCCGTCTGTTTCAAATGCAGGGTCGCGTCATTTTTCGCCGAGTCAGCTGATTTATCCGGCCTTCAGCTTAAATCCGGAAAGTATCCCGGTGGTCGATGCGAAGGCCCTCTTGAACGGCAGGGTGCGGGTTTCGGCTCTTGCCAGTCACACAGTATTCCTCAGCAATACCAACCGCGAGCTCAATACCGCCGTTGGGTTCTTTGGCCACGGTAAGGTACCCGGTGTGATCATGGATATTGCCGGCAAAGAAGGCGTGGCGAGGGGATCACCGCTGGCGCTAGGCCCGTTGGCCTTTCTTGCGTTCGTGGTCAGTCTGCTGATTATTGGTCAGCGGCTTCGGCAACGCGAAGGCAAGCTGCTGATTTATACAGCGCTCGCGCTGGGGCTTCTGGTTCTACCTGGAGTGCTCAGCGGCCCTGGCGTCATCGTCGATATTGGGCCGGCGTTCATCGCCCTGTTGGTCTATGTGCCGCTACGCAGCTCGCAGAAATGGCGAAATAGGGTCCAGTTTACCAGCGCTGCGTCAGGGTTGCCCAATATCGAAGCATTGGCAGCATCCGGCATCGCCCGGTCGCAGGATGTTGTGGCAGTATCGGTCAGCCAATACGAACAGATGCTCGCCAGCTTGCCGCGCGAATTTCATGGCGAATGCGCGCGCCAGATTGCGCGCCGCCTGTCATTGGGCGCCGGTGACCACGCAATTTTCGACAATGATAATGGCGGCTTTGTGTGGCTTGAGGACTCGAAGCCGCTTGATACGCTGGTTGGTCACCTGGAAGGCCTCAAGGCGATGTTTTCCTCGCCGCTGGCAATTCACGGCCATGTGCTTGATACCAATGTTCATTTTGGGCTAGATCGTAATATCGAGAGCAAGCCGATCAGCCGGATCCAGTCGGCATTGGCCAGTGCGATTGAGGCGCAGGGCAAGGGCAAGCTTTACGAAGAGTTCGGCCAGCAACGCCTGGCCCAATCGCCGTGGGAGCTTTCGTTGCACGCCCGGATCGATCAAGGGCTCCGCAACGGCGACATCTGGCTGGCACTGCAGCCACAATATGATTTCCGCAGCCGCCGTATTTCCGGAGCAGAGGCTCTGATCCGCTGGGATGACCCCGAACGCGGCGCAATCCCGCCTGACGCATTTATCCTTCAGGCGGAACGGGCCGGGCGGATTGAAAAAATCACCTATTGGGTGTTGGAAAAATCGATCAGCATGGCACGGGAACTGAACCGGATCGCTGGACCGTTCCAGATCAGTGTCAATCTTTCGGCTCAGCTGGTCGATCATCCCACTCTGGTTCAGCGCATTACTGACATAGTCCGCGACACGCAGGCCGATTGCTCGTTGATCACTTTCGAGGTGACCGAGACCTTCAACATGGCCAATCGTGAGGAGGCCAAGCGCAATCTCTCGGCGCTCCGGGCAATGGGCTTTCGGTTGTCGATCGACGATTTTGGGACTGGCCAGGCCAGCCTTGCCTATCTGGCCGAAATCCCGAGCGATGAAATCAAGCTCGATCGCCGCTTTGTCCAGGCGATTACCACCGACGCGCGCGAGCGCACAATCGTCGATAGCGTGATTCGGCTGGCGCATGCGCTGGGCCAGGAGATCGTTGCTGAGGGAATCGAAGACGCCGCGACACTTGAAGCACTGCGCAATCTGGGCTGTGATATTGCCCAGGGCTATCATATCGGCAGGCCGATGAAATTCATGCAATTAACTGATTTAGTTCAATTGTCCCACAATGGGGCAACAGCTGGCAGGGCTTCTAAGATTTAATGCTTGTTAACCAGTTAAGGATAATTTAACTATCAATCTCCTTTGGTTAGGAGATTACCATGGCTTCGAAACCCGAAAATGATATGCCTTCAAAACTTGAAATTGACTTGTTTTCGAGGGTTTATGACTGGTTTATGCGTTAATTTCAATGGGTTGGTCGTAGTTTAGACTAGCTTATTGCCCGATTAACTTGCTCTGCTTCCTATTGGCAGATAAAGTTGTTCGTTAAATTGCCGTGTTGAAAGAGAGGCTCGCCCTTGCCGGGGTGGGCCTTTCTCAGTTTGGCGGCTCGCCTTTGGCGCAATTCTGCCAATCTAGGGCGCTTTAAGCCCGACTGGGCCTGATCAGCGCGCGTCAACCATCACCACTTCAGCATCATCAACGGCTTCCACGGTGATGCTGTTCTCACCGGTGATTGCAACGCCGTCGCGCGGGTTTGCTTCCAGGCCATTGATGCGAATACGCCCACTTGGCGCGACGAGGTATTGGTGGCGTACGGGATCGGCCTGATAAGTGACCGTGTCCCCCGCAGCGAGCGCTGCCGCTAACACTCGCGCGTCGCAGCGGATTGGCAGAGCTGCATCCCGTTCGGCATCACCGCTGGCGAGGATCTCCCAGGTACCCGTCCGCTTACCGCGCGGGAACTCGCGCTGTCCCCAGTTGGGCGGGGCGCCGACGCGATCGGGCAGGATCCAGATCTGGAACAGGGTGGTAGCCTCATCCTCGAGATTGAATTCACCATGGACGATCCCGGTGCCCGCACTCATTACCTGCACGTCACCTGTTCCAGTCCGGCCCTTGTTGCCCAGACTGTCTTGATGGGTGATCGCGCCCGAGCGCACAAATGTAACGATTTCCATGTCGCTATGGGGGTGCGGCGGGAAACCGCTTTGAGGCGCAATGGCATCGTCATTCCACACCCGGATCGCGCCCCAACCCATTCGACGCGGTTCGTGATAATCAGCGAAGCTGAAATGGTGCGTGGCGTTCAGCCAGCCGTGGTCGGCATGGCCAAGGCCAGCGAAAGGACGAATATCGATCATGTGACGGTCCACTTCGGCGGGGTGTGTTCGCCGGTATGGAACTGAAGGTGGCTATGCTTGAGCCTGTTTCAAGAGGCGGGGTGCCGCCCCGCCTTCTGCGGCATTAGCAAAACCAGCGCTACAATCGCTGCCAGCAGCACCAGTGAAGCGACTGGCCGACTGAAATCGAGCCCGCCTTTGGCCAGCGGCTTGTCGAGGAAATCGCCTACCGTCGCGCCCAGCGGGCGGGTGAGGATAAAGGCCGCCCAAAACAGCCAGACCCGGCTGATAGAGGTAAACCTGAATAGGGCCACCAATGCCAGCAGGGCAGAGCCGAACAGCATGGCACCGCCCAGATAACCGAGGCCGCCAGTGTCCGCAGCCCAGTCTCCCAAGGCAGTACCG